>CP126168.1:660555-990833 GCA_032881465.1 Parvibaculaceae bacterium PLY_AMNH_Bact1
AGTGTGAAAGTAAGGTGCAGCCAGGCTGCATAGGGACGGTCACTGGCAATAAGCCCGGACGTGTCCGTGTCGTCCGGGGTGAAAATCGAATGGCCCAGCGCCAGACCCACCCGGTGTGATTTGGGTCTTGCGTCATCAAGACCGAACGGGACGCGGGCTGTCGCGACCTCTTTTTGCCAGCCGGTGAGTTCTAACGGATGGGACAGGACCGACGCCTGTAAGCCATTGGTATAGTGCCTGTCTGTATTGGCGGTGTTGGCGAATAGGTCGTTTTCTACCTGAACGGTTCCAAAGGCCCATTGTCGCACCGTTTCCGGCTTGTCCTGATCTGCGGCATGCGCACCTGCAAGAAACACCACTGAGCCAAAGGCGATCAGGGTCGCTGAGCGACAGATTTTGTACGCTGACATGGATACTCCGGGGGCTTGAGCTTGACGGCGGCCAGACTAGACCTTCCAATATCCCCAGCAACTATAAATATTAGACATAAACGTCAAGGGATCAGGGAGGATCGAATGACAGCATCTGCCGCAGAGCTTTCAATGACGCCGGAGGAGGCCGCCGCCTGCGGGATGGTGATCGCCCTTCATGCGGAAGCTGCGCCTGATCGCCCAGCCATTCTCTCGCCACTCGGCGACCGCACCTATGCCGAGCTTAATGCGCGGTCCAATCAGCTCGTGCGTGCACTTCGGAGTGCGGGACTGAAAGAGGGGGATGCAGTTGCGCTTCTGAGCGCCAATCGGCCGGAATTCGTGGAAACATGCGTGGCTTTATCGCGATGTGGCATGCGTCTCACTCCGATCAATTGGCACCTTACCGTTGAAGAGATCGGCTACATCGTCGAAAACTGTGAAGCAAAATCATTCATAGCAGATGCACGGTTCGCGGAAAAAGCGGCTGAAGCATCGGCCATGTCGCCGCACCTGATTCAGAAGCTCGCCGTAGCTGGTGAGATCGCCGGCTTCACCTCTTACGATGACGCGCTGGATGCGGAACCTGCCCACAATATTGAGGACCCAACGGTTGGCACGCAGATGCTCTATACGTCAGGCACAACGGGTCACCCCAAAGGCGTCTACCGCAAAGCAGCCCCACCTGTCTCTCCCCTTCTCGTCAAACTGCGGGAAACCGCCGCATTCGACCCTGCAAAAGACGTAGCGCTTTCAACCGGTCCTCTCTATCACGCAGCCCCTCTCGCCCTGAACCTGAACTTCCCCTTGATGTCCGGCGTCGGTGTTGTGCTGATGGACAAGTGGGATGCAGAAGAAACGCTGAAGCTCGTTGCCAAGCACAATGTCACCCACACACATGTTGTGCCGACCATGCTGCATAGAATTCTTTCGCTCCCAGATGAGGTCAGAAACAGCTATGACGTCTCCAGCATGCGCTGGGTTTTGCACGGTGCCGCCCCCTGTCCGGTCCACGTGAAAGAAGACACGATTAAATGGCTCGGAAATGTCGTCTATGAATATTACGCGGCGACCGAGGGCGGTGGCATTTTTGTTGAGTCAGAAGAATGGCTCACGAAGCGCGGAACTGTGGGACGCGCCCTTGAAGGTGTAACGGTCGAAGTTCAGGACGATGCGGGCGTCGAAATTCCTGCGGGTGAAATTGGTACCATCTATTTCAAGGCACCTGAGACCGGACGGTTTGAATATTTTAAGGCACCAGAGAAGACGGATGGCGCTTACCGTGGCAACTATTACACGATGGGCGACATGGGTTATGTCGACGAAGATGGATACCTGTTTCTCACAGGCCGCTCCGCCGAAGTAATCATTTCCGGTGGCGTCAATATTTATCCAGCGGAAGTGGATCAGGAACTTCTCCGCCATCCGGCCGTCGCAGATGTCGCGACCATTGGTGTTCCGAATGAGGAATGGGGCGAGGAAGTGAAATCCGTCATTCAGCTGGAAGAGGGTGTTGAAGCATCGCAGGCGACCAAGGATGATTTGCTCGCCTTTGCCGCAGAGCATTTGCCGGGCTACAAGCGTCCACGTTCCATAGATTTCGCGAGAGACCTGCCACGCTTGCCAACCGGCAAGATTGTCCGTCGGCAGGTCCGCGAGCCTTATTGGGAAGGGCACGCTAAATCGATTTGATGAAATGCTAACAGGAGGGTGTCATGGGTATTTGTGAAGGACGAAGTGTCATTGTCACGGGCGGCGCCCGCGGCATAGGACGGGAATATTGTCTGGAGTTTGCACGTCAGGGCGCCAAAGTGATGGTCAATGACCTCGGTGGTGACCGCGCTGGCGGCGGCAAAGATGTTGGCGCTGCGGAAGAAGTCGCAGAAGAAATCCGTAGCCTGGGCGGTGAGGCGATTGCCAACGGGGCCGATGTCGCCGACTGGGACCAGTCTGGCGCCATGATCCAACAGGCAGTGGACACGTTCGGCGGGCTTGATGTTGTCGTCAACAATGCGGGCATTCTGCGTGACCGAATGCTGGTCAATATGTCGATTGAGGAATGGGATGCAGTGATCCGCGTGCATCTGCGTGGCACCTTCTGTCCCATGCGCCACGCATCTGCCTATTGGCGGGACCGGGCAAAGGCAGGTGAGACGAACGATGCACGCATCATCAATACAAGCAGTGTGTCCGGCCTTTTCGGTAATCAGGGACAAACGAACTATGGGGCGGCAAAGTCCGGCATAGCGTCCATGACCGTCATTTCTGCCAAAGAGCTCATGCGTTACGGCATCACAGTGAACGCGATTTCGCCGGGCGCGTTAACGCGCATGACGGAGGATCTGGGTCCACCACCGGAGGAAGTGCCAGAAGGAACCTGGAGTCCGCGTGATCCCGGCAACATTGCACCGATCTGTGTCTGGCTTGGCAGTTCTGAGTCAAAAGATGTGACCGGCCAGGTATTTGAGAGCATGCGCGGCAGGCTTTGCGTCTATGAAGGCTGGCACCGCGGACCCATGGTGGAACAGAACGAACGCTTTGACCCGGCGAAGCTCGGCCCCATCGTCGAGAAGATGATGAAGGACCGCAGGCCCGATCAAGGCATGGGCGAGTGAGGCAAAGCTCGGGCATTAGAACCCCAGCACCGCTTTCGCGATCACGTTGCGTTGGATTTCGTTGGAGCCGCCATAGATTGAAGATGCGCGCCCAAACGCCATATTGACGACCGGCAGGAGCGAATAATCGGGGCCCACTGGTTTCTGATTGCTCCGGCCTTCCAGATCATCCACATGAGAGGGCAGGGCGTAATGCTGCAGCGCTTCAACAGTGAGGCTTGCCAGCTCCTGCTGCACTTCCGAGCCGATGATTTTCAGGATTGAGCTTTCAGGGCCTGCGTATTTCCCGGCAGCCACGTCTGCCAGAATGCGCAGATCCGTGTATTCGAGGCTCTGAAGTTTCACTTCAATCTCTGAAAGTTTGCGACGGAAATCATCCTGCGCCCAGAGCGGGTCTCCATTGCCATTAGCTTCTTTGTTCGCGATGGACTTCAATCGGTCAACGGCCATTTTGGACTGTGCAACACCGGCAATGCCTGTGCGCTCATTCACAAGCAGGAATTTTGCGTAGGTCCAGCCTTTGCCTTCCTCGCCTATGCGGTTGGCGACAGGAACCCGGACATCGGTGAAGAACACTTCATTGAGGTGATGAAGACCATCAATGGAGACAATCGGTTTTACTTCCACACCGGGTGTTTTCATATCGATAAGGACAAAGCTGATGCCTTCTTGCTGCTTGCCGCTATCATCGGTGCGCACAAGGCAGAAAATCCAGTCAGCTTCATGGGCATAGGATGTCCAGATCTTCTGACCATTAATGATGTAGTCATCCCCGTCCCGCACAGCTTTTGTCTTGAGCGAAGAAAGGTCAGAGCCAGAACCGGGTTCCGAGTAGCCCTGACACCACCAGACATCGCCATTGAGGATACTTGGAAGGTGTTGCGCCTTCTGTTCCTCATTGCCAAACGCATAGATGACGGGCCCCACCATGGAGAGACCGAACGCCATCAGACGCGGTGCGCCCGCACGGCTCACTTCCTCATCCCAGATGTGCTTCTGGGTGATGGTCCAGCCTGTTCCGCCGTGCTCGACGGGCCAGTGAGGCGCCGCCCAACCTTTATCCGCGAGAATCTTGTGCCACTTCTTAAGGAGCGGTTTCTCAATCGCGACGCCGACAGAGGGCGCTGCTTTCACGTCATGGGGCAGGGTATCTTCCAGGAAGCTGCGCACTTCCGCACGAAATGCATCATCTTCAGCGTTGAGTGAGAGATCCATGAGCACAGTCTCCTATAAGTCTTGAATGGTTGGGTCCATTCTACCCAACCATTCAAGCACAGGCGAGCAACAGGTTCTTTACGTAGCGTTGCCGGTTGAAAGAAGAGCCAGCCAGGTCTCGACGGCGGCGCGACGATGATGGAACGCGGCCTGATAGTCCGGGTCGACAAACAGGGAAAGGTAGGCGGCGGGTGTTGGGAAGTGCCCAATGATGATGAGATCCCAGTCCGTCGCTGGCCCGATGATGGCGCCCTGGTGGAAGCCGGTAAGAAGGAACGCACCGCCAACAGCTGCAGCTCGCGGCGTGCTGACCGAACTGTACCGCATCATCGCCTCCAATCCGGTTGCATCAGGCTCCTTTTCACTCGGCGCGTACTGAGCCTGGTCTCGGAGTTTCACATAATTCACGGCTGCAAGAGGAGCATCGGCAGGCAGTTCGAACAGAAGGGCCCACTGGTCAGCGGTGGGCATATTGGGGTCGGTTCCATAGAAGGACGCGAGGTTTGCAAGAAGAGATTCTTTTGAGGAGGTCATGGGGATTCTCTCATGGTTATAAAATCAACAAAAAACGTAAAAAACGTCAATTCCGAGATATTTGACACAATCATGTAAATCTGTCAAACGCGAGATCTGATCGGAGATCCATATGCCCACGCCATCCGGCCCAAAACCCAACCATTTGGGCGCTCAACAGCGCTCAGCGATCTTGGACAAGGCATTCGCTTTGTTTGCGCGCCAGGGGTACCGCCGGACTTCCTTCGGCGACATTGCGGAGGAAGTGGGGCTCTCGCGTCCCGCCATCTATCACTATTTCAAGAACAAGGACGCGGTGTTTAAGGCCGTCACGGACCGTATTCACAAAGACATTTCGCTCGCCATCGATCGGGCTATGGACGTGCCCGGTTCTGTCGAAGATCGCTTATTGGCCGTCTTTGAAGCGCGCGCCGGTCGAGACTATGCACTTCTCTTTGTGTCGCCCTATGGCAGGGAGCTTTTGGAAGAGCGCAAAAAACGAGGGGGAGGCGATAGCCGTGACTCCGGCGTTCAAGCCCGTGTGGCGATGGAAGAAATCATTCGCGATGGCGAAACATCGGGGGAACTTGCCCTATCCCTGCGGGGAATGACCCCAAAAAGGACCGTCGACCTTCTGGAGCATTTTTTCGAAGGTCTGTTGGCGCGCGAGGCGTCAGAAACAAATGCAAGCGCGGCGGCGCGATCAATGATCGAGCTATTCGTCGCGGGACTGCGAAAACCACAACCCGCATGAGGTTGATCCGCATTTCCTAGACATTTGGCGTCCAGCGCGGCAGCATCCTGACCTAAAAGTAAACGCTTGGGATGGGGACATATGCGCACGTTCTTGATTATTCTAGGACTTCTATTGGCGGTCGTGCTCTGGCGGGGCCACGAGTTCGCGTCAACTGCGGGCATGTTCCGCGACCTCGAGCCTCAAATGGCAGGGCAATGCACGATTGTTCCCGGTGTCGTTGGGCCGGAGGATCACACCATCGATCCTGAAACAGGCATCGTCTATCTCTCCGGCTATGATCGAGTGAGTGCAATTGGGGGTGACCCGAAGCCTGGTGCGATCTGGACCTATGACCTGAACGACCCGGAAGCTGTGCCGGTCAGCATCACGCCAGATGCAGATGCTGGTTTTCAGCCTCACGGCATTTCCCTCTATATCGGGGAAGACGGGGCACGGCGTCTCTTCGTGATCAACCACGGCACCAATGAACAAGCCGTCGACATTTTCGATGTCGGTGAGGGCATCCTGCAGAAAGTCACTACCGTGACCGGTGAGCTTTTGCGCACGCCCAATGATCTGGTGGCTGTGTCGCCGAACGCCTTCTACTTCTCCAACGACCATCGCTTTCTTGCCGATGATTTCATGCGACCCTTTGAAGACTTTTTGGGTTTGCCGATGACTGACGCTGTCTTCTACGACGGAACCAGTTTCCGAAGCGTGGCGCCCAGCATCAAAGGAGCGAACGGGATTAATGTGAGTGCTGATGGGGAAACACTCTATCTCAGTGCAGCCCGCGGCAGTGCCCTCCATGTTTACGATCGTGATACAGCTTCCGGCGATCTGACCTATCAAAAGACAATTGAGCTGCCAGGGATGCCTGACAATATTGAGCTTCTGCCGGACGGACAGTTGCTGGTCGCACTACATCCCAATGCGTTCGACCTGCTCGCGCATTTTGCTGACCCGATACAGAAAGCACCGACACAGATTGTGAAGGTCGATCCGGAAAGCAACTCAGTCGAAACGATCTTCCTCAGTTTGGGTGAGGATCTGTCGGCCGCCAGTACAGGAGCGATCTATCAGGATCGTCTGATCATCGGCGCCATTATTGAATCGAAATTTTTAGATTGTGACCTTTCCTATCCAACTAACCCCTAGGACCTCTTTGTGAGTAAAACTACATCCGGCGTCGGTCGCGGCGTTACAATACTGCATGGTTCCGTGGGCCTGCCCACGGCCATGTTCGGCTACCCGATTGCCATCTGGCTGCCGGCTTTTTACGCGGGTGAGCTAGGTGTTTCTCTAGCTGTTGTCGGTACCATGATCATGCTGGCGCGTCTCACGGATGTAGTGACGGACCCGGTTATTGGATATCTGTCTGACAGGTCAAAGCTGCCAATGGGGCGCCGCAAACCTTTTATGATTGCAGGCCTGCCCATCCTCGCTTTGGGTGTAATCATGCTCTTCCTGCCCAACCAGCTGGGGTTCTCTTCGGTTGGTCCGATGCATCTGGTCTTATGGATCAGCATCATGTTTTTGGGCTCTACGCTGGTCTACATCCCTTACTACGCATGGGGTGCGGAGCTTTCTCCAGACTATAATGAGCGCAGCCGCATCACAGCTGTGCGGGAGATATTCATCCTGGTTGGCCTTGCTTTCGCCGCGGCGATTCCCTTCGGCGTGGAGCTGGTCAATGGCGAGGGGGCGGGGCGTGATCCCGGCCTCGTACTCGAAGCCATGGCCTGGGCGATTGTAATTCTGATGCCGTCGCTGGTATTGCTCGTTGTGTGGCGTGTTGTCGAACCCAAGTCTGAAGTTCGAAAGGACGTGCCGCTTCTAGATGGACTGAGGCTTGTTCTACGCAACGGCCCTATGGTGCGGGTTCTTGCCATCGTGCTGATCGTCACCGGGGGTGAGGCGTTTCGCAATGCTCTGTCACTTTTCTTCATGCGCGATGTGATCGGCATTAACAGCATCGGCTCTCTTTACTTTATCTATTTTGGCGCAGGGCTCGCGGCCATTCCTTTCTGGCTATGGCTCGGGCGTAAGATGGGAAAACACAAAGCGTTTGCAGTATGTATGGCGACCGTCGCAGTGATCTCCATCGCGACGTATTTTCTTGGGCCGGGTGATGTGACGCCATTTACACTGCTCTTCATTGCCAAGGGGTTTTGCTTCGGTGGCCTGCAATTCCTGCCGCTTTCAATGCTCGCAGACGTCGTTGATGTTGATACAGCAAGGTCCAAGGGTGAACGGGCAGGTACGTTCTTTGCGATTTCCGGCATGACAGCGAAGCTGGCAACGGCTTTTGGCACCGGCATTTCACTGAATGTCGTCGCGTTTTTCGGTTTCAATCCGTCAGGTGAGGCGGGCGTTAACGGAGCGACAGAACTGAACTGGCTGGCGATCAATTATGCCATCATGCCAGCAATCTTCTTTATTGGTGCGCTTTGGCTCACCTGGAACTATCCGTTGACCGCCGAACGACAGGCACGGTTGCGCGGACTGATCGAACGTAGAACAGCCCGCCTGCAGGCAGAAGCAGCGTCTCTGACCCGCGCTGGCGAAACGAGTTGAGAGGTAGCAAAGCTGGTAACCGACTTGGAGGAAAGAATGAGCGAGTTTGATCTGATAATTCGGGGCGGCACAGTGCTCGACGGAGCGGGTGCCGAAGCCTATCAGGCGGATGTCGCGGTCAAGTCCGGGCGCATTGTGGCAGTCGGTCAGATTGAAGGATCTGCAACTGAAGAAATTGATGCGACGAGCAAGCTGGTGACACCGGGCTGGGTTGACGTGCACACTCATTATGATGGTCAGGTGACTTGGGACAGTTTCGTGACGCCTTCCTCCCTGCACGGGGCCACAACGGTTGTGATGGGCAATTGCGGTGTTGGGTTTGCGCCTGTACGAAAGCAGGATCACAAAACACTGATCAGTCTGATGGAAGGCGTCGAGGATATTCCTGGTGCGGCCCTCCATGAGGGTCTCAGCTGGAACTGGGAGACCTTTCCGGAATATCTCGATGCCATCGAAGAGCGCGCGCATGACATTGATGTGGCCGCACAGGTGCCGCACGGCGCGCTTCGTGTTTATGTCATGGGAGAACGGGGCGCAGCGCTTGAAAAAGCGACAGACGATGATATTGCAGAGATGGCGCGGCTAAACAGAGAGGCTGTTGAGGCCGGTGCCCTGGGTTTTACGACATCGCGAACGATTTTGCACAAAACCGCCGAAGGGGAGGCTGTCCCCACTTATGATGCCGCCCGCGAGGAATTGTTGGCCATTGCCGAGGAAATGGGAAAATCCGGCAGAGGCGTTTTGCAGCTTGTGAGCGATTTTGCAGACCTTCAGGTTGAGTTTGAAACACTCACCGAAATGTCTCGTCTCTCAGGCCGGCCATTGAGCCTGTCTCTAGCGCAGGCCGATGTCATGCCCGGGCGTTATAAAGAGCTGCTCGCTAAGCTGGAAGAAGCTAATCGCGCGGGGCTTGAGATGCGCGGTCAGGTCGCCAACCGGCCTGTGGGGTTGTTGCTTGGCCTGCAGGGCTCTGTACACCCGTTCATCACTTATCCTTCATATCGGAATATTGCCGACCTGCCGCTTGCCGAGCGTCTCGCGAAAATGAAGGAGCCGGACTTCCGGGAACAGCTTTTGTCTGAAAAACCGCAAAAGGGCAATGTGTTCGCCAACCATATTGCAAGTTCATACGACAAGATGTTTCAGCTTGGCGACCCTCCGAACTATGAGCCGGAGCCATCGACAAGTGTTGCAGCTATTGCCGCGCGCGACGGAAAACAGCCAGATGAGTTGGCCTATGACATCTTGCTGCAGAATGACGGTCGCGAGTTTCTCTATTTCCCCTTCCTGAACTACGCGGAGTTTTCGCTCGACGCGACCAAAGAGATGCTCGAAAGCGACTATACAATTCCCGGTCTCTCTGACGGCGGCGCTCATGTGGGGGCCATCTGTGATGGCAGTTTTCCAACCTATATGCTGACGCATTGGGCGCGGGACAGGACGCGCGGTGATCGCTTTGACCTTGCTTGGCTCGTGAAAAGACAAACCCGCGATACAGCAGTATCTATGGGCTTATTGGATCGGGGCCTGATCGCGCCGGGGTACAAAGCAGACCTCAACGTCATCGACTTTAAGAAGCTCAGGCTTCACCCACCCCATATGGTTTTTGATTTGCCCGCCAACACCCGCCGCCTCATGCAGGAAGCCGACGGCTACGTCGCAACGATCGTAAGTGGCGAAGTGATCCGTCGGGACGGAAAAGCGACCGGCGCTCTGCCAGGAAAACTTGTTCGGGGTGCGCAGGAGCCGCCCTCAAAGCGTGCCGCTGAATAGACTAGTCAGTCGGGGGGAGGTCCATGGCCAGCCGAAAGCTCACCATGGACTGGCGCGCGACCGGAGAAAGCGAGTACCGGGTCTGCGGCCGGACGGGTCCTGGCGCATCGGTCCATGAATGGCCTCGCAGGGCATATTCCGCGCAGGCTGGATCGGTGAGCGGCGACCCGTCGACTGGCAAACCTTCATAGCTGCCAGTCCAGCAATCCGCCGTCCATTCCCACGCATTTCCGATCATGTCGTAGAGCCTGTTCGGGTTCGGCTTGTAGGTGGCGACGGGGGCCGTGTAGAGCGCGCCGTCATCACAGGGCTCCCCGGCTTTGGCAGTCTTATTCTTTGAGGTGAGGTCTGGCACATTGCCGAAATCGCACACGTCATATCGAGTGCCCCAATATGGGCTTGGCAGGTTCGCGGTACTCGCGAGATGCCATTCTGCTTCACTTGGAAGCCGATATGATTGTCCATCACGGTCGGAAGCCCAATCAATGTAGGCAAGCGCATCCTCTCGTGACACGCAGACAACGGGATCGGACTCTGTTTGTTCAAAGCCGGGATTGCGCCAGTCGGCTGTCTCATCTTGCGCCCAGCCATACTGAGTATATGTCCAGCATCCGAGCCGCGTTCGGTGACCGGTTTGTTCTGCAAAGACCGAAAACTGAGCGCGTGTTACCTGTGTGGTGGCCATCATGAAGGGTTCAGCAATCGTGATCTCAACAGCAGGAAGTTCGTCAGGGCCCATCTGGTCTCCCTGTACATCTGCCCCTATCACGAAGGTGGCAGGTTCAATTCGCTCGAATCCAGGACAAGTTATGCAGTCTGCTGTTTCGGCCTTTACGGCACCAGCGAGACACAACATGATCAGAGTGCATAAAAATATCGCAAAGGGAACTCGTGCGAAGTCGGACCAAATTGTCAGCTGGCGGAAAACCATTCGTCAGTCTTTCCCGAACACTGACATGTGTCAATTCGCAGAACTCAAAAGTGACCGACACTGGCGATTGTACGAAGACCGGTTTTGGAGGGTGGCCATTTGACACTCTCTTTTTCAGATAACTCAAAAAGCCTGAGGAGGCAGATGATGGCAACCGCAACCCCCAAGCGAAAAACAGCGAAGAAGAAGGCTGCCAAGCGCCCAGCCGCCAAAAGGAAAGCAGCTAAAAAAGCACCGGCCAGAAAAAAGACCGCCGCGAAATCTGCAACTTCAAAAAAGCGGGCCACCCACCAAACGAAGCTTGATCAGCAGATAAAGGCGATTTCCAAGGAAATTGATCGGGTTGAGCGCGAAGGAAAGAAGGTTCTGAAGGACGCGCAGAAGCGGTATGAAAAGACGGTCAAGCAGTTGCATGGGGAGCGTGCCCGTCTGGAGAAACAGGTTGATACATTGGCGGCCAAAAGCGAGCTTGCCTATGATGATGTGCGCAAAGGCATAGAAGCGGCCTATCGCGATCTCTCTAAAGCCGTAAAACAGGCCTACAAGCATTTCTCCTGATGGCACTTCAGCGATGACTGAACGGATGGGGCGCTCCAGGTGGGAGCGCCCAATTCTTTTGGCACGAACAGTGCAATATTTCTTGCCGTCGTGTGACCTTCGCGCTTTACTCCCGCCATTGAAATTCATAAGCGCTGACGGAGAGAAAGCATGAACCGGGTTTGTGAACATCTGGGCTCGAAATACCCCATCGTACAGGCCCCCATGGGCTGGATTGCGCGCTCGCAATTGGCCTCTGCTGTCTGCGAGGCAGGCGGCATGGGGATCATTGAGACGTCATCTGGTGAAACAGAGGCCTGTCAGGCTGAGATCCGGAAGATGCAGGAAATCACTGACAAGCCTTTTGGCGTGAACCTGCCCATCATGTTTCTGCGCGAAAAAGCGATCCTCGATTTTGTTTGTGAGAGTGGCGTGAAGTTCGTCACCACATCTGCTGGTAGCCCAAAAAAGTTTATTGGTCCTTTGAAAGATGCGGGCATCACCGTCTACCACGCGGTGCCAACCGTTGATGCTGCCATTAAGTGCGCGGAAGCCGGTGTTGATGGCTTGGTTGTTGAGGGTGCCGAAGGGGGTGGCTTTAAAAACCCGGAAGAGGTTTCCACCCTGGTGTTGCTGCAGGCGATCCGCGCGAAAGTAGATATTCCCTTGATTGCTGCGGGCGGCATTTCCGACGGGAAAGGTATGGCGGCGGCCTTTGCGCTTGGAGCAGAAGGTGTGCAGATGGGGACTCGTTTTGTGAGTTCCGCTGAAAGCCCCGTTCACGCAAACTATAAGAACGCGATTATTGATGCAGATGAAGCCGGAACCTGGGTCCTGAATAAAAAGGCATCGCCCTGTATCCGCGCGCTGAAGACAGAACGCACAGCGAAAATTCATGAAGATGGTCTGATGCCTGCTGACACGTTCGCAAATATTCTCGATCTCTATTTTGGGGGTGATATGGAGGCGAGTGTTGGTCTTGCGGGTCAGTCCGTTGGTCTCATTGATGAAATCAAACCGGTAAAACAGATCATTGATGAAACGGTGGCCGAATTTTTTGAGATCACTAGCCGCTTAGGCGCATGTGCGGAAAACAAGAACTTCGGCTAGTTGCATAAACCTTGGGGAGGGGCAGATGACCGAGTTTCCAGAAGGCTTTATCTGGGGCACCGCAACGGCGGCGCATCAGGTTGAGGGCAACAATACATCCAACGACTTTTGGTTGATGGAACACACAGAACCGACAATGTTCAAGGAACCGTCGGGAGATGCCTGTGATCAATTTCATCTCTACGAGCAAGATGTGCGACTCTTGAAAGAGTTGGGGTTCAATGCCTATCGCTTTTCCGTGGAATGGGCACGGGTCGAACCTGAAAAGGGCGAGATATCGAACGCAGCGCTGGAGCACTATAGGCGGATGACTGTGTTTGTGAGAGAGCAGGGGCTCACGCCTATTGTGACGCTTCACCATTTCACATCACCCTTATGGTTTGCGCGCGAAGGTGGTTTTGCCTCGGAGGACGGGCCTGCCCATTTTGCGAATTACGCGGGCATCATGGCGGATGTGTTGGGAGATAGTTGGGGGCAGGTCTGCACCATCAACGAAATCAACATTCCCATGCGGTTCTTTCATGACGGCATGTTGGGTAACCAAGAGCGCCTCGCACCGTTCCTGGATGCTGCAAAAAAGCGGTGCGGGTCTGATGAGTTCTCGTCTTTCTTCATTGGCGACATTGAAGGCGCTGCAGAGGGCATGAAAAAGGGTCATCGTCTCGCAGTAGACGCAATCCGCGCGAGGGCGCCGGAAACCCCCGTGGGCGTGACCCTTGCGATCCAGGATGAGCAAGCGATTGAGGGAGGTGAAGCACTGCGCGACACAGCCCGCGCTCGCTGCATTGACGCCTTTCTCGATATTACCAAGGGCGATGATTTTGTCGGCGTACAGACCTACTCCCGATCAATCTATGGGCCGGAGGGAAAGCTCAAAGTGTCCGACGATGTTGAGAAAACGCAGATGGGCTACGAATTTTATCCCGAAGCGTTGGAAGCCACCATTCGCTACACAGCTGACCATACCGGTCTGCCGATCATCGTGACAGAGAGCGGTATCGGGACTGATGACGACAGCAGGCGCCGCGCCTATGTCGAGAGGGCGCTCAAAGGCGTCCAGAACTGCCTCGCCGACGGCATCGATGTCCGGGGATATTGCTACTGGTCCATGCTCGATAATTTCGAATGGATGCTGGGCTACAAACCAACCTTCGGTCTGATCGCCGTTGATCGTATCACACAGACACGGACCGTGAAGCCAAGTGCCCAATGGTTGGGTGGCATTGCCAAAGCCAACGCCTTCTAGAAAGTAAAAGCGCGTGCCGTTGACTCGAGGAGGAGGGTCGAGCCAGGGCACGCGCTTGGTGACTCCTGTAGGCCTGCGAACGCACAGGAGCCGTGCGGGGGACCACCTCCCCGCAACTAATCAGTGAAGAACCGGCATGCCGTTCGGCCAGTTGCGATGGTGAACATTGAACACAGGCTGCAACTGGACACCTGCCGAAATCAGCGCCAGTGCCAGATGTTGCCCTGACTGCAGAACGGTATCTGAGAGGTTTGAGGGTATTGGCTCCTCACCCATCGACGCCGATTGAAACTGATCGACCAGGGTGAGAATACGGGCTTCGTCGGCTTGCAAAGACCGCCATTTGAAACAAGGGGACCCGAGTGGTCGCCCGAATTGCGTTTCGAGGTCTTTTAGAAATTCGAGAAAACGAGGCAGCGCTTCTTGTGCATCAATTGCCGCAAATGCTGCTTCCAGTCTGATCCGTCCGCACCCGCTCTCTGAACCCATGCGGGACGCCCGCGTCGCCCAAACCACAAACTGCTCTGCAAAGCTCAGGGTCGAAAGGTCGGTGCCTGGCTGGTACTGCACGGGCGTATGTTGCCTGCCGTCTGCTTGGGGAGAGAACTCCAGCACTTTCATCTGTATGGCTCCTTGAGATCATGTTGCCTCATCTTGATAATGAAAGTGATAATGAATAGCAAGAAGAAAATGCAGAAAAGTGAATGAGGTTCACCGGAGGTTAGGTGAGGGCAGTAGGGGAGATAATCACACCGTCGCGGTCTGCATAGAGCCAGGCACCGGGAGTGAAGGTGACACCTGCAAATGTGACCGGCAGATCAATATCGCCAAGGCCTTTCTTAATGCTCTTGCGCGGATGATGGCCGATGGCTTTGATGCCAACACTCTCGGCTTCAAGCTCATCCCTGTCACGAACACAGCCAAACACCAAGATGCCTGCCCAGCCGTTTGTCGCTGCTAGTTGCGCGAGATTGCCACCGAAAAGCGCACACCGCATGGAACCGCCACCATCGATCACAAGCACGCGCCCTTCGCCCGGACCTTCGACGGCTGAACGCACAAGTGCATTGTCTTCGAAAACTTTGAGCGTAGTGATCGGGCCATGAAAGGAGGTCTCGCCACCATAGTCGAAGAAGATCGGATCAACATGCGCAATGCTGTCGGCGTGAGCATCGCTCAGGTCGGTCGTGGCTAAAGATGTCGGCATCGAAGGCTCCTGAATAGTCTGTTGGGCGTTGCTATAGCGCGCGCGGTCGCCAGCGCCAAGGGGGCATGAGGAAATAGCTACATCCATTGATTTAATGCGCTAGTTTGTCTCCCACTGTGAATTGATCGGCCAGCGGGTAGAAACAAGCCCGTTTCGTGGGGGGAAGATGAGCGACGCAACATCTGCATCAAGCGGCGCAAAGTGCCTGAGCGCAGGGACCTATGTCGGTTATGGCGTGGGCGATCTGGCGGTTAATCTATTCTTTCAATCCGCGATCCTTTATCTATTGATTTTCTATACCGATATTGTCGGGATCTCTCCGGCGGTTGCGGCCTCCATTTTTCTCGTAGCGCGGGTTGTTGATGCGGTGACTGATCCGCTCATGGGTGTCATTGCCGACAAGACCCGGACGCGCTGGGGAAAGTTTCGACCCTATCTGATCTATGGCTCCGTGCCGCTTTCACTGATGGCCATCGCGACTTTCTCCGCCCCGTTTTCCGATGACAGCAGCAAAATTCTCTTCGCCTACGCTACCTACATCATCTTTGGCATTGCCTATACCGTCGTGAGTATTCCCTATTCAGGACTGACGGCGGTGATCACAGACGATGCCCAGGAACGCACCATGTTGTCTGCCTACCGCATGGCCTTTGCACTGGGTGGCGGGCTGATTGTCGGTGTTGGGACACTGCCGTTGGTTGAAGCCTTTGGTGGCGGAGCGCAAGGCTATCAATTGACGCTAAGCCTCTATGGTGTGCTCGCCATATTGCTGTTGTTGGTGACTTTCATCTCAACGCGTGAACGGGTAGGGGCGACAGCGCCGCAAACGCCGCGCCTTGTTGATTGCTTTTCTGTCCTTGCCCACAACCCGCCACTCTGGCTCATCACCACCGCCTTTTTCATGGGCATGTTGGCGTTCATCATTCGCTCCACCGCGATCATCTATTATTTCCAGTACAATCTGGGGCAAAAAGAACTGTTCCCCGTTTTTATGCTCTCCATTCTGCTGGGCCAGCTAGCGGGCATTGTCGCAACACCGACGGTTGCGAAAAAGCTGGGCAAGAAAAACACCTACATCTGGGGGGCGTTGGGCGGCATGGTCACCGGTGTTGTTCTTTTTATGACTCCCTATGATGCGATTACCGCAATCTTTGTGGTCTCGATCTTTGGGTCCTTCTTCTTTGCCTTCCCAACAGTGATGGGCTGGTCGATGCTGCCGGATACGATTGAGTATGCGGAGTGGAAAAAGGGTATTCGTGCTGATGGTGCGATCTACGCGGTCTCCAGCTTTTTCCAAAAGATGGCGATGGCAGTGGGCGGCGCATTGGCGGCCATGATCTTGAGCGTGACGGGATATGTCGCGAACCAAGCTCAAAATGCTGAAGCACTCCACGGCATCCTTTTGATGATTTCTCTGGTGCCTGTCGGGATTATGGTGATCGGCATTATTGCTATCTGGTTCTACCAGTTGGACGATGACACCCACGCCACCATTCGCGGCGAGTTGGATGAACGTCGTACCTCAGCACTCTGAGATTGATTGCACCATCATTCAATAAATGATAATGAAAATCAATAGCAACAAATTGAGGGAGGGTGATGAGCAATGACAGATGAGCTGGTGTCAGGTTCTGCGCCTGCAGACAGTCGGAGAGTGGATGTCGCGCTGATCATGATGGGGCTCATGGCATTTTCCATGGGTCAAACGATGGTCTTTGCTGTCGCCGGACCCATTACAAGGCTAATGGGGTTGGTTGAAACCGACCTCGGGCTCATGGTCTCACTCGCAGCGGTCACATATACAATCGCAGTACCCATTTGGGGCAGGGTGAGCGACCGTATTGGGCGGGTATCTGTGATTGCCATCGGGCTCATTGCCTACGCGATTGCCACAGTCGCATTCGCCTATGTCATGCATCTCGGCATGACAGGGGTGCTTCTTGCTCCTGTGAGCTTAATCATTCTCATTGGGCTTCGTATGAGCCACACCATCGGCTCAGGCGGTGTGCACCCAGGGGCAACGGCGTTTATGGCGGACATCACGGAGAGCTCCAAGAGGGCTGCGGGTGTTGCAAAGGTTGGCGCAGCATTTGGGCTGGGCGCAATTTTGGGGCCGGTGCTTGCAGGTCTTCTCTCCGTCTACGGACTTCTTTTTCCGATTTATGCATCAGCGGTCGTGGCATTCATTTTGGGAATTGCCATCGCGCTCAAAGTGCGCGAGCCAGAACGCGCGAAAGGAAAAGATGCAGGCCAGATGCCCATGTTCGATATGCGCATCCGGTCCTTCTTCCTGCTAGCGCTTATTGCTTTCACAACTGTGTCGATCATTCAACAAACAAGCGCCTTCTACTTTCAGGACCGGTTTGATCTCAGTCCAGAAGCGACAGCGCGCAATGTAGGAATTTCTGTTGGCTGCATGTCTCTCGCCATGATGGCGGTGCAGATGGGGCTCATCCAGATATGGAAAATCTCGCCGAAAAACATGTTGGTCATCGGCTTTGCAACAACGGCTCTAGGGCTTGCGCTTGTCATTTGGTCACCGTCGCTTGCATTCACCTATGCAGCTTATGCCGTCATTGGCATCGGTGGTGGACTGATCAATCCCGGCTTACTGGCAGGCGCTTCCCTGCGTGTGGGTGCAGATCATCAAGGCGCTGTGGCGGGCGTGGTGGCAGCGGGTATGGGGGCTGGATACATAGTGGGGCCCCTTCTTGGGACCTACTTGTTCTCCCACAATCTCTTCTACCCATTTATATGTGCGGTGGGCCTCTCAATCGCCAGTGTCTTGGCCGCCCTCCTATTAAGGCCGCAGCCTAGCGTGTCCTAAGAAACACCTGAGCCAGTTTTGTGCGGGCACTCAAATGGATCGGTTGGAGGGGCGCCTATTGGCGCTTGAAAGATCGCCGGTCGGGGGCAACATATCGCACACCGACAATGCATCTTATCGAAGGGACGAATATGCCTGAGTTCAAACTAACCGGTGGCTGCCAATGCGGCGCCGTGAGATATGTGCTCAACGCCCCGCCGATCATGGCTTACGCCTGTCACTGCACGGAATGTCAGCACATCTCAGCTAGTGCTTTCGCCACATCATGCGTCATCCTGCAGGATACGATGCGGATCGAACAGGGCGACCTTAGTCGGATCGATTGGAAAGTAGAAAGTGGTGCTCACCGATATGGCGAGTTCTGCACGGCCTGTGGCGGTCGCATCCGCCATGGGAGCGAGCCTTCGCAAGGCGTCTATTCGCTACGCGGCGGAACGCTTGATGACCCGAAGTGGGCGACACCGGCAGCGCACACCTGGCGGTCAAGCGCCCTTGAGTGGTTTAAACCTCCCGAAGACGCTCTCCTGTATGATGGCCAGCCGACAGATTATGCGCCTATCGCTGAGCGTTACGCAAAGCAGATGGGCCTGAGCTGAGCTCCCTACCTTTTAGGCGCTAAGCCCTTCATAGGCAGCTGCGAGAAGCCCCATGGCCCGTGGATCTCCCGCAAGGTCGGGGCCCATCTGGTTCATCACATAGGCAATGCCGACGCCAGCGGTGGGATCGCCCATGACGAACGAGCCCCCCCAACCGGAATGGCCGATGGTGGCTTCGTTAGGGCCATAAAGCAGGCCTCCGACATTCCGCAGCACGCCAGCGCCCCAACTTCCGGGAAGGCCCAGCACCAGATCTTCATTGAAAATCTGTTCAGCCGACAGCTTCTCTCTCGTTTCTGGGCTAATCAGCTTTTTGCCGTTGAGCGTGCCGTCGGTTGCAACCGCACCATAAAGCTTGGCGAGAGCGCTCGCTGACCCACGTCCGCCTGCAGACGAGAGTTCTGCGGCCCGCCAGGCGCGCGTGTTGGGCGCAAGCGCAGAGGGTGCCGGGTTGGCAAAGGTGAGCTTCTGCACATCGTTCAGCCCTCCCTCGTCGAGTGACTGAGCATTCTTGGCTTCAATCATTTCAGCGATGCGCGGTTCTTCGCCTGCCGGAAGGCCGATATGAAAGTCCACGTCCCAGGGACCAGCCACTTCTTCGCGAAAGAACTGCCCGATGGTTTTGCCGGTGATGCGCTTCACCAGCTCGCCGGTTGGGAAAGCAAAGGTGAGAGCGTGATAGCCTGATCGTGTGCCCGGTTCCCAGAGGGGCTCCGCTGCTGCCATGCGCGCCGCCATGGCGTCATGGTCGTACAGGTCTTCCGTGGTGAGCGGTTCTCTGACCGTGGAGACACCGGATTGATGAGATAGCACCTGACCAACTGTCAGCTGGTCTTTGCCATGCGCCCCGAACTCCGGCCAGTATTTGGTGATTTTGTCGTCGTACGAAAGTTGACCGCGCTCCACGAGGAGGGCAAGGCAAAGCGCGCCAACCGCTTTTGTGGTCGACCAGACATTGGGAAGCGTGTCCCGCTGCCACTCTTTAGTCTTGGCAGCGTCCGCATGTCCGCCCCAGATATCGACCAGATATTGTCCGTCTTTCCAGATGGCGAAAGAGGCACCCACTTCGCCTGCGCTCGCAAAATTATTGGCGAAGGCATCTCTCACCGCTTCAAATCCCGGCGCGACGTCTCCTTTGATATCCAGCGTAGCTGTGTCTGACATGGTCTTCTCCCCAGTGTGAATTTTTATTGTGGGAAGCCTATCGGGAGAAAGCGGGTCTGACCAAACAAAATCTCGGGTCGTATGTGCTACACCTCAGCCCGGCGCGCCAACCTACTATTTCGGCGGATAGAGGCGTAAGAGCCGCTTGTGCCGATGCCGGAAGATGGACGCGACGATATGGTTCGTCAGCGGCTGCATGAAAGCGACACGTGGGATCACGGTCACGACATCGCGCACATCCGTGCTGTCTCCCTGGGCGGTCAAGTATCGTTCATGCCGCCACAGCTTTTGAAGCAGCGTGTGCGATGTTTCGATGAAATGCAGCGGCCCAACTTCATGGAGGACGAAGGTGTGCCGGTCAAAGGGCAGGAAACCGAACAACAAGATCCAGGAAGTGAATAAGGGCTGCTTCAATGGTGCTTTGGAAAAATCAAATCCACCAGGCGGGAATGTCATAGTGATGAGCGGATTTAGCTCGGCGTTTACGCCTGCCGCAGACGTGACAATGGGCCAAAGCTCGCGCGTGGGGCATTCAACGCGGCTGGTGATATCTATGGCGGGCTTGCGTAGCGATGTCTCTCCCACAGCGTCTTCCCTGTCAAATGCCTGAATTCGTGCCTCCAGCTAAATAGATGAACGGCAGATGTGCAACCAATTGTGCCGGTGCGAAAGGGCGCCAGGCAAAGAAAAACCCCGGCAGTTGCCCGCCGGGGTCTGTAACAAAGCTATGTGCTGTAGGATTATTCAGCAGCGTCTGTTTTGAACTGCGCGCTCTCTGTTGACTCACCCAGAGCCGTCGTTGAGCTTTCGCCGCCAGCAGCAGCAACAGAAACCATGTCGAAATAGCCTGTGCCAACTTCACGCTGGTGACGTGTTGCTGTGTAGCCGTCGCCTTCTGCGCCGAACTCAGCCTGCTGCAGTTCGGAGTAAGCAGCCATGCCACGATCCCGGTAACCGGAAGCGAGCTGGAACATGCCGTAGTTGAGCTGGTGGAAGCCAGCAAGCGTAACGAACTGGTACTTGTAGCCCATTGCTGCGATTTCACGCTGGAACTTGGCGATTGTGTCCTTGTCCAGATTTGCTTCCCAGTTGAAGGAAGGTGAGCAGTTGTAAGCAAGCATCTGGTTAGGATGATCTTTGCGAACTTCTTCAGCGAAACGTTTCGCATCGTCGAGGTTCGGTACAGAAGTCTCCCACCACAGAAGGTCAGCATATTTAGCGAACTGCTTGCCACGAGCGATACAGTGATCAACGCCTGTGCCGTCTTTCAGACGGTAGAAACCTTCTGGTGTCCGGCCAGCATCGAAGTCGATGAACTCGTGATCCCGCTCGTCAACGTCAGACGTGATGAGTTTGGCAGATTCAGCATCTGTACGAGCCATGATGAGCGTTGGTGTGCCCATAACGTCTGCAGCAAGACGCGCAGCGTTCAGGTTACGCTCATGCGCTTTCGTTGGGATAAGGACCTTGCCGCCCAAGTGACCGCACTTCTTTTCAGAAGCAAGCTGATCTTCGTAGTGCACGCCAGCAGCGCCCGCTTCGATGTAAGCCTTCATGATTTCGAAGCAGTTGAGAGGTCCACCGAAACCGGCTTCCGCATCAGCAACGATAGGCACGAACCAGTCGCGTGTTGCGCCACCTTCAGAATGCTCGATCTGGTCGGCACGCTGCAGGGTACGGTTGATGCGCTTTGCAAGCTCAGGGCCTGCATTTGCTGGGTAGAGGCTCTGGTCAGGGTACATAGCAGAAGCAGTGTTAGCGTCTGCAGCAACCTGCCAACCTGACAGGTAGATCGCTTTCAGACCAGCGCGGACCATCTGCATGGCCTGGTTGCCGGAAAGAGCACCAAGTGAGTGGATGTAATCTTCGGTGTGAAGACCTTCCCACAGTTTGTTGGCACCGCGTGTCGCGAGCGTGTGCTCGATTGGGAAAGAACCGCGAAGCTTTTCAACTTCTTCAACTGTGTAATTGCGCTCGACGTCGTCGAAGCGACCAGCTGGGGCGCTAGGGATAATATCGTAGAACGTTTTGCTCATAGCATTGTCCTTTAGTTAGAGGTGACACTCAGTCGAGCTATCGGTTGAGTGGTAGTGCGATTAATTCCCGCTTTTGACGAGAAGTTCATAGGCCGGAAGGGTGAGGAATTCCTCGCAATCCCGGGATGTTGCCATTTCGGCGAACATAGAGATCGCCTCGTCAAAATGGCCGGATGTCCAACGCTCTTCACCGAGCGTTTCTTCAAGTTTCTTCATTTCATCGTCGAGAAGGGTCGTGAAGAGTTCTTTCGTGACCTTCTGTCCGTCAGCGAGATCAACCTCGTGATAGAGCCACTGCCAGATCTGTGTCCGGCTGATTTCAGCCGTCGCCGCATCTTCCATGAGATTGTAGAGCGGTACCGCGCCGCGGCCGCCAAGCCAGGCTTCGATATACTGAACACCTACACGGCAGCAATCACGCAGGCCTTCTTCAGTGCGTTCGCCTTTGTGCGGCTCGATCATTTCTTTCTGACCGACATGCACATCTTGGCGCTGACGGGCGAGCTGGTTGGTCTCCGGCAGTTTGCCGAAGATCTCGCTCACCACATCGACCATGCCCGGGTGGGCGATCCATGTACCATCATGACCATTGTTGGCTTCGCGCTCTTTGTCGGCGCGGATTTTTGCAAATGCCGCTTCATTGGCTGCATCGTCGCCCTTCACAGGGATCTGCGCTGCCATGCCGCCCATCGCGAACGCGCCGCGCTTGTGGCAGGTCTTGATGAGAAGCAGTGAGTAAGCGGACAAGAAAGCGTCGCCCATGCCCACCTGCGACCGGTCTGGCAGGATGTAGTTTGCATTTTTGCCAAGACGCTTGATGTAACTGAAAATGTAGTCCCAACGACCACAGTTCAGACCCACAATGTGGTCGCGCATTTCATAGAGGATCTCATCCATCTCAAACGCTGCAGGCAGCGTTTCGATGAGGATCGTGCAGCGTGCCGTGCCCACAGGAAGGCCCAGGGCCTTTTCAGCGTGCGTGAATACGTCGTTCCAGAGACGCGCTTCCAGATGGCTTTCCATCTTTGGAAGGTAGAAATAGGGCCCTGTGCCATTGGCTTTGAGGTTCGCGTGGCTGTGGAAGAGATACATGCCAAAGTCGAACATGCCGCCGGACATGTTCTGACCATCAATTTTCAGATGCGCTTCTTCCAGATGCCAACCGCGAGGACGGACGATGAGCGTTGCCCGCTCACCATTTGGCAGGGCGTCATATGTCTTGCCATTGGTCTCATCGGTGAAGCCGATCGTGCCGGCCCACAGATCCATGAGATTGAGCTGACCGCCGATCATATTGTCCCAGGTAGGAGACGCGGCATCTTCAAAGTCGGTCATATAAGAGTTGGCGCCTGAATTGAGCGCATTGATGACCATCTTTCGATTGTCGACAGGACCCGTGATTTCGATCCGACGATCCAGCAGATCTTTCGGAATAGGAGAGATTTTCCAGTCGCCATCCCGCACAGATTGAGTTTCAGGCAGGAAATCGGGCAATTCACCCGCATCGAACCGCTTTTGGCGCTCTGCGCGGGCTTCCAACAGCTCGCGGCGACGACCGCCAAAATTCCGCTCCAAATCTGCGACAAAGGCTAAGGCCTCGTCGGTCAGAACGCGTTCGTATCCTGGCTTCATCGCGCCGACAATTTCGACGCCCTCAACGCTGGACTTCACCTGAGCCTGGCTCATGGTCTCAAACCTCCGCTGTCACTGGGTGGCCCCTGATCGTAGCGTCAGGGTGCTTTAAGCGGGGTCATACAACTCGTACAAAAGATTGTCCAACGATTCATAAGTCATTGAAAATATTAAAGTAAAAATCTTTACACGATTCCAGTGAAATTCTGTAGTAAATGTAAATCTTGTAAAGATTGGTGACAGGAAAGCGCGGAAAATGGCGTATGAGCGGCAGGATAAGAAAGTCTTTGCGGGTCCAAGGGTCCGGCGGCTTCGCCGTGACAAGGGGCTCACCCAGGCACGCATGGCTGATGAATTGTCGATCTCCGCAAGCTATCTGAACCTGATTGAGCGCAATCAGCGGCCGGTTTCAGCCCAGATCCTGCTCAGGATGGCCGATGTTTTCGACGTCGACCTGCGATCACTCGGTGGTGATGAGGAGGCGAGGGCACTCTCCGCCTTGAAAGAGGTGTTCTCAGACCCGCTCATGCGCGATACAGGCCTCTCAGATCAGGATCTGAAGGATGTAGCCGACGCAACGCCCGCCATCGCAGATGCCGTCGCAACCCTGTACCGATCCTATCAAGAAGCTGTGGAGGCGAGCTCGATGCTGGCCGAGCGCCTTGCGGATCGGGACGATGACACCACATCGCAGGCAATAGGGCTTCCGATTGAGGAAGTACGTGATTTCATTAACGCCCACACCAATCATTTCCCTGAGCTTGATGAAGCTGCCGAAGATCTCTATGCGAGCGCCAAACTGTCCGCCGACGAGCCCTATGTGGCGTTGCGCGATTACCTCAGAGACACACATGGCGTAAGCACACGCGTGGTACCGGCAGATTTTATGTCTGGAGAACTGCGCCGGTATGACCGACATCGCCAGACCATGTTTCTTTCAGAACTACTAGACCAGCCCGGGCGGTCTTTTCAGCTTGCCTATCAGGTCGGATTTCTTGAACAGGCCAAGACTCTTGAGCAACTTGTCGACCAATCAGGCCTAAGCGACGACGAGGCGCGCAGGTTGCTGCGCATTGCTCTCGCCAATTATTTCGCGGCGGCACTGCTCATGCCCTATGACGCCTTTTTCCGGACGGCGCAGGAGACCAAGTATGATATCCGGCTGTTGGGACGGCGCTTTGGCACAAGCTTCGAACAGGTCTGCCATCGGTTGACGACACTGCAGCGCGCAGGGGCTCGCGGCATTCCTTTTTTTCTCATCCGTGTCGACAATGCAGGCAATGTTTCAAAGCGCTTTTCTGCAGCAGGGTTTCACTTCGCCCGCTTCGGTGGAACCTGTCCGCGTTGGAACGTGCATGATGCGTTTCGCGTACCGGGCGAAGTCTATACCCAGGTCGTTGCGATGGATGATGGGACACGTTATTTCTCCATCGCCAGAACGGTAAGTCGCGCGGGGTCTGGCATTGGAGTGCCGGGGGACCAATATGTGGTGGGGCTTGGTTGTGATATTTCCCATGCCCGCGATTTCGCTTATTCCTTAGGCCATGACTTGGACAATGAAGAAGCAGCCACACCAATCGGTGTCAATTGCCGCTTGTGCGAGCGACTTGACTGCTCTCAGCGGGCGTTCCCGCCGCTCAAACGCAAGCTACATGTTGAAGAACATGTGCGCGGCGTTTCTGCGTTTGGCTTGCCCTCCGACGGTGCGGACTAACGGCCAATGACAGTCTCTTCCAAAGAATGGGTAATTGTTCTGACAATTGCTCTCTTGTTCCATGTGGCCGCGGGACTTGCCTGGTGGTGGCAACCTACCGTGGAGGTAAAGAACCCCGGTGCGAGCTCTATGCGCCTGGCTTTGGCCCCAAGCCATGTGCCCAGTGATGATCGCGCAGAGACGGTGCCGCTTGAGGAAGATGATCCTGTTGTTCCGGAGCCTGACCCTATTGTGGAACCTGCACAAAAACCTGTGGTGACGACACCTCCGCAAGAACCAACGGTAGAGCCCCCAGCTCCTTTGCCTGATCCAACACCACCAAGGGCTGCACAAAATGCTCCCGCTGAACAAGCAGCTTCAACTCCATCGCCGACAGCGCTTACCTCGGCCACCAACCTAACGGGACAGGCTGCCGCCACAACGGGAGTCTCAAACACCGATATGGAAGCGGACTACCTGGCAACGCTGACGAGCTGGCTTGCGCGTCATAAGCGATATCCCAGATCCGCACGGCGCCGGAACCTTGAAGGTACAGCGACACTTTCATTTACGATGAACGCTTCAGGTAATGTGCTGCGCTACGAGGTGGTTAGGTCAAGTGGCTATGATGTGTTGGATCGTGAGGTGGTCAACATGCTGCAGCGGGCGGAGCCTTTGCCTGCCCTGCCGAGAGGCCTGCGACGCACCAGTATGGACATCACCATCCCCATTCGCTTCGAACTCGCGCGTTAGGACCTCGTAAGGTCCCTGTCCGTATTGGACGAGTTGGAGATGAGGGCCCGCAACGTACACCAACTTACAAAACCTATGATGAGTGTTGCGGCCAGAAGCAGGCCGACGGCAAGCACGCCTGCGCCAAAGTCTGGCTCATTCAACATAGTATATCGCTTGAGGGCAGCTCCGGCGAGAGCGGCTGATGGAAAGGTGAATGCCCACCAGGACATCTGAAAAGTCAGGGAGAGGAATTGCCGTGCCATGCTTGCCAGAAGTAGCGCAACAAATAATCCCGCAAAAAGGAACCCATCCGCGAGTGGGGTGAAAGCCCCTGACAGGACCGCTGTTGAGGTGGCGGCCAGGGCAGGGGGCGCAATCAAGATAAAAAGCGTAGGCAAAAACTGTTGCGGTAACTGTCCGTGAAAAAGAATGCGGTTCAGAACAACGGGCAGGAGTGCCAGCCAAAACAGAAGCGCCACAGCAAAGCAGAACATGGCGATCGTCGAGGAGCCGTCATCAGGCAAGGTCGCAGGCACCACAAACAGTCCAGCGATAGGAACAAACATCGATGGATTGGCTATGGTGATTTCAACATTATGGACAATCCAGATCCGTAAAACAGAGATTGCCAGTACGACGTGCAGTATCGCTGCAAAGGTCCATAAAGGAGTACTGACAGCAAAGCCCAGTCCGTGAAGCCAAGAGGCCAGAAGGAGAAGCGAGATGGTGAAGCCAGGAAAAAAGTTGGCAATATTGGTATCGCAAAAATCCTCAACGACCAGCCGAAAGTGAAGGACCAGTTTTGTGGTATAGAGCAGCGAGACAAGCCCTGAGACGGACAAAGTAAGCGCAAAAAGAATATGCGAAATCCCGTCCGCTGCAGGAAGGAAAGAAGCAGCCTGGACCCAGGCGCTAGCCAATCCACCAAGGCCCATACCGACTCCAAAATAGGCGGGCGAAGTGGTCCGTGAAATGGCTTTGAGCTTCTCAATCATGCCCCACACTCTAGTCAGCGGTTCTAAAAGCGCCATTCACTTTTGCGGGCGCCAGTTCCGCAGGTTGGTGAACAGAATGTAAACGGCCCCTAAACATAGGGACTAAACCGCTTGTTAGCGAATTACCCGTAACTTGAGCTTGAGAGTTCCTCACCAACTGATGGAACCACGGTGATCGCAGGGCGAGAGTGTTTATGGGCAACCCGAAAAGAAGATTCAGAATTGAAACCGTGAACATTCATACACGTGACCGTGTTGAAGCCGGTGAGCCTGTTGCGGTGGCAACAGAAACGCATGTGCCAGACAGCGTCGCCGCAGAGCGTCATCAAGAGATTATGGATGCGATTGGCCAGCTTGGTGGTTCGGTGGACGCCAGCGCTGCGGCAGAATTGGCGCTGCCTGATGCAGCGCCGGACGCTTTGCTCGACAAATACAAAGAAGAGATCAAAGAGGCAGCAAAGCTTAAGTCCGAACTGGATCTGATGCAGGCTGCCATTCAGAGAACAAAAAGCGAGATCGTCGCGTTGCGCTATGACGGAGCGTCATCTGAACGCATCAGGTCGGTGACTGATGAGCTCGATGAGGTTGTTGCAGGCACAGAAGCTGCGACAGAAGGTATTCTGGGTGCTGTGGAGTTGATCGATAGTAATGCTTCGGCTCTCAGCACAACGTTGTCTGGTGTTGAGGCGAGCCAGGCTCTCGAGATCCAGGAACAGGTCGTGGCAATCTTTGAAGCCTGTAACTTTCAAGACATTACCGGTCAACGGATCACAAAAGTTGTGAATGCACTTCGCTATATCGAAGAACGTATTGAAAGCATGCAGGTCATCTGGGGTGATGCTGGATTTGAAGGTGTCGAGGCTGCCGAGGATAGCTCTTCAGATGCAGAGGTTCCAGAAGGGCGGGCGTTGGCAAGCGGACCTTCTATGCCGGAGGCAGAAGATCGGGCAAGCCAGGCAGATATTGACGCTTTGTTCGACTAAAGCGCTTCGCTTTTATGTGGTTCATGAAGGTGCCAAAGGATGCGCAATCTTAGCGTTTCTATTGCCTCTGCATAAACGCCATACGCACTAGTTAGCCGGTTTTAACGCACGAGGCGTGCGGCTGGTAAAACCATCTCAACAACACCATGGCCTTTTGAGGATTTCTCTATCGTCAATGATCCACCGTGAAGTTCCGCAACTTTGCGTGTGAGCGAGAGGGCAAGTCCCACGTCGCGTGGCCGACGGCGGCCCTCGGCGCTGACAAAGGGGTCTTCAACCAACGCGCAGGCATCTAGTGGAGTGTCGTCATAGGGAAGCGTCATCTCAGCGCCATCTGGACTGTTAATCGTAGCCTCAATGGTAAGTGACTGACCGATCTCGCTGACGCCCAATTCGATGCGCGAGCCTGATCCTGTCGTATGCAACAGCTCCGAGATGAGTCGAAAGATACCCTGGCGCAGCTTTTTAGCATCCCCCCGAAATCCCGGGATATCCAGACATGAATTCACTGAAAGTGTCACACCGGCCTCAGCCGCTGTTCGCTTTTGGGATGTGACGACGGTCTCCAGCAGGGCGTCAAGGTTGCAGATGTCATTTGCAAGAGAATCATCATCTGGATCTGATTCAGCGATGCTCAAAAGGTCTTCAATCATATCGAGCAGCATCGTGCCCGATTGATGGATGTCGCGGGCATAGTCCCGGTATCGGTCTGCAAGCGGCCCAAACTGAGCGTCCTTCATAATCTCAGAGAAGCCGATAATGTGTGTTAGCGGCGTGCGCAGGTCGTGATTGACGTTAGAGAAAAAACTGTTGGTGCGCCGCTCTGATGTGAGACCCTGCTTCTCGGCATCGCGGATCGTTTGTTCAAGATGCTTGCGTACAGTAGTGTCTGTAAAGGCTGCAACGCGCGCAGGCTGCCCACCCCACTCGGTTTCGACGATCCTGAGGTCCGCTGTGCGCTCTTCGCCACTGGGCTGTTTTATCCGAATGTCTCTCTCACCCGGAGTGGTCGGCATGTCCAACCTTTCTCCAGCGAGAGACTCCAGTGAGCGACCGAGAAGCTCGGCAGCCGCAGAGTTGGCGAAGGCGACCTTGCCATCATTGTCGAGAATGACCATAGCGTCGGCGGCTTCCTGGACCACGGTGACTGGCGTCTGTTCCTCTGGCGCTTCCTCGGCAACAACCGCTGGGGCGGTGAGGGGGGCTACGGTTTTTAAACGGGCATGTCGTGCAATTGCGACGGCTAACGGCGTCAGCAGGTTTTCCGCATGAAACGCATCAAATATGCAGGCATCGTCCGCGCCATATTCGATGGCACGTGCTGCCATCGCGCGGTTGAAGACGTGGGTTTCAAATAACGCAATCACAGGCACGTCGGGTCCGAGGCTCACAACTCGGGCTAAAGCGTCGAAATCGCGGTCCGATCCGATCCCCATATCGTAAAGGATGGCGTCGAGTCCAGGTGCAAGCAGGGGAGCGATGCCGCGTGATCGCGCGACGGGAGTGATATCCGCGTCCAGGTCATCAAAAATCGAACCGGGCAGCGCTGCATCGCTCACAAGTGCAAGCGATGGGCGCGCAGACGCAGGCTGAAGGCTGGCGGTTACCGCCTGCTGAGCAGACGACCCCGATATTGACGGGCGAGGGGCAGATCGAATCATTCGACGGTCTCATCATTAAGCTTTCGCTAACCATGAGGCCTGCTTGGTAAACAGAGCGTAAAGAAAAACGCTATTTAGGTGCTTTTGGATGGGTGAACACAAGTCAAATATTGATAGTCGAAGAGAAGTTTTGTGTTTATTTTCATGAGGTTAGAGTGCTCGTCCCAAGTCAGACGCTATCCTTGCCAATCCTTTAACAGTTAACGTCTGAGTAACACGCTGATCGCCGTTGCCTACGACTGTTCGGGCTTTGGCAGAATGAGGCGTCCATCCTCCTCAAATTTCCAATAAGGATTGAAAGCCACCTCCCAGGCATGTCCGTCTGGATCCGCGAAATAGCCTGAATAGCCACCCCAGAATGCTTTGTGTGCAGGTTTCAGGATTTTAGCCCCGTAGGTCCCGCCCTTGTCGCCGATCAGTGCGAGCAGTTCATCCACTTCTGCTTCACTCCGCGCGTTGTAAGCGACTGCAAATCCCTGATAGCCGGTCGCCGGAACAATTGGGTCCAGATCGGCATCTTTGGCAAGCTCGTCATGCCCGAACAGGCCGAACACGAAACCACCGGCGTCATAGGCTGTCATGCCCTCCGTCATGAATGGTTGCCAGCCCAGGAGGTCTTCATAGAAGGACCGGGTCCGCGCCATGTCGGCGGTGCCAAAGGTGATGATGCTGTAGCGCTGTTCCATGGTCGTTTTGCTCCCTGTTTTTATTTATTGGAACATAAGAGGAACATTTCAACAAGCGTTGAAGGAGAAATACCAAAAGAGTCTGAGGCTGCAAAGGTTTGTGGCGCGCGGCAGGCTTGCGGCAGCTGCGGGCTTGGGTTACCACTGCGCGGCCCAATAGACGCGAAATTCCGGGCGAGAGCGGCAAGACCCAAAGCAGCAAAAAAATGGCGAAAAAGAAAAAGACATTTCGCCCCAAGGCACGGGTGCCTAAGGGGCTGAGAGATATTCCCGCGGAAACTGTCCGCGCGGAAGGTGCCATGCTTGCGCGCATCCGAGAAGTTTATGAGCTTTACGGCTTCGAACCCCTGGAAACGTCGGCCTTTGAATATGCTGATGCACTGGGCAAATTCTTGCCGGATGAAGACCGTCCCAATGAAGGTGTCTTTTCCTTTCAGGATGACGACGATCAATGGCTGTCGCTCCGCTATGACCTGACAGCGCCTTTGGCCCGCTTCGTGGCGGAGAATTATGACGGCCTGCCAAAGCCCTTCAGGCGCTACCAGACCGGACCTGTCTGGCGAAATGAAAAGCCGGGGCCTGGTCGCTTCCGCCAGTTCACCCAGTTTGATGCGGATACGGTCGGTGCTCCGGGTCCCGCGGCGGATGCCGAGATGTGCATGATGGCTGCCGACTGTCTTGAGGCTTTGGGTATTCCGCGCAACTCCTATGTCATGCGCGTCAATAATCGGAAAGTGCTGGACGGTGTCTTCGAGACCTGCGGCATTGTTGGTGAAGGGCCAGAATTCGAAAAACAACACCTCACGGTTATGCGGGCCATCGACAAGCTTGACCGTCTGGGAAGCGAGGGCGTGCGTCTTCTGTTGGGCAAGGGCCGTAAAGACGAGTCCGGCGATTTCACTGAAGGCGCTGGCCTGTCTGACGATCAGATTGAGCGCATCATCTCCTTCACTGAGTCTGGTGGCGGCGGGCGTGAAGCAGTGTGCAGCGCGATGGAGAACCTAGTTGGTGACAGCGAGATTGGCCTCGCAGGTGTTGCTGAATTGCGCGACATCGATGCTCTTTTGACCGCAGTTGGCTACGAAGAAGACCGCGTTGCTTTCGACCCAGCTGTTGTCCGCGGACTTGGCTATTACACAGGGCCTGTCTACGAAGCAGAGCTTACCTTTGAAGCAACGGACGAAGCAGGCCAGCAGCGGCGCTTCGGATCTGTTGGTGGTGGTGGGCGCTATGATGACTTGGTGGAGCGCTTCAAGGGTGTGAAGGTTCCCGCGACGGGGTTTTCCATTGGCGTGAGCCGTCTGTTCGCGGCGCTGGAAGCTTTGGACAAAGTGGAAGAGAATGATGTCGCGGCCCCTGTGATTGTTCTGGTGATGGACAAGGACGCCATGCCTGGCTACCAAAAGATCGTCAGTGAGTTGCGCGCCGCAGGCATTCGCTCGGAACTCTATCTTGGCGGGTCGGGCATGCGGGCCCAAGTGAAATATGCTGACCGCCGCGGGGCACCGATTGTTGTCATCGAAGGTGAGGATGAGCGGCAAAAAGGCGAAGTGACGCTAAAAGACCTGATCCTTGGTGCGCAAAAGTCTGAAGAAATCAAAGACAATGCGGAATGGCGGGAAAGTGCTCATGCGCAGGTGTCTGTGCCGCGTGCAGCGCTCGTTGAGCATGTGCGGGAAATTCTGGGCCGACATAGCAAGGCTCACTGACCGTCTGGCATCTGCTGGGGGTTATGTGGGCCTGACAGGCGACACTCTTTCAGAATTCTTTGCATTTCCATGTTAGACAGGAGCCCGTAATCATGTGCCGTAAGGCAGGATGCGGGATGAGACCATGACAAGCATTTCCAGCAGTGGGGACGAGCTCAAGGCACGTGAGCGACAGGCTGCGGCCGTTCGGGCGTCCTTTGAAGCTGCCTCTTTCGAACCCGTATATGCACCCGTTCTACAGCCTGCCGACATTTTTCTGGACCGGTCAGGCGAAGACATAAGGCGCCGAACCTATCTCTTTACGGACGCAGGCGGTCAGGAGCTCTGTCTTCGGCCGGAGCTCACTATCCCGGTCTGTCGTCTTTACCTCGAAAATGATCCGGACGGAGTTTCGCCTCGGCGATTATGTGCCAGTGGACCTGTCTACCGCTACCAACCCGCGGGTTCAGACAAGTTGAGTGAATATAATCAGTGTGGCCTCGAAATACTGGGTGGCGTTGACGAAGCGGCTGCGGACGCTGAGGTTACACGCCTGGGCATCGCAGCGGTCGAGGCTGCGGGTCTCACGGACTTTCAGTTGGAGCTGGGCGACCTATCCCTCTTTGATGCTCTCATTGACGCGATCAATATTCCAAAAGGTTGGAAAGGACGCTTGCGCCGGCAGTTCTGGCGGCCGGAATTTTTTGCAAACCTATTAACTGATCTCTCCAACGGTGAGGGACAGACTGGTAATAGGGATCAAGACGGTCTTCTTTCGGTCCTTGCCGGTCTTGATGAGAAACAGGCAACAACGCTTTTGACTGACGTCCTGAAGCTCGGCGGCATCGCGCCCGTTGGCGGGCGCGGAGTTGATGAGATTGCCAGCCGTTTGCTTGAGAAAGCAGGCGAGGCGACGACAGAGCAGATGCCCAAGGAAGCTGCAAATATCATTGCTGCCTACATGAAGATTTCGGTTCCGGCGATTGACGCAGTAGGCCAGGTTGGGAGCCTTCTGAAGAAAAACGGCCTGTCCGCCGACGCAGCGCTTGAAAAACTGACTGTTCGTCTTCAGGAAATTTCGGACGCTGGTGTCGATCTTGGGCGTGCGACCTTTGCCACAGGCTTTGGCCGGAAGCTGGAATATTACACGGGCCACGTTTTCGAACTGCGCGTGCCTGAACTAGGCAAAGACGCCGTGATTATGGGCGGTGGACGATATGATGGTCTCCTGCAGAGTCTCGGCGCTTCAAAGCCTGTACAGGCTGTTGGGTGTGCCATCGCGCTGGAAAGACTATTTCTGGCGACCAATAAGGGAGAAGTATAATGAGCTCTAACAAACTCATTTTGGGTCTCCCTTCTAAAGGTCGTCTTCAGGAAAATGCATCTGAGTTTTTTAAGCGGGCGGGCCTCAAAGTCTCCAAACACGGGGGCCGAGGTTATACCGGAACTCTAAAAGGCGTCTCTGATGTGGAGATTGCCTTTCTCTCAGCGTCTGAAATCGCCGGGAACCTGGAACAGGGGACAATTCACTTCGGCATTACCGGCGAAGACCTGATCCGCGAAAAGCTGGCAGCACCCGACCAGAGTGTTGAGCTGCTGCTCAAGCTTGGGTTCGGGCACGCAGACGTTGTAGTCGCCGTTCCACAGAGTTGGATTGACGTCGACAAGATGGCTGATCTGGACGACGTAGCGCTGGCGTTCCACGCAAAGCGCGGCAAACGCCTGCGCGTGGCAACGAAATACTTTAATTTGACGCGCATGTTCTTTGCTGAACACGGCATCAATGATTACCGAATTGTGGAGAGTCTTGGGGCAACCGAAGGCGCGCCGGCAGCAGGGTCTGCGGAAGCTATTGTCGATATTACATCGACTGGGGCGACGCTTGTCGCGAACAATCTCAAGATCCTCGACGATGGGGTTATGCTCCGGAGCGAGGCCAATCTCGTGGCATCCTTGAACGCAGATTGGGGTGATGCATCGCTCGCAGCTGCCCGAGTGATCCTCGATCGCTTGGACGCAAGAGATCGCGCTGAGAACCATATGCTTGTCGCTGCGCGCGGACCTTTTGATCCGGCAAAGATGGCGGAAGATCTGGATCGTCACTATCAGTGCGCTGCAGACGTGTTCAGCGTCTTTGAAGGCGGTGGCGAAGTGCGGGTGATCTGCCCCACGGCGCAGGTTCAGGCGGTCGCCGATCACCTGCGTCAGGCGGGTGCTGAAACCGTGTCTGCGAGCAAGGCGGACTATCTGTTCGCAGCAGAGAATGTTCTGCACGATCAGCTTCTGAAACGTCTCGGGCGTTAGGGGGTCAGGCCTTTAGACTTGCCAGGTATGCCTGCTTCTTGTTGTTTCCTTGCTTCTCCATATATCGAAAGACTCTCTCTAGGGTTTTTGGAAAAGCCATGACCAGGCCAGCCATGCGCCCCTCGCTTTTTGGGAGCCAGGTTTCCAGGTCACCGGAAGCAAGCGCGTGTACAACTCGCTTTGCCGTTTCCTCAGCAGAGAGAGGGTCGGCATTGCCTGCAAAATTAAGAGGAGAACCGTCCGGGTGAGACATCTCCTCGCGCAGCATCGGTGTATCAATAGCACTGGGATAAAGACCGCCGACACCAATGCCATGGGGGGCAAGTTCAAGGGCGAGCGCCGCCGTGAATCCGCGTAGGCCGAACTTCGACGCGGTATAGGCCGCACTGTCTTTGAGCGGAAACAGGCCCGCCAACGAGACGATGTTAAATATCTGGCCGCAGCCTCTGTTTAACATGCCGCGCGCCGCAGCCTGGCAAAGGCGCATTGGGGCCGTAAGATTAATGTCGATATGCTTTGTGAGGAGGGTCTCATCAAGTGCTGACACGGACCCTGGAACGCCGATCCCTGCATTGTTTATGAGAAGGTCGATTGGTTGCTCACCACTTTCCAGTCGCGTGCAAAGGCGTTGTAGATCCTCGTCGTCGCAAAGATCAGCATCGATCAGCTCATCGGCCGAATTTGGAAGAAGTGTAGACAGGTCCCCGTGTCGATCGGTCAAGACCAATTGATCTCCCTGGGCGCGAAACACGTCTGCCAGCGCGCGTCCGAGACCGCCCGCAGCGCCTGTGATCATGACTGTTCTGCTCATGCGGCTTCCGCTTTCGTCACGCGGCGAACAGGATTGAAGTGCCCATCTGGGACATCCGGCCAACCCATATGTTTACGCAGGTCCGTCATTGCCTTTTTGTAAGCATCCACGTTTACATAGGTCGCATGGCGGTCAGACCCGACATAATTGACGCCACCGGAAAGGTCGGGCTGGTGATTGGCGAGACGCTTATGAAAACGTTTTGCCTGTTTCGGTTGGTCCCGCTCCGCCAAGATGGCGCGGGCGATCAGGTCTGCCATATTGTCGAACAGTTTGTAGGCACCGCCATTGGTTTCCATAAAACCAAGAGAGAACAGGTTGGCGTGGTCTTTGACAAACAGGTTCATATAGAGGTCCGGGCGGCCAGCCTTCCAGGTAAACTCTGACGGGTCAACATAAGGGATTTTCCACTCATACCCTGTTGCGCAGAGCACCAGATCAATCTCTTCGCGGCTGCCATCCTTGAAGACGACATGCTTGCCGTCGAGGCGTTCAACATCGCCCTTCGCCTTAATGTCACCGTGGCCAAGATAGTGAAGAAGCTGTGTGTTGAGGATCGGATGGCTTTCAAAAATCTTGTGGTCGGGTGCCGGCAGACCCAGGCGGGTCAGGTCGCCATTGATAAAGCGTAGGAGGAGCCCAAACACCTTTTGTGTCAGCCACATCGGCAGATGAGGCCCTTCATGGGCAAAGACATCAGCAGGCTTGCCCATAAGATGTTTTGGAATGAAGTGATAGCCACGTCGGAGGCTGATAAACGCCGCATCAGCTGCGGCCGCGGCATCGCACGCAATGTCACAGCCTGAATTGCCCGCACCGACAACCAGAACCCGCTTCCCTCGAAACTCGTCCATATGACGGAAGCTGTTGGCATGGCGGACTTCACCGTCAAATCGTCCCGAGGCCCAGTCAGGCAGGGTCGGGTGCCAGTTCGTGCCATTGACGCAAATGAGCCAGCGGTAGGGACGTGTCTCTCCAGAGGAGAGTGCCACTTGCCAGCCACCCTTTTCAAATCGGGTGCCTGTCACTTCCGTGTTGAAAGTGATGTCGCCAAAGAGTCCATACTCGTGGGCAAAAGCCTGCATGTAGGAATGGATCTGCTTGTTGGAGGGATAGTCCGGATAGTCATCCGGCATAGCGAAGTCTGTATAATGCGACTGCGTCTTCGATGAAATGAAGTGTGCCGAGGCATACATGGGCGAGCCGGGGTTCTTTGCATCCCAAATACCACCGACATCGGAATGCCGTTCAAAAATATCAAACTCAATGCCAAGCAATTTGAATGTCCTGGCAAGCGCAAGACCACCGGGGCCAGCGCCAACGATACAGGCACGATTGGGAATGGAAGAAGATGCCATGACGGGCTCCAATTGTGAGGGTTCCTCATATTTGTAAAAAGTGATAAACCCTCATATTATGAGAATCAAGCAAAACCTTCCCGACAATGATTAAAATCTGAAATGTCAGCTGTTTCCGTTACTTCCAAAAGAACATCCGTGCGCAAGACCCCGACCCAAGCTCGCGCAAAAGAGCGGTTTGAACGGATACTGGATGCCGCCCGTAACCTCATAGAGGAAAGCGGCAGTGATCATTTGAAGATGAGTGATGTTGCGGCCCGGGCAGGGGTGCCCATCGGCTCTGTCTATCAATACTTTCCGGACAAGTCGGCAATCATTATCACTCTTGCAGAGAGGATCATGGAGCTGGTGCATGACGGCCTTGCTCAGGCAATGGGTGAGGTGGGCTCTCTCGAAGATGGGGAAGAGGCACTGAGATCGACTCTGATGGCCTACTACCAACTCTTTCTTGCAGAACCTGTTGCCCGCGATATCTGGTTTGGCATCCAGGCGGACAAAACGCTCAATGTGTTGGATATCGAAGATAGCCGGGCCAATGGTCAGATTGTTTTTCGGACGCTCAAAAAGTTCACGCCAAGGAAAGACTGGAAGCGCCTTGAAACAGCCAGCTTTCTGATCATGCAACTGACGGGTATGGCTGTGCGTCTAGCAATTTCCGTCGACAGAAAAGAGGGTGACCGGATCATGGCCGTCTATCAGGACATGATCCGGCGTGAGCTCATTGCAGTGACTGCCGAGAGTTAGAGCCCCGGTACTGGAAAACGTGTTGTAAGTGCGGTGACTTCGGCTGCAAGGCCCGCCAGATGTGTTTCATCGTGCGGAGACCTGAGCGCGGATGCGATCAACCGTCCAATGATCGCCATATCGGCTTCTCCCATGCCCCGCGCTGTGGGCGCCGGAGTGCCGAGTCGCAGACCCGATGGACGTATAGGCGGGTTGGGGTCGTCCGGGATCATTTGTTTATTGGTGGTGAGCTCAATTCTGTCGAGCGTCTCCTGGGCTTGCCTGCCGTCAATTCCGAAGCTTTCCACGGTATCGATCACCAATAAGTGGTTTTCAGTGCCACCGGTAATGAGCCGAACCTGATGATCTCGCAGGGACTGGGCGAGCGCCTGCGCATTGGTGAGCATTGCCCGCGCGTAGGTTCTGAATTCGTTCGCGGCAGCGAGCCTAAGTGTGAGCGCAGTGGCGGCCACCTGATTCATGTGTGGTCCGCCTTGAAGACCTGGAAAGACAGAGGCATCAATCGCTTTGCTGTGTTTCGCCTTGCACAGAATGAGGCCCCCGCGAGGCCCCCGAAGCGACTTATGTGTCGTCGTGGTCATGACGTCGAAGCCATGGTCCAGGGGATTCTGCAACGCGTCTCCAGCGATCAGGCCACCAACATGGGAAACGTCGGCCATCGTGAGAGCACCAACCTTGTCGGCAATCACCTGGAACCGAGCATAGTTCACTTCCCGTGGATAGGAAGAATGTCCGCAAACAATGAGTTGTGGTTTTTCCTGAAGCGCGGTTTCTTCGAGTGCGTCATAGTCGATGTCTCCCTGCGCACCGACGGTCTTGTAGCGCACGAAATTGAAGAGACGCCCCATATGACTGACCGGTGCACCATGGGTGAGATGTCCTCCGTGGCTCAAATCCATCGCCAGGATCGTGTCACCAGGTACAAGCAGGCCAAGATAGACCGCCTGGTTCATGGGCGATCCGGACAAAGGCTGTACATTAGCATGCTCAGCCCGGAAGAGGCTGCAGGCCCGTTCCTGCGCGAGTTGCTCGATGGTGTCAGTATTGGGTTGGCCGCCGTAATAGCGACGTCCCGGATAGCCTTCTGAATACTTGTTGGTGAAGGCACTGCCGAGAAGGGGAAGCACTTCCGGGAAGCAATAGTTTTCCGACGGGATAAGTTCCAGGCCCGTGCGCTGTCGGTCTTCTTCAGCGACAAGGGCGGCAAAAATGTCTGGGTCTTTCGCCGCGAGGTCATCGCGGAGTCGATTGAGGTTTATGTCCAAATGCATAACGGTCTCTCCGTTTCAAAGCCAAAATGTCAAACGCCCGGCCAGCTCTTCTAAAAAAGGCTGCCCAGGCGAACGGCTTTGAAATCGGCTTCCGCGCTCCCTCGTGGTTGTTCACTCTGAAAATCAGGGCGGTTTCCCACATCCCCCAAAACAAACGGGAGACTTTCGCCAGTCACGCGGAATATATGGACCAGTCGGGTCAGGGCGAGTGAACCAAAGGATGGACGTTAGGTCAAAGAAAATCTCGATTTGCACTAGTCAGAAAAGGGTGCCGTGTCGATCAGGGTGTCAAGATTGAGATCGCGCATGACAGTGGCGATGCCAGAAGTGGGGTTGCGGGCGGCCTCCGCACCCAGCAGCTTTCGCAAGTGCGTCTTGCAGCCGGTTCGCGGATGTTCCTCCAGGATTCGTTCCAGCGCACGTGCCGGAATGTCGTCAAGCCGCATGCCAATAACATCAGCTATCGCACCCATGTGAAGGAGCGCGACCTCGGACCTCTCATCGTCTGCTGAGGCCAAATTGGTGTGAAGGGAGATTGCCGTGCGGACAGACAAGGCGAGGCCGGTGGCAGCACCCCGTTTCAGCAGAAACTCTTCTGCTGCTTTTCCACCACGCACTTCAAATTCATCCTCGCCGACAATAGTATGGTCCAAACCCAGATCATGAAACAGAGCACCGACATAGAGGGCTTCTTTGTCGGCACGGCGTCCGATCTTCTGACCAATGAGTTCGGCAAAGAGAAAGGTCCGGTGGCAATGATGGATCATGGGCGGCGCTGACACCTCTTTCAGAAAGCAGGTAGCGGCGTTCGCAATGTCACTATCCGGGGCGTTTGGGAGCTGAGTGTTGATGGTCATTTTCCCTCCTGTTTAAAGTTGGAGAGAAATTGGACATGTGCGGCACCCTGTAACAGCGTGGAATGCGACAGAGTGCTGGTCTAACTGGACATTTCCGCGCTTTTGAGCGCCCCGGGTGACCGCTTAGGTTTCTCATCAGTATTGTGCGGGGCGCAACTAGCCTGCCAGGCACCCCATGCACTGTTTGGGGCGGAGGTCAGTTGGGCGGTATGTAGTCACCCTCGAATTTTTGCAGGTCGTCATCAATCTCATACCAGTCGGGCTTCGACGCGGTGTGAATATGGATATTGGGTTTAAGGCCTGGATCATTATCCAGAATAGAAGCCGCAACAACATAGATGCCGCCCTCCGTTGCAAGATCGCCGAGTGAAGACCCGCAATGCTCACAAAAGGCACGGGCATGGACGAATGGCGCTTCTGCCTTGTAGTGCGCGATATGGCACGCCCCGCCGGTGATTGTGAGATCGGCCACGGGGCCGATAAGAACGGCAGAAAACACACCCGCCGCCTTCCGGCAGCGCGAACAGTGGCAATAGCTGAGTGAACTGGGTGTACCTGAAATTTCCAGTGTCACCGCCCCGCACAAACAACTTCCTTTGATCATATTCGTCTCCCCTGATGCGTATTTACACATAAGGGCGAACCAATCGAACAATAAGAGAGAGAGCCAATGCTCCTGACAGTAAGTGGCAGGAGAGTGTTCAGCTGTGCTTCTTCCACTCTCAGTGCATTGCCGGACTTGTTCCAGCAATCCAGGGCTGCATACTCGATAGGGAATGAGAGGTCTCAGCGACAGCTTTGTGCTGCGAGGACGTGAACCCCTCCACTGTCTTCCATTCAATTGGCCCGAGAACTAGCGACCTTGTAGCCGCTGATCAGTAAGACCAAGAGGACAGATTGAAGGATGAATGTCGGAGCCATCTGTTCAGTGGTAACCACGTCCATTGAGATGGCCACAATTTCAACGGCGATATAAGCCATTACTACAGGCACCAGACAAAGGACGACACCCTTGCGTCCCATAGGATCGTTGTTGGCCCAGATGAGGAGCAAGGTCCAACCAAACATAACCGGCGCGCCATATAACAGTCCAATTGTCAGGCCCGGCACCAGAGGCAAATCAAATCCGCTGGTCGCTAGAAACAGACTAGGAAAAATCATTCGAACCGTCTCAAACCCATCCGCGATGATGCCCCAAAGGAAAGCTATTCGTAGCAACAAAACCCTGTTCTTCAACATAGTCTTCTTTCAATATTTGCCATTGGAACTCATCCTACTGTCCTGCTCACACCGGCTGGGCCGCAGGGAGGCCATCTCAGTGTGTCGAGGCCAGCGCACGAAGGCTTTGCTCTGCCAGTCCTGCGTCCAGCCCGCCGAAGCGGGAAACAAATGCGATGTGCTGAACGCCAATTTCGCGGTATTGGTCAATCTTTCCTTCGACAAATTCTTTGGTGCCGAATAAGCCTGTACCGGAATTGGTCATCTGCACGTACATACCCAGTGGGTCATCTGGGGTGATGCCAGCGACAGCTTGGGAAAACTTTGTCATTGCCGGAACGGACACTGCCTGAGCGATGTCCGAAGACGGCGCGACAAATGCGAAGACCACAACGATAGCTTCCGCTGAGTCATGTGGGTGGCCTCCATCCAGCAAGCCTTTTGAATGCGCTTTGAGAATGAGATCGGTGGTCGAGAGGTCCTCAGCGAGGGGGGAGACCATTGTTAGTATTGAGTGTCCGGCGATCCCGGCTTTGTGGGCACCGTCTTCACTTAAGGTGGCGACAAATATTGGAGGAGCTGGGTGTTGTATTGGTGCGATATTGAGGGGCCCGTTTGACTGCTCTGGGGACGAAGCAGTGGCCCAGTTCGTGCGCAGCTCTTTAAGGTTCTTGTCAAAGGCTTCGCGGCGGTTGTCAAAATCTCGACCGAGGGCTTCAAATTCAACAAGCTGAGATCCTGTGCCAACGCCCATATTGAGACGTCCGTCGGAGAGAATGTCGACGAGTGCATAGTCTTCAGCCGTGAGTATTGGGTCTCGCAACGGGAGTAGGCAGACACCAGGGCCAAGTCGAATGTTTTTTGTAGTTTGCGCAATTGCTGAGAGTAGGACCGCCGGATTTGGCGCGGTGCCAAGTTTGTGAAAATGATGTTCAGCAAGCCAAAGGCTGGAATAGCCAAGCTGATCGGCAAGTTGCGCATGTTTGAGTGCAACAGAGTAGATGGAGGCGGTATCCTCCTGGTTATCTGTGTACTGATCCAATAGCCAAAAGACAGAGCGGCGCATTACGCTTCCTTCCGTAAGAGAGTTTGGGGGTGAGTGTTTGGTGAGGCCAACGGCCTCTTACGGATCTGATTGATCGCTTTTTTCGATGAGACGGTGGCTGGCACTCGCGTCCAGGTCGAGGCCATAGACCCGTTTCAGCTCTTCCAATGCACGCAGGTGTTCTTCGGTAAACGGTGGCGCTTTACCTTCAAATGCATGAAGCACAATGCCTTCAAGCAGGTCGCCAAGGGTAATGTCAAAATACTCAGCCAGCGCCTTAAGAACTTTAAGGACACGTTTTTCAATGCGGACGCCGGTTTGTACGCGTTCAACAACAGGGTTTGTCATAGTGTTTCTCTGGAATGTATAAAAATACCGTGGTAACAAAATAACAAATACTTTGGGTTTGTCAAACAATCTCTGAGACCAGTTGTCAGGCGTGATGTGTCGCAGGCCGGACTGGAAGAAGGACCGCTATATGACCGTGCGCTAAACACAAAAAAACCCGGTCCTAGATACGCAAGGACCGGGTTCCGTTTGACGCCTCAGTTGACCTGAGTTGTCATTATTCAGTCGGGCGGGTGCCCGGACTGCATGATTACATCATGCCGCCCATACCACCCATGCCGCCCATGCCGCCCATATCAGGCATTGCAGGTGCGCCACCAGCTTCAGATGGCTTGTCAGCGATCATCGCTTCTGTGGTGATCAGAAGACCAGCAACAGATGACGCATCGGTGAGTGCTGTACGCACAACCTTAGTCGGGTCGATGATGCCTTCAGCGACCAGGTCGACATAGGTTTCGTTCTGCGCATCGAAGCCGAACGAGCCAGCTTTGCCAAGAACAGTTGCCACAACGATGGAACCTTCAACACCGGCATTTTCAGAGATCTGGCGGATAGGCGCTTCAAGAGCCTTCAGCACGATCTTCACACCAGCCTGAATGTCAGCATTGTCACTTTCAACTGCAGCAACAGCTTTTGTTGCACGAAGAAGAGCGGACCCGCCACCAGGGACGATGCCTTCTTCAACAGCCGCACGTGTTGCGTTCAAAGCGTCATCAACGCGGTCTTTGCGTTCTTTCACTTCAACTTCCGTTGCGCCGCCAACTTTCAGCACTGCAACACCACCGGCGAGTTTCGCCAGACGTTCCTGCAGCTTCTCACGGTCATAATCAGAAGATGTTTCTTCGATCTGTGCGCGGATCTGAGCAACACGACCTTCGATGTCTTTCTTCTTGCCAGCGCCATCGACGATTGTTGTGTCGTCTTTGGAGATGCCAACTGACTTGGCCGTGCCGAGCATGTCGAGCGTGACATTCTCGAGCTTGATGCCGAGATCTTCAGAAATCACGGTGCCGCCTGTCAGGATCGCAATGTCTTCGAGCATCGCTTTACGGCGATCACCGAAGCCAGGTGCTTTCACTGCAGCGATTTTCAGGCCGCCGCGCAGCTTGTTGACCACGAGGGTCGCAAGCGCTTCGCCTTCAATGTCTTCTGCAATGATGAGCAGGGGACGAGAAGACTGCACAACAGCTTCCAGGATTGGGAGCATGGCTTGCAGGCTTGTGAGCTTGCTTTCGTGCAGAAGGATAAGCGGGCTTTCCTGCTCAACCGTCATCTTGTCTGGGTTGGTGATGAAGTAAGGTGACAGGTAGCCACGGTCGAACTGCATGCCTTCAACGACGTCGAGTTCGCTTTCCAGTGACTTGGCTTCTTCAACCGTGATCACGCCTTCATTGCCGACTTTCGACATTGCTTCAGCAATCATGTCGCCAATTTCAGTTTCGCCGTTAGCGGAGATCTTGCCGACCTGGGCAATTTCTTCGTTGGATTTAACTTTCTTGGAGCGCTTTGTGAGGTCAGCCAGGGCTGCATCAACAGCAAGGTCGATGCCGCGCTTCAGATCCATTGGGTTCATGCCAGCAGCAACAGCTTTGATGCCTTCCTGAACGATGGACTGTGCGAGAACGGTCGCTGTTGTTGTGCCGTCACCAGCAATGTCGTTCGTCTTAGAAGCGACTTCGCGGATCATCTGGGCGCCCATGTTTTCGAACTTTTCTTCCAGTTCGATTTCTTTAGCGACCGTCACACCGTCTTTCGTGATGCGCGGAGCGCCGAAAGACTTGTCGATAACGACGTTACGACCCTTAGGGCCGAGCGTCACTTTGACCGCATTCGCAAGAACGTTGACGCCTTTCAGCATCTCCTCACGGGCGTCACGGCCGAATACTACTTGTTTAGCCATAATTGGATTTTCCTTCTGTTACGGCAATCATTGGGGAAGTTGAGGCAATAAAAAGCCGCGCTGGGGGAATCCCGCGCGGGTGATTATTTCTTCTTCTTGCCGCCTTCGATGATGCCGAGAATGTCGGATTCTTTCATGATCAAGAGCTCTTCGCCGTCGACCTTTACTTCAGTGCCGGACCACTTGCCGAACAGAACGCGGTCGCCCGCTTTCACGTCCAATGGGGTCACTTTGCCGTCTTCAGACTTGGAGCCTGTGCCAGCCGCAACGATTTCACCTTCAGATGGCTTTTCCTGAGCTGAGTCAGGAATGATGATGCCACCGGCGGTTTTCGTGTCTTCTTCGACCCGGCGCACCAGCACCCGGTCATGGAGAGGACGGAATTTCATGAGATATCTCCCTTGAAGCCTGCAAAAGTGCAGGAATTCTCTCAGATTTCTGGTTCTGTTAGCACTCAGTCATAGTGAGTGCCAACGAAGCGAAGCAGAAATAGGGAGTCCGGGCTTTCCTGTCAAGGCTTGGAACGGGCTAAGCAGCGGAAATGATTCAGCTTTTCACGCATTTGCACGGCGCGTGCTTGGTGCTCTCGTCAAAACAGATAGGATCGCCTGCAAAACAATATGACTTACCTGGTAGAGGGAGGGGACGAATTTGTCAGATTTCATCAATAGGTCTTTAGTTGGGGCGCCCGGCAGCCGAGGGAGGATAGCGACACCCGCTCTGGTAATTGATCTTCCCGCCTTCAAAGCAAATCTGAACGCTATGGCAACCCATTGCGAGACACACGGGTTGAATCTCCGTCCCCATGCGAAGACGCACAAATGTGCCGAAATCGCCCGCCTCCAGATATCTGCCGGGGCGCTTGGTATCTGTTGTGCAAAACTGGGCGAGGCAGAGGCGCTTGCTGCGGAAAGCATAGACGGTATTCTGCTGACGTCGCCAGTTGTACAGCCATTCTCCGTTGAACGTCTGATGAGGCTGAATGCCAAACTGAATGACCTGATGGTTGCCGTCGACAATCCGGAGAATGCGACATCACTCGCCGCCGCTGCGGAAGCCGCAGGTAAACCGTTGCAGGTCTTGATGGATCTTGATGTGGGCCTTCATCGAACGGGCATCACACCGGGCGATGAGGCTCATGCGCTCGCCCGCCAGATGGAAGAGAGTCCGCATCTCCATTTCAAAGGCCTGCAGGCCTATGCTGGCCATCTCATGCATATTGAGGATTTTGCGGAGCGTCGCGAAAAGTCCCTCGCCGTGATGGATATGCTCAGAGACATGCGCGATCAACTGGAGGAAGACGGCATCACGTGCAAAATCCTTTCGGGCGGCGGGACCGGCACGTTTGACATTGATGTGGAAGCAAATGTGCTCACCGAGTTGCAGGGTGGCTCCTACGTCTTCATGGACAAACAATACAACGATGTGAACGGTGCGGATGGCAGTTCGCTGGAAAGCGCTTTCCAAACCTCGCTCTTTGTGCAGATGAGCGTCGTCTCCAACAACACACCCAGGCTTGCGACTACGGATGCTGGGTTCAAGAGTTTCTCTACAGATGCCGAACCACCGGTGCTGAGCGAGGGCGCGCCGGATGATGCCAAGTATTTTTTCTTTGGTGATGAGCAAGGAGGCATCATGCTATCAAGCGCAAACGAAAAGCTGGCACTTGGGTCAACACTCACCGCGGTCACGCCTCACTGCGACCCCACAGTCAATCTCTATGACGCCTACCATGTAATGGACGGTGACAGGCTGGTCGGCATCTGGCCGATTGAAGCGAGAGGCCGTTCAGCGTGACAGACATTCGCGCGCTCATCTTTGATGTGGATGGCGTGCTTGTCACCGGCCATAAGGAAAAAGGCGGCTGGTGGCATGCCGACATGGAAAAAGACTTGGGCCTCGACCCTGAGCTTTTTCAGCGGGCGTTTTTTACGAGCCAATGGGCGGATATTGTCTGTGGCAGGCAAGGCATTGAAGAGCCGCTCACAAAGACGTTGGGTGAGATTGCGCCACATTTGAGTGTCCAGAGTCTGCTGGACTATTGGTTCCGACAGGATTCTAGACTGGAACACAAGCTGCTGGCAGAGCTGGAAACGCTTAGGTCCCGCAGCAATATTGGGCTCAGTCTCGCGACCAATCAGGAACATCGACGTGCGAACCATCTGTGGAAAGAGATCGGACTCGAGCATCACTTTGATGCGATCCACTATTCCGCCGATATTGGGCATGCGAAACCGAACAAAGAATTTTTTGCAACTGTCGAAGACCGAACCGGCTTTGATGGACCCCATCTCCTCTTTTTCGATGATCAGGAACGCAATGTTGTGGCAGCTCGTGAGCAAGGCTGGCAGGCGCATGTGTGGACGGGGATGGATACCTTCGAGAAAGCCTTGCTGACGCATGGTCTTTGAACGTTTGAGGTTTGATTTGATGGCGAACCTGAGGCCTAATCTGTCTAGGACGGTTGATTAAAAGGGATGCTGAGATATGCGCATTGGAATTCTGACGGGCGGTGGGGATGTTCCGGGGCTAAACCCCTGCATTAAGGCCGCAACGCGCGCTGCGGAGACACTCGGCTGGGAGATGGTCGGCTTCCGCCGAGGGTGGGCTGGGCCGCTGAACTACAATCCAGATGACAAAGCAGGCTCAGATCATCTGCTAATGCCATTGGACCGCGCCCGTGTTCGCAAGATCGACCGCACCGGTGGCACAGTGCTCCACACCTCGCGGACTAAACCCAGTAAGGTCAAAAAAGAGGACGTCCCCTCCTTCGTCAAAGACGCCACCTTGAACGAGGACGGCACCTATGATTGCACGGCCCATGTCCTGCGTGTGATGGAAAGTGTGGGCATTGATGCACTCATCCCTATCGGGGGCGATGACACGCTCTCCTATGGGGCGAGGCTCTATCAGGAAGGCATGAAGACCATGTCGATCCCTAAGACCATGGACAATGATGTTTTTGGCACCGACTATTGCATCGGCTTTTCCACAGCCGTCACGCGCTCCATTGACGCTATCACGGGCCTTCGCACCTCGACAGGGTCTCACGAGCGCATAGCTGTAGTAGAGCTGTTCGGAAGGAATTCTGGCCAAACAGCTCTCATGTCCGGCGCCTTGGCAGATGCTGACAGGGTATTGATTGCTGAAGTGCCATTTGACGTGAAACGTGTGGCGGAAATGCTTGCGGCTGACCGGGCTGCAAACCCGTCCAACTATTCCATGGTTTGCGTGTCGGAAGGCGCCCAGATGGAAGGTGGCGAAATCATTGAGCGCGGTGAGGCGGATGCCTATGGACATCGCAAGCTCGGCGGCATCGGCCAGATGTTAGGGGATGAGATAAAGCGCATCACCGGCATCAATATTATTTCTCAGAACTTGGGCTACTTGATGCGGGCAGGTGCGCCAGATGCACTCGACCAAATGGTGTCCCGATCTTATGGGACAATGGCGGTGCAGCTTCTAGCGGAAGGGAAGCACGGGCTCATGATGGCACTGCAGGACGGCAACTATACAACGGTTCCTGGTGACACTTGTATTCAGGGCGAGAAGCGCGTCGACATTGAGGCCTTCTACGACACCGAGACCTACCGTCCCCGTGTGGAGCAAATTCTCGGCAAACCGATGTTTATGTATTGAGAGAAACTCTGGGGGCGAAATCGTGGGCTACTTCCGTGATTTAGGGCTTGTCGTTGGAGGGGTCTGGGGGGCGGTCAAAAGGCCGCTTACCGAACAGCACGCCTATCTTGTTCGCTCTGCAAAACATCATCGCCACCCTATTGCCAGCGTTCAGAATATTTTGGGAGAAGGGTCCCAGTCAGTGGAGAGAGCAACTGTTCTCTTCGCCAAGGGATTCGCTCTCAATTTAATACTGTCTCAATTGATTGGGATTGCACTTCAGAATGGGCCAACAGATCTCGCATACTTCTTCTACCAGGCAATCTGGACTCTATTTTTGTGGATCTACCTCATTTGGTTTCTTCTTTTTGTCTCCCTCTTTAGCGGTTTTAGGGTGCAACCAACCAAGTGCATCTCCACTGGAGCAACTTTTTATGGGGTCTTCTATCCAACATTGGGAATTCTGCCCATTGCTTCATTTGCATTGTATGCAACGCTCCTCAAGCCAGATTTGATCATCTGGTTGGGTCCAAAACTGCGGGAACTCACGTCTGTTTCGCCCGTCGTCCAAAACCTATCTGAATGGTCGATAGTAGCGATCGGAGTCCTGAGCATCCTGGCTTGGGTCATTATCTTTTACAAATGGATGAAACAATCACTACAAATGAACGGTGTATTGATAGCGATTGCAATGTTGCTTGCATCAGCTGCCAGCTTCAAGACGAACAATGTGCTCGCTGAGCTAAACCTATATGCTGTTTATGGGCAAACCCCTGAGCAGCTGGAATGGCCTGATTTTCATCGTAGGTGATTCCACCTCAGGCCTTCAACAACCGCTCCACAGCGCGGGCTTTGAGCGCGATCTTGCCATCATCATTGGTGAAAGTCGCCTCTACATAAGCCTGCGTTTTGGAAACATTCACGACCTCCCCGACGCATGTAAGCGTGCCGCTCGTTACCGGTCGGAAATAGTGAAGGTTGAGATCAACGGTCGTGAAATTCTGATCATCTTTGAGCAGCGTCATCAGCGCAAAGGAGCATGTCTGGTCTGCAAGGGTCGCGAGATAGCCGCCAAACACTGCCTGCGGATTCATAAACTCCGGATTGACCGGCCATTCATAGGTAATGCGGCCCTCGCCAATTTCTGTGAGCTTGCCGTCATAAAGCTTCAGCGCATGCACATGAGGCGGGGCTTTCTCCATGTCCTGATCCATAATGCGATCAAGAATATTCTTCCAACTGGGCATTACTCGTCTTTTCCTTCAAGCGCGGCTGCTTCGGCGAGCATGTCGCCCAAGCCGATCACTTCATTATATTTCTGGAAAGTTACCCGCGGCGTGTCGATGGGCAGTTTGTTCGCAGACAGCATGTCCGCATAAAGGGTTTGCAATCGTTCGGTGACGGAAAGAAGAGCTGAAACTGGGAAGATCGCAATCTTATAGCCCATCTCTTGAAGCGTTGGCCCGTCGAGATAGGGCGTCTTGCCGTCTTCCACCATATTGGCGACGAGGGGCGAGCCCTTAAACGTCGCCGCGACAATCTCCAACTCTTCAATGGATCGCGGCGCCTCGATGAAGAGAATGTCTGCGCCTGCGTTAAGGAAAGCTTCTCCCCGCCGCAGCGCTTCATCAAAGCCATCCGTCGCCCGCGCATCAGTCCGCGCCATGACTTTGAAGTCTGGATTGTCCCGCGCGTCCACTGCCGCGCGGATCTTTGTGGCAGCATCGCTAAGGGGCACGATCTCTTTGTTCTCCATGTGCCCGCAACGTTTGGGGAAGACCTGGTCTTCCAGCTGAATGCAGGCAACGCCAGCTTGTTCGTAAAGGCGGGTAAGGCGCGCCGCATTGAGCGGACCGCCATGGCCATTGTCACCATCTGCAAAGACAGGAACCGGTGCCGCAGCGCCCGCCAGCGCCCGCGCCCTGTCTGCCATTTCAGTGGCGCTCATGAGACCAATATCGGGAACACCCAATGTCGAGCCCGCGACACCAAAGCCGGTCATATAGACAGCTTTCGCGCCTGCCTGTGCGGCAAGTTTCGCCGAAAGCGCGTCATAGGCTCCCGGTGCCAGAATGATATCGGGGGCGTTGAGCATTGCGCTCAACTGATCAGTCGTTGAAGACATATGCGCTCTCAAAAAGAGGGGGGAGTACAGGAAGAAACGATGACGCATTCTTCCTTACCAAGATTACGGAAGCGATGGGGCAACCGGCTATCGAAATAATATGCTTCACCGGGCTGCAGGAGGCGAGTTTCCCCGCCAACGGTCAGGACAATTTCGCCGGAAATCACGATGCCGCATTCCTCCCCAGAATGGGCGAGCATTTCTTCTCCGGTGTCTGCGCCTGGCTGGTACTTTTCATGCATCATCTGGATCGCGCGATTGCGCGTATCCTTGCCCAACAGTTTGAAAGAAATCGGATCGCCACCTGCGATCTCCTTCTGATCTTTTTCGCCATAAAAGATCTGGCGATTAGGCTGCATGTCGAGGGTCAGAAAATCCGTCATGCTGATGGGAAAACCATCCAGCACCTTTTTCATCGAGCCAATCGACGGGCTGATCCGTTCCTGTTCAATGAGCGAAATCGTGCCATTGGTGACACCTGCGCGTTTGGCCAATTCGCGCTGAGAAAATCCATACATTTTGCGGAGTTCACGAAGCCGCCGTCCAATATCCGGCGCTTCTGTCTTGGTTTCTGCTTGGGCCTGCCCATGCGCGATGCGAAAATCCTTGGTCATTCGTTTAATTTACTAAACGAGCAGGATTTGTCACGTGCTCTCTTGGTTGCGTGAGAGCAGTCCAGAGCGTTCAATTGGCCGAGCGTAGCGAGGGATAACACCTGTAGAGGCGAGGGACACGCAATGGCTGAGGCCGGAACCACAGAAAATCAGTCGGCGAACGGAGCGCCAAATGACCTGGAAGCTTTCTGGCTACCTTTCACGCCCAACCGGCATTTTAAGCGGGACCCGCGCATCGTTTCCCGTGCGAAGGACATGCACTACTTCAAACCTGATGGCTCGCCTGTGTTGGATGGGACCGCTGGGCTTTGGTGCTCTAATGCGGGCCATTGCCGGGAGCCTATTGTCGAGGCGATCCAGGCACAGGCAGCAGAGTTGGATTTTGCACCGACGTTTCAGTTCTCTCATCCAAAGGCCTTTGAGGTTGCCAGTCGTTTGACGGCAATGGCACCCGATGGTCTCGACTATGCGTTCTTCTGCAACTCGGGATCGGAAGCAGCGGACTCCGCGCTCAAAATGGCGCTCGCCTACCACCGCCTGAACGGTGAAGCTTCGCGAACCCGTTTCATCGGGCGCGCGCGCGGCTATCACGGCACAGGCTTTGGGGGTATTTCGGTTGGCGGGATTTCGCCAAACCGAAAATTCTACGGCTCCTTGCTGCCGGGGGTGGACCATCTTCCGCATACCTATAATCGGGAACGACAAGCGTTCAGCAAAGGCGAGCCCGAATGGGGCGCGCATCTGGCGGATGAGCTCGAAAACATCGTTGAGCTGCATGATGCGTCCACTGTTGCAGCCGTGATTGTGGAGCCCATGGCCGGGTCAACCGGAGTGCTGCCGCCACCCAAAGGATATCTCAAGCGACTGCGGGAAATTTGTACCCGCCACGGTATTCTCCTGATTTTTGATGAGGTGATTACAGCCTTTGGTCGGCTGGGCGCCGCGACGGCTGCAGAACGGTTTGGCGTCACGCCGGACCTCATGACCTTTGCCAAGGGCGTCACCGGCGGCACAGTACCCATGGGAGGCGTGCTGGTTTCCAAAGAGATTTATGACAGTTTCCAGGGCGAGGGTGGGCCAGACCACGCAATCGATCTCTTTCACGGCTATACTTATTCCGGCCATCCGCTGGCTATGGCGGCGGCGTTAGCGACTTTGGATCTTTATCGGGACGAAGGTCTGTTCGAGCAGGCGGCCGCAAACGAAAGTGTTATGGCAGATGCGGCGCACGCCCTTCAAGACCATCCGTTGATGCTGGATATCAGAACCATCGGTCTAGTGGCTGCGTTTGACTTGGCGTCTGTTGACGGGCTGCCGGGGAAACGCGGTTATGACGCCATGTGCCGTGCCTTTCATGACGAAGGCATGATGATCCGCGTAACGGCTGACACGATCGCCTTTTCACCGCCGCTTATGGCGACGAAAGACCACATTATGGAAATGTTTGAGAAGTTCGGACGCGTGTTGGATGCGTGTTCTTAAACAGCGAGGGAGTGGTTTGGTGTCATTTTGTCGCAAAGCAAATTTTCATTGCGGATTTAGTGCAAAGCGCCCTTGTAAATCAGCCCGCCCATCTTATCTCTCCCTCATGAGACGGCGATCGGCTAACAAAGCAGCACCCCCCTCCCGCTGCAGGCCTGATCCCACCCAGCCCCTGGCGCTCCCCTCGCCGGGGGCTTTCTTTTGGGCACCCAGGGGCTTTCTTTTCGACACTATGTCGCGGAAACGCGGCCAATCTCCAGCGCCACGCGTGTTATCTTTCTCCGGTTAATAGGGGGAGGCAAAGTGTCCAAGAAACGTCGCGCCGTCGTTTTGGGTGCATACGGTTTTATCGGGTCAGCCTGTGTTCGTGCACTCATGGGTGCCGACTATAAAGTCATTGGCATCGGTCGATCCGAAAGTGCGGCACGCCAATCCGCTATGGATATTGATTGGAGTATCCGGGATATCTCTACGACCACGGTTGATGAATGGATAGAGTGCTTTGCTGACACTGACATTGTCGTAAATGCCTCGGGCGCGCTGCAAGATGGTCTGAAAGACAACCTGTATAAAATCCATGAGCAAGCCGTTGCGAGCATCGCAACAGCTCTGGCGGGCAGCCAAACGAAACTCATACACATATCTGCCGCCGGTGCATCGATAACTGCCGAGACTGAATTTATGCGCAGCAAGGCGCGCGGCGATGCGATCATTCAATCGTCTGATCTCAATTGGTGTATTCTCAGACCCACGCTGGTACTGGGTGCCCAGGCCTATGGGGGGACTGCTCTTCTACGGGCTTGCGCTGCCACACCCCTTGTTGGCTTTAAGTGTTTTGAAAGTGCACAAGTGCAGACCATCTCATTGGATGAGCTTGCTGGGGCCGTTGTTACTGTCGCGAATGGCCTCGTGGCGTCCCGACAGACATACGATCTGACGGAGGCTGGACGCCAGAGCTTCTGGCTCCTCGTGAAAAGCGTGCGCAAGTGGTTAGGCTTTCCTAGCTGGAAAACCATAATCCCACTTCCCAAACCTGCTCTATCGCTATCGGTGGTGGTGGCGGATGGCCTTGGATGGCTTGGGTGGCGTGCACCGCTGCGCAAAAATGCGGTGCGAGAATTGTCACGTGGCATCAATGGTGATCCGAGCGCTTGGTTGGCAGCAGGTGGTGCGCGGTTTTCGTCTCTGGCCCAAACACTGGACGGTTTGCCTCAGACGAGTCAGGAGCGTGCGTTTGCACGCCTTTATCTCCTGTTGCCGATGTCGGTTTTTACCTTGTCAGCTTTTTGGATTCTCTCTGGCGTCATTGGTTTCTGGTCATTTGAGAGTGCGAAATCCATTCTCACCGAGCGTGGTTTTTCTGAGACCTGGGCCATGGGTTCCGTGGCGGTAGGCAGTCTGCTCGACATCTTCCTTGGCGGGCTTTTACTCGTACGAAGATGGTCCGCCCGCGCTGCAGCTGGAATGATCTTGCTATCTTTCGCCTACATGGCCGGTGCGGCCCTCTGGGCACCTGACCTGTGGGCTGATCCTCTGGGCGCCATGGTCAAAGTTGTACCGGGCCTACTACCTGCGCTCATGATCCTCATGCTCTTGGAGGATAGGTGATGGCATATGAACTCTTGAAGTTTGTTCATATCGTCGGCGCATGCGTTCTTTTGGGGACGGGCGCCGGGATTGCCTTTTTTATGCTCTGGGCGCATCGAACAGGAGATGCGGTGTTTGTAGCCGCTACAGCGAACGCAGTTGTTGTTGCTGACTTTATCTTCACCGCTTCTGCCGTATTTGTTCAGCCAGTGTCGGGTGTCCTCCTAGCGTGGGAGGCTGGATGGTCATTGTGGGAAGGCTGGATATTGCTGTCGCTGGGGCTTTACATCTTTGTTGGATGTTTCTGGTTGCCGGTTGTTTGGATTCAATTGCGAGTGAAGGACTTGGCCGCGGCGGCTGTTAAAGAGGGTAAGGCATTGCCACCCGCGTATCATTCTCTTTTCAGAATATGGTTCATCTGCGGGTTCCCCGCATTCTTCGCAGTTTTGGCCATTATCTGGCTGATGATAACGAGACCTGGTGTTTCCCTGGGCCTTTAGTCCTGCCTTTTCAGACCCAGTCGCCCAGCCATCATCTTATCGACGGTACGTTTAGGGAGTAGGCCCGGAAGGGTCCAATTCAATAAGCGCCCTGGGACAACCGCATAGCGTGTTTTGGGGTTTTCTGTTGTCAGTGCTTTCCAAACGACACGACCGAGTTTCTCTGGCGGGAAACCCTTTTTGCCATTTGCGATCATGTATTCCTTGATGCGGTCCAGAGCTGGTGCAAAGGGCCCATTTTGGTATTGGGTGACGTCTACTTCTTCCGCCTTGTCCCAGATCTTTGTGGCAACTGCGCCTGGCCCCACAATCACCACGTCGATGCCAAACAACATCAACTCTCGGCGCAGACTCTCAGTGACACCTTCCAGCCCGTGCTTGGAGGCCGCATAGGCGCCGAGGAACGGGGCGCCATTTTTCCCGGCAACAGAACTGATCATCACAATGCGTCCAGGCTCACCCGTGAGGTCTTTGTCGACGCCGAGCATCGGCGCGAAAGCCTGCGTCACGATCACCTGGCCTGTAATGTTCACCTCAAGCTGGTTTCGAAATTCATCAATAGGTTGGTTGAGGACGGGGCCAGGGGCTGCAATGCCCGCATTATTGACCAGTCCGAACAGGGTACTCCCGTTCAACGCCTCACGCACCTGACTTGCGGCCTTTGCAACTGCTGCCTCATCTGTCACATCAAAGAGAAGGGGTGTGAACAGGTCGCCAAATTCTGATTTGAGGCGATCTCCGTCTTCTGCTTTGCGGACACTGCCAAAAACATGAACGCCATTTTTGGTGAGAATTTTTGTGATGCCCCAGCCAATGCCGGTGGAAACACCTGTGACCACAACTGATTTCATCTGCCTTTCCTCCCTATGCGCCCGACCCCGCGATTTCTTTCGAGGTCAAAGCTCCATTTCGTACCGCACCCAGTCTGTGCGGGTCGCGAGTTTGTCATATAGGTGTTGGGCAGTCTTATTGCTCGACGCGGTCTGCCAATAAATGCTTTGCCAGCCAGCCTCGCGACCACGCGCAGCCAGTGCTTCGATCAAAGCCCGCCCGGTACCTGTACCTCGGGCGGGCTCTGAAACGTAGAGATCCTCAAGATAGCAAATCGGTCCCGGTCCCCAGGTACCCCCATGAAGAAGATAGTGGGTAAATCCGACCAGCTCGCCCGCCGTGTTGATGGCTCCGAGACCAAAAATATTGCCACTGGCGAGCATGAGCCGCGCCCAGGTGTCTTCTGTGATTTCGGGCGCAAGCTCAGTTTCGTAAAAAGTCAGATAGCCCTGCCAGAGGGGAAGCCACTGGGGCTTGTCCTCTGGCAGAAGCGGCCTGATTTGCATAGACATAGCTTGTGTCCTGCGTCAGCTAATGGTCACACCACCATCAATGACCAGTCCCTGACCTGTCATGAACGCCCCAGCTTTTGAAGACAGGAACACCGCAGCGCCAGCAATCTCGTCCGGCAGTCCGATGCGGCGAAGGGGGGCATTGGAGGTGGAACGTTCGAGTGTTTCAGGGTTGTCCCAGAGCGCTTTGGCAAAATCTGTTTTGATAAGGCCTGGTGCAATCGCGTTCACGCGAACATTGTGAGGTCCAAATTCAACGGCGAGGTTCCGTGCAAGCTGGAAGTCAGCTGCCTTTGAAATGCAGTAAGCGCCGAGTACAGGAGACCCTTTAAGGCCACCAATTGAGGACACGATAGTGATGTTGCCATCTTTGCGCTCAATCATCTGCGGCAGGACCATGTTGCAGAGCCAGTGATTGCTCTTCACGTTGGAGCTCATGATTTTGTCAAACGCCTCGTCGGGAATATCCGCTGCGGACCCATAGAACGGGTTGACCGCAGCGTTACAGACCAGCGAGTCAACCTTGCCCCACTTGTCATTGGTCGTGTCGACCAGGCGCTGCAGATCTTCCTTCGAGGAAATGTTACACGGGACAGCCATGGCTTTGTCAGGGAACTTAGCATTGATTTCTGCGGTCACCTTTTCGCAGGCATCTGCTTTGCGGCTGGAAATGACGACATTCGCGCCATGTTCGGCCATGCGGTGAGCGATGGCCTCGCCAATGCCGCGTGTAGAGCCGGTAATGATGGCGGTTTTGCCACTAAGGTCAAAAAGTTCCATGAAAAAGCGATCCTTCCTGTCAGATACCGGCTGTTCGGGCCGGTTTGTCGAATTTTTGTGATGACATTTTTACACCGTTTGGAGGCATCTGCCAGACACAAGCGCTGAAACTTCGTGTTAGAGTGCCCAAATCGGACCAGTGATTTGGTCCTTGCGTGGGGTACGCAAACGATCTGAAACCGATAAAGGGGCGGCTTTCCCTAAGAAGCAGCACTCATCTCGGAAATGGGACAAGTCAGGAGTTATTCTATGAAACGTATCGCAACCCTATTTGTCGCTAGCGCATTTGCGCTCTCGGCGTGTACCTCAGCAGACCCTTACACGGGCGAGCAGGGCGTCAACAATACGACCATAGGCGCGGGGCTTGGTGCTTTGGCGGGTGGCGTGGCTGGCGCACTCATTGGCGGCGGTGACTGGCGCAAGCGGGCGCTGATCGGTGCAGGCGTTGGCGCGCTCGCTGGTGGTGGCATTGGCTACTACATGGATCAGCAGGAAGCGAAACTGCGGCAGCGTCTACAAAACACGGGCGTATCCGTGACGCGTGTTGGCAATGACATCATTCTCAATATGCCCGGCAATATTACATTCGCGTCCGGCTCTGCAGACATCAATGCAAATTTCTACGAAGTTTTGAATTCCGTCGGCCTTGTGCTGGATGAATATGACAAATCGCTCGTCGATGTGTACGGCCATACAGATAGCGATGGTTCTGCTCAGTTTAACCAGTCTCTGTCTGAGCGGCGCGCTCAGTCTGTAGCTGCTTATCTGCAGACACGCGGCATCTTGCGGGATCGCTTCTTCATTCGCGGCCTTGGCGAAAGCCAGCCAATTGCCTCCAATGCGACGGCTGCAGGCAAGGCTCAGAACCGTCGGGTGGAAATCCGGATTGCGCCGCTGACGGCATAAGCTGATTACACCTGTTTGAGATGGGCGCTTCACTTTGTTGGAGCGCCCTTTTTGTTGCGCCTCGTTTAGTAGGGCGTCAGTGGATTGTAGGGCATATCCGTGTTGCCATAGTCAATGCCCATCCGGTGGAGTTCAGATGTGATCTGACTGCGATGATGGGTCTGATGATTGAACATCTGAGCGATATAGAACCATCGGGGCAAGTGGCGCTCTCGTCCAAGCTGCTCGCTGTCGAAAGAGAGGATGTCGTCAAACCAGCTCTCGGATGTGGACTCAAAGAAATCTATGATTTCGTCATCAAGTGTTCCGCGGCTTTGCTTAAATCCATCGTAGGTCTCTGATTGCCGGACGGTGGGGTCAAAAGCGGGGATGTTGCCTGTCTTCGCCATGCCGAGCAGTGTCTGGTCTACATGTAGGATGTGATCGAGGGTTGCCAGAATGGATCCAAAAAAAAGACCCCGATCCTCCTCCAGGTCTTCAAGCGAAAGTGTGTCACACACGCCAAGCAACTTCTCGTTTTGCCACTGATTGTAGCGCGCCATCTCGCAGGCTGTTGGTTTGTAACTCATGAGAGCAAAGCATCAATCTCAGTGAGAAGGGACGCCTCCAGCGGTCCGACCTTGCTGGGAAAAGCACCCACAAGCTGACCATCCGGTCCAATCAGATATTTGTGGAAGTTCCACTTTGGCGCCGCGCCTTCACCGGCTTCCGCCACAACCCATTTGTAAAACGGGTGGGCATCCTCTCCGAGCACAACCTGCTTGGTGACCATCGGGAAGCTGACGGAATAATTGACCTCGCAAAAACTGACAATCTCGGATTCTGTGCCCGGTTCCTGGGCACCAAAATCGTTCGACGGCACGCCAATCACCGTCAGACCTTTGTCGTTGTACCGCTCCCACAGGCCCTGCAAATCCCGATATTGTGGGGTGAACCCGCACTGACTGGCTGTATTGACGATCAACATGGGCCCGCCGGAAAAGTCGGAAAGAGCCAACTCGCCCCCTGAAATATGCTGAAAAGCAAATTGATGTGCGCTCATGACGTGCCTCCTTGCAAGTTTTCGCTGCGTTGGGGTCATCTTATGCGGATCGCCCGGCGCATGGTTAACACTTTCTCAAAGACTCACTGCCACTGTCTCAAACTGGGAAATAGGCGGCCTAAACCATATTGAGGTGGGCCTTGAGACAGATGAGGAAGAGTGCCATGTCGCGCTTGAACAAGATCATGCTCGTGATGACGTCGGCCATATTGGCTGCGACCCTGTCGTTTGGCCTGATTGTGTTCGGAGAATTGAAAGACATGGAAGCCTGGCTTGTGGGCGGGGTAATCTTTCTTCTTGTCGCGCAGATCCATGCGACCCTGGCGCGCGCAGGCGAACGCAAGCTGTTTGTCAAAAACATTGCTGACATTAATTCTTTTGCGGCGGGCCTCAACCGTGACTTGGAACGCGCAGAAGCCGATATCGAAGTGCTGACAGAACGCCTTGAAACAGAAACCAAGACCCGCAATGAAGAGATCGTTGCGGAAATGCGTGTGATTGAGAGCTTCGTGAAGCGTCTGGCCGAAGAGCGCCAACCTGCAAAACAAATTACAGCCTCAAAACAGTCAAACCGAGTTGTGCCTTTGCCGGGCGTCGACGCACCGTCAGTGCCGGTTGAAAAAATGAACGATGCCGATCTTTTGGATGTGATCCGCCACGCATTGGAAGAAAATCGCGTAGATCTTTACCTTCAGCCGATCGTGACATTGCCGCAGCGCAAAGTGAAATATTACGAAGCACTGACAAGGCTACGCGGTGGCTCAGGCGAAATCATCATGCCTGGTGACTATATGCGGGTGGCCGAACCTGCAGGCATGATGCCCACAATTGATAACCTCCTGCTGTTTCGGTGCGTGCAGGTCGTGCGCAAACTGAACGAGCGGGATTCTGACACTGGTGTGTTTTGCAATATTTCTGCGAACTCATTGCTTGACAGCGATTTTTTCCCGCAGTTTGTTGAATACATGCAGCACAATACGATGCTCGCAGATCAGCTTGTCTTTGAATTCTCGCAGGCAACAATTGACGCGTGTGGCCCAATTGAAATTGCGAGCCTGGATGCGCTCGCGAAGCTTGGCTTCCGCTTCTCCATGGACCAGGTGACAGACATAAATCTCGACTATCGCCGCCTCCACAACCTGAACGTGCGATATGTGAAAATCGCAGCCCATGTTCTGGTGGGCCAGGCAGATGATGGCCTGACGGACATCAGGCCAGAAGACATCAAAGAACTGATGGCGCGTTACGGCATGAACCTGATCGTCGATATGATCGAGAAAGAACGCTCTGTGGTCGATGTGCTCGACTTCAACGTGGATTATGGACAAGGATATCTCTTTGGCACACCGCGTCCTGTCCGCGATGAGGTCCTGGCGGATGTTGCCTGATGGGACAAGAGCGCTCAACCGCAGGGGCTTGACGACCCGGCTCTGAACGTCCTACTTGGGACCATGACCGAGACATCTGGCCTGGTGCCGATCCACACACATTTTGAACCCATTGCACGGGAATACCGGGCGCTCCTCTGCGATATCTGGGGAGTGCTCCACAATGGTGTTGCGGCGTATGACGGGATTGTCGATGCGCTGACCCAGTACCGCGCAGGGGGCGGTAGGGTGCTTCTGCTCTCTAACGCGCCTCGGCCAGGTGTCGGCATTCCAGGGCACCTTGAAGGTCTGGGTGTTCCTCGTGAAGCTTATGACGATGTCCTGACCTCCGGGGATGCGACACGCGAGAGCATTGCTTCCGGTCTCTTTGGTGCATCATTTTGGCATCTGGGTCCTGAGCGCGACAGGCCGACATTTGAAGGACTGCCATTGAACCAAACTGACGAAGACAAGGCTGACTTTGTTCTCTGTACGGGCCTTTTCGATGATGAAACGGAGACGGCCGACGACTATGCAGACATTCTGGCGCGCCTAAAAGAGCGTGACCTGGATCTCGTATGTGCAAATCCGGATATCGTTGTCGACCGGGGCGAGAAGCGCGTTTATTGCGGCGGGGCGATTGCTGCCGCCTATGCGGAGATGGGGGGCAGGTCTCACTATTTCGGCAAACCGCATGCTCCTATCTATGACCTAGCGCGCGCACGGTTGGACGATTTGGCGGACGACCAGATATTAGCCGTCGGCGATGGTCTTCTGACAGATATCAAGGGCGCGAACGATCAAGGCATTGACGCGCTTTTTGTCACCGGTGGCATCGCGCATGAGCGCTGCGGACCCACAGTAAACAGTCCTCAGTCCGACTTGGTGACCAAAGTACTGGCGGAGGCCGACGGTCAGGCAATTGGCGCGATGGCCCGTCTGATTTGGTAAGTTGGGTCCGACGCTCTGCCTAATCGAACAGTGCGTCAATGTCATCCTGACTGGCACCGTCACTCAAAATGTCATCGACATCTGATTGATCGATACCCTGACCCTCAAGGGCAGGGCCATTCAGGATAAGCTCGCGTGCCCGTTTTTCTTCAGCAGTTTCTTCTTCGTCTTCAATCGTTTCGCTCAGCGCAGAACCAAGCGCTTCAGCGAGCGTACTGATTTTGGTCTCGATATGCACCAGCGTGCCGACAACTTTGCTGATCCGCTGGCCGGTAATATCTTGGAACGAGCAGGCTTCAAAGATCTCCATGACAGCACCTTGCACCGTGTCATGGTAGGCACCCATATCATCAGGATCGGCAGACATAATCAGTTCTGCCTGTTCCATGATGGTATTCGTCGCATTTTCTGTCGACTGAACAATGGCTTCCAGCTCAAGCCCGGCTTCTGGAATATGTTTGTCTTTCAGATTGCCTGGCTGCAGACGTCCGATTTCCGTTCTCGTGGTGTCGATGAAATCGGATATCTCGGTCAGCTCTTTGTAGATAGCAGTGTCCACATGGCCAAAGAAGCCCTGCATGGATCCAACCATGATCTCGGCGAGATTCAGGATATCGGGAAGCGTAAGACTATCCGTTTTCATGTCACGGATATGACCCGCAACGTCGTCGAGACGTGATTCAACTGATTTTTCAGGCGCACTCATGGCGTAAAACCGCTGTCGTTTTAAAGAAGGATTAGAAGATTAGAAGTCGCCGATAACCGCGGTGATCTTCGTCTTCAGCGTTGCCGCATTGAAAGGCTTCACGATGTAGTTGTTCACACCAGCCTTCTTCGCTGCGATCACGTTCTCCGTCTTCGACTCAGCTGTGATCATAATGAACGGTGTTGGCTTGAGCCCTTCATCGCTCCGCACTTCTTTAAGAAGCTCATACCCAGTCATGGGCTCCATGTTCCAGTCGGAAATGACCAGCCCATAGCGCTTGCCGCGCATCTTTGCCAGTGCTTCGGTGCCGTCTGCGGCATCGTCAACATTGGTGAAGCCAAGCTGCTTCAACAAGTTGCGGATAATACGGATCATTGTCTTGTAGTCGTCGACCACCAGAACGGGCATTGAGAGATCTACTGCCATGGTTATTCTCCATGTGAAGGACGCTTTTTGCGGCGTCCCGAATCGTGTGCCTTACACCAAAGCGAACCAAGCTTTTCGCGCTAAGCTCGCTTTTGGCCCCTGCCACAACCTACGGCAGCGGCTTTAAATTTTTGGTTAAATGAGTGGGTTAGCGAAGGGTTACTGCTGCCTTCAATGTTTCACCACTCAGCGCCGACACTTGACGTTCGCCCCTGGATGGTTATCACCACTGGGTCGAAAAGCCAGCGCACGCGAGCTTTTGCGCGAGAGAAAGAGGGTGTTCGGGGATGCATGTCATCCGTCATACCGAAGATATGGCAACCGCTGAACGTGGCGGTGCCTTTGCGCTTGGCAATTTCGATGGTGTGCATTTGGGGCACCAGCAGGTCATTGGTCGCGCGTCGGCGGTGGCTGTAGAAAAATCTGCCCCAAGTGGCGTTCTGATTTTTGAGCCTCACCCACAACAATTCTTCTTTCCCGAGAAGCCTTTCTTCCGCCTGACCCCTTTTCGGGCAAAAACGCGGCTGCTGGAGGGGTTAGGCCTCGATGTCCTGGCGGCGCTGCCTTTTGACGCGAAAATGGCGGAGCGCTCTGCGGAAAGTTTCGTGCAGGATATTCTGGTTGAGGGACTAGGCGCTTCGCACATCGTCGTCGGATATGATTTTCGCTTCGGCAAGGGCCGCGCAGGCGATGGGACGCTTCTGCAGAAAATGGCTGGTGACCTCGGGTTTGGTGTGACCATCGTTGAGGAGGTCACGAACGAAGGCGTAACCTACTCTTCAACCCGTATTCGGGAATGTCTGAATGCCGGCGACCCAGAAGGCGCGGCACGGCTTCTCGGGCATTGGTGGTCTGTGGAGACGCACATTGTGAAGGGTGACCAGCGAGGCCGGACAATTGGCTTCCCAACCATCAATCTACCTCTAGAGGAGCATGTAGAACCCGCCCTTGGCGTCTATGCGGTTCTGATCGAGATTGAGGATGGGCTGCACAAAGGCGTGTACAAGGGCGTGGCCAATATTGGCCGCAGACCGACCTTCAACAAGTCAGACGTGCTTCTGGAGGCTCACCTCTTCGATTTTGAGGGAGACCTCTATGGGGCTCATGCAGCGGTGTCGTTCGTGGAATATTTACGTCCTGAGCGCAAATTTGACGGGTTGGACAGCCTGAAGGCCCAAATCGCTCTTGATAGTGAGCAGGCCCGAGAGCGCCTGAAGAAGGTCGGCGAACCCTGGTGATTAGCTCAATGGAGTGATCTGCTGGACGAGGTTCGCCGCCGCTGGTACAAGACGGCATCATGACGATCGAGTGGACAGACGGAGCCATAGCTCCAATTAGGTACCCCGGGACGCGAATTATCGTCCCGGCCTGTCGCTGACGCCTGGACGAAGGCGCACGCACAGGACCGGGTCTTCAACCGCCATCTTTGACCTTTATTCTTGAGCGAGAGCTATCCGCCAATGTCTGCTGACCAAACTTCTGAGACACGAGATTACCGAGATACCTTACGTCTGCCGAAGACTGAATTCCCTATGAAAGCTGGCCTGCCAAAGCGCGAACCAGAAATGTTAGAGCGCTGGGCCAAACTGAACCTCTATGATCGCCTCCGCAAAGAGAGCGCTGGCCGCGAAAAGTTCATCTTCCACAACGGCCCTCCCTATGCAAATGGCGCGGTCCATATGGGGCACGCGCTGAACCACATCCTAAAAGACATTGTGGTGCGTTCTCAGCAGATGATGGGCAAAGACGCACTCTTTGTGCCCGGCTGGGATTGCCATGGTCTGCCCATCGAATGGAAGATTGAGGAAAAGTATCGTTCTAAAGGTGTCGACAAGGACAGCGTACCGGTCCTTGAATTCCGCAAAGAATGCCGGGAGTTTGCGACAGAGTGGGTGGATGTCCAGCGCGACGGGTTTAAGCGTCTCGGCATCCAGGCCGAATGGGACAATCCCTATCTGACCATGTCCTACGATGCGGAAGCGGCAACCGTCGCTGAGTTTCAGAAGTTCATTATGAATGGCGGGCTCTATCGCGGCTCCAAACCTGTCATGTGGTCGGTCGTTGAGAAGACCGCCTTAGCAGAAGCCGAGGTCGAGTATCACGACCATGTATCTCCTACAATCTGGGTGCGGTTCCCGGTCGTGGGCGGTTCACCGGAACTGGATGGGGCAACGGTCGTCATCTGGACAACGACGCCCTGGACGATCCCCGGCAACCGTGCCATCGGCTACTCCGACAAAATTGCCTACGGCCTCTACAAGATCGATGAGACCCAGGAAGAAAGCTGGGCGGAGGTTGGTGAAACTCTCGTGCTCGCTGATGGCCTGGCAGACCAGGTGCGCGAAGACGCCCGGATTGTCAGCTGGACGCGTCTTGGCGATGCGCCAGACCTTGCTGGGACCGTATGTGCGCACCCGTTCCGCGGGCAGGGCTATGACTTCGACGTCAATCTCTACCCAGGTGACTTCGTTACCGACGAAACCGGGACAGGCTTCGTGCACATCGCGCCGGGTCACGGTCAGGACGACTATCTGCTCGGCATGAAGCATGGTGTGGAAGTGCCGTTTACGGTCGATGAGGCAGGTGTCTACTACGATGATGTGCCGCTCTTTGCGGGCAAGCGTGTGCTGAAACCAAACGGCAAGGATGGCGATGCGAACAATGCGGTCATCGAAGCGCTAAAAGATGCAGGTAAGCTGCTCACGCGGGGCAAGCTTGAACACTCCTATCCGCATTCCTGGCGGTCAAAAGCGCCGCTCATTTTCCGCAACACGCCTCAATGGTTTGTGTCGATGGAAACAAACGATCTGCGAAAAACAGCGCTTGCTGAAATTGACAAAACACGGTTTGTGCCGGAAACCGGTCGCAATCGGATCCGCTCAATGGTTGAAGGGCGGCCTGACTGGGTGCTTTCCCGCCAACGCGCGTGGGGCGTGCCGCTCACTGTCTTTATGCATAAAGAGACTGGCGAGATCCTGCGAGACGAAGCGGTGAACAAACGCATCGTCGACGCCGTTGCAGAGCGTGGTGCTGACGCTTGGTTCGAGGACGACCCACAGACCTATCTGGGCAATGATTACGCAGCCGATGATTATGAGAAAGTCGACGACATTCTTGATGTCTGGTTTGACTCTGGCTGTACACACGCGTTTGTTCTGGAGGCCCGGGACGATCACCATTCTCCTGCCGATCTTTATCTGGAAGGGTCAGATCAGCATCGTGGTTGGTTCCAATCTTCCCTTTTGGAGAGCTGTGGCACGCGCGGACGCGCGCCGTACAAACAGGTGGTGACCCATGGCTTCTTATTGGATGAGAAGGGTATGAAAATGGCGAAGAGCGGCAAGAACGCCGTCTCGCCGGACAAAATCGCAGACCAGAGTGGCGCCGAGATCATCCGTCTCTGGGTCGGCAGTGCTGACTTCACAGAAGACATGCGGATCGGCCCCGAGGTCATCAAGTCTAATACAGATGCCTATCGCAAGCTTCGCAACACCTTTCGCTTCCTGCTTGGAAACCTGGCGGGATATGATGGCGAGAACCGTGTTGCACCAGCTGACATGCCAGAGCTTGAACGCTACATGCTGCACAAGCTCCATGAACTGGATGCGCTCGTTCGCCAGGCCTATCTGGATTATGACTTCAAGAAAGTGTTCCACGCCCTGTCGAACTTCATGACGGTAGATCTGTCTGCGCTTTATTTCGATATTCGCAAAGACGCGCTCTATTGCGATCCGCTGTCGAGCCCTGTCCGACAGGCCTGTCAGACTGTTATGGACGAGATTTTCATGTGCCTGACGGCCTGGCTGGCGCCGATCATGACCTTCACCACTGAAGAAGTCTGGCTGTCTCGATTCCCATCAGAGGAAGGGTCCGTGCATTTGCGGACATTCCCCGATGTGCCGACGGATTGGCAGGATGAGGCGCTGGCAGCGAAATGGTCAAAGGTCAGAGATTTGCGCCGCGTTGTAACCGGCGCACTTGAGATTGAGCGTCGCGAAAAGCGCATTGGGTCGAGCCTTGAGGCCGCCCCCACCGTCTATGTCTCTGACGAGACTTATGTGGACGCAATGGCCGGCATTGATCTGGCGGAAATCGCGATCACCTCTCAAGCGACCTTGAGCACTGACGCTGCGCCTGCAGACGCGTTCACGCTTGAAGACGTGGCAGGTGTGGCGGTTGTCCCAAGCTTGGCCGTCGGAAACAAATGCGCCCGGTCTTGGAAAATTCTGCCAGACGTTGGCTCAGTCGAAGGCTATCCGGACCTCACCCCGCGTGATGCGGCGGCCGTCACAGAATTTGATAGGGCGTCATGAGAGAGAGGCTCATAGATTGGCTTTCGGATATGCCCTTGAAAGGCCCGCTCACGGTGTTTGGGCTTTCAATTGCCCTCGCGGCGTTTCTAGCCGACCGCCTGTCTAAATGGTGGCTGATCGATGTGTTTGGCATTGCTGAGCGGGGAATCGTAACAATTCTGCCATTTTTTGATCTGGTAATGGCTTGGAATCGGGGCATTTCCTATGGCCTGTTTCAGGCAGATACGGCGGTTGGAGTGGCGCTGCTGGCAACTTTCGCGATTGTGGTGACCGCTGCACTGACGCTCTGGCTTGCGCGCATTAACCACCGGCTCATGGCGCTCTCGATTGGTTTGATTATAGGCGGTGCGATTGGCAATATTTACGACAGGATTGTTTTTGGCGCGGTAGCTGACTTTTTTAGTCTCCACGCCTATGGTTATTATTGGTATATCTTCAATATCGCGGACATTTGGATTGCGTTTGGCGTGATCCTGATGATTTATGATTCATTCTTCCCTGTTGCAGAAGAGACCGAAGCTGGTCAATCTGGGAAGAAATAGGCTGACAGCTGAGCAAGCAGATTCAACAAGGTGCCGAAGGCAAATATGACCATGCGTATCAGGACAGGTTCCACCCCCCGCAATCTTACCCGCGTTATCCTACTCGGACTTTCAGCGGCAGCGCTTTCGGCATGCGGCAGCTCTCTCTCCGATTCGCTAGGCTATGGCAAGGAGGCGCCGGATGAGTTTGCGATTGTCACAAAAGCGCCGCTGGTGATTCCGCCTGATTATTCGCTCCGCCCGCCTCGGCCTGGCGCTCCAAGTCCACGTGAAACAGCGCCTGGGTCCCTTGCCCAGGCGGCGTTGCTGGGGTCTGCGAGTGGCAGTCAAACCACAAATGGTCCGTCTGCAGGTGAACTGGCGCTTCTCTCAAATGCGGGTGCGCTCAACGCTGACCCGGCAGTGCGCGATCTGATTGACGATGAAACCCGTGCGCTCAAGCAGAAAGACGAGCGTTTCCTTGATGACGTGCTGTTCTGGGAGAAACCATCTGAGCCAAACCGTGTGGTCGACGCTACAGCAGAGGCGCAGCGCCTCCGGGAAAATGAAGCGCTCGGACGTCCGGTAACAGAGGGCGACACGCCGGAATTTGACGATACTGAGGGCGGTGGCCTCCTGGACTACTTCTTCGAATGATAGGCCGAAACTGAAACTGGGTTCGGCCCACCTCTCAGACGATCACATTCGCGCGTGGCAACACTCTGTAGTGCCATCTTTTCTTGCGGGCGCTCGCCAAATCCTGGACTTTGGATGTCTTGGCCCCAATTTGGGCACAAAAGACCTGTTGAGTGACAGCACCAGACTGTGCACCAGTTTAGTGCAGGTGGGTCTGTACAGTAGGGTCAGGTCACGCGGAGGTCTCACAGCTTGCTCAATCGGTCTTTCATTTTCTCCAAATTTGCTCTTGGCACACTGCTTTCAGCGACTCTCGTTTTGGGTGCTTGCTCTGAAGAGGAGACCACGGCGCTAAGCTCCGAGCCGGTTATTCACGGCGATGAACCAGGTGCGCCTGAGACTTTCGAACTCTCAAACGGCATGCAAGTTGTCGTGATCCCTGACCGCCGTGCGCCAGTTGTGACTCATATGGTCTGGTATCGGGTTGGCGCCGCTGACGAGCCGGAGGGCATGTCGGGCGTTGCTCACTTTCTGGAACATTTGATGTTCAAAGGCACAGATACCATTCCTCCGGGCGAGCTCTCTAAAATTGTCGCGCGCAATGGTGGACAGGACAACGCGTTTACCTCGTCAGATTTCACGGCGTATTTCCAGCGCGTGGCCATCGATCGCCTGCCACTGGTTATGGAGATGGAAGCTGACCGGATGTCGAACCTCGTTCTGACGGATGCGGAGGTGATGCCGGAGCGCGACGTGGTCCTTGAAGAGCGTAGCATGCGGGTGGACAACAATCCGCGGTCCCTTTTGTCTGAAAAAATCAACCAGGCTCTGTTTCCCGTGCATCCCTATGGCACGCCGGTTATTGGGTGGGAGCGCGAAATCGCGGCCTTGTCGACTGAAAATGCGGTCGCCTTCTATGACAGGTATTACACGCCCAACAATGCCATCCTGATTGTTGCAGGAGACATCACAGCCGCTGAACTGCGGCCGTTTGCGGAAAAATATTACGGGTCTATCGACCGACGCGCAGACACACCGCCGCGGGTGCGTGAAACCTCAGAGGGTCTGGACGGGCCGTTGCGGGTCGAACACGCTGACCAGCGGGTTCGCCAAGCAACAGTGCAGCGTCAGTACCGGGTGCCGAGTTATCGCAATGCGCCAGGTCTGGACAGTGAGGCAATGGATGTTCTTGCGACGTTGCTGGGGGGCAGCGCTACGAGCCGCCTATATCGAAACCTTGTGGTCGGCACTCGTGTGGCCGCCAATGCCGGGAGCTGGTACTCCGGGACCGCGCTCGACGATGCCACTTTGGGCATCTATGCGATCCCCGCACCAGGACACTCCATCGCAGATGTCGAAGCAGCACTCGACGCAGAAATTGCGGCCTTTATAGAAGAAGGCGTAAGCCAGGAAGACGTGGATCGTGCGGTCAATCTGCTGCTGGCGGAAGCCATCTACGCACGCGATGACCAGCAGGACATGGCGCGGATTTATGGCGTGGCATTGACGACAGGGGGTACTGTGCAGGACGTGCTCGACTGGCCGGACAATTTGAGGAAGGTCACACCTGACGATGTCATGGCAGCCGCGAAAAAGTACCTTGATCTCTCCCGCTCAGTGACCGGGATATTGAAGCCAGCGGGAGACATCTAATGTTCATGCAGATCACCAAAACGCTGGCGATTGTGAGCAGCATTACCATCGGCATCCTCGGTATGGTTGCATCGCCCTCTGCCTTCGCTGCGACGGAAATACAGGAAGTCACCAGCCCAGGTGGGATCACTGCCTGGCTCGTTGAAGAACACTCGCTTCCGTTCGTGGTCATAGAAGCAGCATGGGAAAATGGAACGCTTCAGGACCCGGAAGACAAGGCAGGTCTCACCTACATGATGGCCGGTCTTATGAACGAAGGGGCAGGGGATTTGGACAGCCAGGCTTTTCAGGGCGAGCTGGAGCGTTTGGCGGCCAATCTGTCCGTTCGAGCCAGCAGAGATAGGCTGTCTCTATCTTTCAAAACCCTGACCGAAAACCGGGAGGAAGCCGTCGAGCTACTAAGGCTCGCATTGACCGAACCACGATTTGATCAAGGACCGATTGAGCAGATCCGCGGTCAGTTGAAGGTGGCGATCCTAAGAGACGCTGAAAGCCCGGACAAAATTGCCGCTGACGCTTGGTACAACACAGCGCTAGCCGACCATCCTTACACCCGCCCATCAAAGGGCACGGTGGAGAGTATCGCGACACTTGGGCAAGATGACCTCATTGCCCATAGTGAGCGCCTTTTTGCGAAAGACAATGTCAATATAGCCGTTGTTGGGGATATTGGGCCGGACGCACTTAAGGAGCTTCTGGATGATGTATTCGGAGACCTCTCCGATGCCACACCCATGGAAGAGGTTGCTCTGGCGGAAGTTAACCCGGAGGCCCAGCTGCAGATCATTGAGCGGAACATGCCGCAAAGCGTGGTGCTCTTTGGTCATGCGGGTATCGCGCGCGAGGACGATGATTTCATTCCCGCTTATGTCATGAATTACATTCTGGGCGGCGGTGGTTTTTCGTCCCGACTGATGACGGAAGTGCGTGAAAAGCGCGGGCTTGCCTATTCCGTCGCAACCTATCTCTATCCTCTCCGCCACGCCGCGCTCTTTATCGGTCAGGTAGCGACTGAGAATGAGCGCGTATCTGAATCTCTTGATGTAATCCGTGCAGAGATTGCAAAGTTGGCAGCCGAAGGGGTCACAGAGAAAGAGCTTGCCGATGCCAAGACCTACCTGACGGGCTCATATCCCCTACGATTTGACACCAACGACAAGATTGCGGGCCAACTGATCGCGATCCAGGAAGCTGACCTGGGCATCGACTACATTACCCGGCGCAATGGCCTGATTGAGGCTGTGACACAAGACGATATCAAACGGGTCGCAAAACGATTGCTGGGACCTGAAAACCTTATCGTCACCGTGGTGGGTCAACCAGAAGGTCTGGAATCCGACTGATCGACCGCCTGACTGGCTTGCTCATGGTGATTTGGGTAGGCTCAGGCCTCTTCAATTTAGCGCAGCTGCGATTCTCATGACCAAGTCTTACTACGCATGTGATATCAGCCGGACTCTGGAAACAGAGATTGGTACCGGCGGTCTGACGGCACAAGCGTTTGATGAAGTCCTTATACGCGCACAAGGTGCTGCTGAACGGTTGAAGCAGAAGCATGCCACAGGCAACATGATGCTCACGACCCTTGTTTCAGAGCGTGACGACCTCGAAGTGCTGAAGGTGTTCGCCGCGAGCCTCACGAAAGACACGACCGACCTCGTGATCCTTGGTATTGGCGGCTCCAGTCTCGGAGCACAGGCCTTGGCACAGCTCACCGGGTGGGGGCTTCCGGGCTACCAAACTCATGCCGACCGCCCAACAATACATCTACCCGAAAACCTCGACCCGCTAACCTTTGAGCGCCTGCTCGCTTCCTGCGACCTTCGAACCACACGCTTTTTGATAGTCTCCAAATCCGGAGGCACAGCAGAACCTCTGACGCAGATGCTGGCAGCCATGACGGCGATTGAAAAGGCGGGCGGTGGCAAACACCTCAAACAACATTTTTTTGTGCTGACGAGTCCAGGTGATAACAATTCACTCAGACAATTTGCTGAATCTCATGGGTTTCCAATCCTTGATCATGCCGACATAGGGGGGCGCTTTTCTGTTCTGAGCAATACGGGGCTCTTACCGGCGGAGCTGTTAGGGGTCGATGGCGAAAAACTGAGGCAGGGAGCCGCTGGCACCCTGGAAGCCACTCTGACAGATGATAATTCACCGGTGGTGGTCTGCGCCGCGACGACGGTTGGATTGCTGGAGCAGAGGGGCGTGAGTTTGAGTGCGCTCACCTCATATGATGATCGGTTGCAGCGCTTTGGCCTCTGGTTCCGGCAACTTTGGGGGGAGAGCCTCGGGAAAGATGGCAAAGGCCTGACGCCGCTTGCTGGTGTGGGTCCTGTCGACCAGCACAGTCAGCTTCAGCTCTATCTGGCGGGTCCGAACGATAAGCTCCACACCCTCATCACGCGCGATGTAAAAGGTGATGGGCCAGTCCCTGTCTCCGATTTTGTCGCCGGCCCCTTGAGTGCCTATGCGGGAACCACAATGGGTGATCTGCTGGATGCAGAACAGCGCGCAACGCTTGCAACGCTGGCAAAGAATGGTCGCCCTGTACGGCATTTGAATGTGACGACGCTGAATGAAGAAAGCATGGGCGCACTCCTTATGCACTTCATGCTCGAAACAATCCTTGTGGCAGATATGCTGGGTGTAGACCCGTTTGATCAGCCAGCTGTTGAAGAGGGGAAAATCCTGGCACGCGCCTATCTGGCCGACAGTGGAAAGTCGGTGACATGAACAAGGTCCGACGGCTTAGTGAAGGAACCATCAACCGCATTGCTGCAGGCGAAGTGGTCGAACGGCCAGCAAGCGCAGTAAAGGAGCTTGTCGAAAACGCCATTGATGCCGGCTCCAGCCTAATCGACATTGTTGTCGTGAGTGGCGGTCGCGATCTTATTCGTGTTTCTGACAATGGCTGCGGCATGTCGCCTGATGACCTGCTCACCGCAGTTGAGCGCCATGCGACCTCAAAGCTGAAGCAGGATGCGACCGGTCGCGAAGACCTGCATGACATCGACACTCTGGGCTTTCGCGGCGAGGCGCTGCCTTCCATCGGCGCAGTGGCCAGACTGAGCATCACAACCCGTGACGATGCCGCCGACACAGCGTCTAAACTGACGGTTGAAGGTGGAAAACTTGGCGAAATCGAGCCAGCAGCTGGCCCCGAAGGTACGCGCATTGAGGTGCGGGATCTGTTTTTTGCAACGCCCGCCCGACTGAAGTTCCTGAAGTCTGAAGGGGCGGAAACCCAGGCTGTGTCGGATGTTGTGAAACGTTTGGCGATGGCTCACGAGGCCGTCGGGTTTTCTCTCACCAGCGGTGATCGGAACCTGCTTCGCCTGCCGCCCGCACAGGGGGACCTTTTTGAGGCCCGCCTCTCCCGTCTGTCCGGGATAATGGGCAATGAGTTTGCGGCGAATGCGCTGAGAGTTGATGCAGAGCGCGAAGGCGTAAGGCTCACGGGCTATGCGGGCCTGCCAACCTTCAATCGCGGCACGGCACAATATCAATACCTGTTTGTGAACGGTCGCCCTGTTCGGGACAAGCTGCTGACCGGGGCCGTGCGGGGCGCCTATATGGACTTCCTGGCTCGCAACCGGCACCCGGTTGTGGCGCTCTTTCTGGAAATTGACCCGGCTCTCGTGGACGTCAATGTACATCCGGCGAAAACGGAAGTGCGGTTCCGCGATGCGGGTCTTGTGCGCGGGCTGATCGTCGGCGCACTGCGTCAAGCGCTCGCAGAAGCAGGCCACAGAGCGTCCACTACGGTGGCCGAAACCGCATTGGGTGCCATTCAATCGGAGTTTCCGGGCAGCACGCGGGATGGGTCTCCTGGGTCTCCTGCTGGGGCGGGCTGGCAGGATGGTGGCCGCAACTGGGCGCCTCCATCTGCTCTAGAGGCGCACGCCGCTGCTCAGATGCCCCATCAGCAGGCACCTCAGGCGGACTGGGGCGGGGGATTTGGCACCAGTGCACGCGTAGAGCCCGAGAGCGCGCAATCACCTGAGCTAGAGGCACGACCCTTAGGTGTTGCGCGAGGCCAACTGCATGAGACCTATGTCGTGGCGCAAACGGCAGATGGCATCGTCATCGTTGATCAGCATGCCGCCCATGAGCGTCTCGTGTATGAGCGGATGAAAGAAGCCATTGCCGCCAATGGGCTCACCCGGCAGATGCTGCTGATCCCAGAGGTTGTAGAACTGGAGGGTGATGCCGCTGATCGCTTGGCGCGCCGTGCCGAGGACTTGGCAGAGCTTGGGTTTGTGCTTGAGAAATTTGGTGAGGGCGCCGTCGTCGTGCGGGAAACGCCAGCGCTGCTTGGCAAGCTCAACGTGACGGGCCTCGTGCGGGATCTGGCTGATGACCTGACAGAACTTGATGAGGCTTTGTCTCTCAAAGAGCGTCTGGAAGACGTCTGCAGCACCATCGCCTGCCACGGGTCTGTGAGGGCAGGGCGTCGCCTGACGGCAGAGGAGATGAACGCACTGCTGCGCGAGATGGAAGCCACGCCCCATTCAGGTCAATGCAACCATGGCCGTCCGACCTATGTAGAGCTCAAACTCGCAGACATTGAACGCCTCTTTGGCCGACGCTAGGGCGTTGCCAGCTGCATCAGAACAATCTGCGTGGTGGCGTAGCTGCGCCGATCTACTTCAATAAAACCCGGTGGCGGTGAGATCATCTGATCGCGGTCCTCCTCCAGAACGATCAAAGCGTCCGGGCCTATCCAATCGCCTTCAAGCGCCGCGGTGAGCGCTTTTTCGCCCAAATCTTTGCCATAGGGCGGGTCAGCAAAAATGAGGTTAAAGGCTGGCCCTGCACTGGCAGGTCGCGGTCCCAGCCTTGTTGCATCGCGTTTATAGAGTTTAATGCGTCCGGTGACGCCAAGATCTTCTGCATTGGTCCGGATAAGGCCGCGAGAAGCCGTATGGTCGTCGACAAAAAGGGCAAACGATGCACCCCTGGACAGCGCCTCCAGGCCAAGAGCACCGGTACCGGCGAAGAGATCAAGCACCCGGGCATTCTGGAGGGAGAAGTTGCCAAAACGCCCGTGCGCGAGGACGTTGAAAAGCGCTTCGCGTATTCGGTCACTCGTCGGGCGAACCCGGTCATCGGTCGGGTTCTGGAGTTTCCGGCCTCTCAACTCACCGCCGACGATCCGCATTCTTTCCCGTTCCTGTTTTTGGCCCGGTCTTCGAACTAGTTTTTGAACCGGTTCTTGAGCCTGTCTTCTTCGTCACACTTGTCTTTTTGGAAGCGCGTTTGCCCGCCGGTTTGTCACTGTCGGATTTTTTGCCTGTCGGTTTCTTGCCGAACGGCTTCTTGCCACCGCGTCGTGTTTCTCGGGCGCCGGACGGTTTCTTGTCAGTCGCTTTCTTCTTTGCACGACCGGTCTGGTCAGCATTTCGAGTGCGATCGGTTTCACCAAGCTGATCCATCAAAATGCGCTCGGGGACTTCCTGAACCACACCTTCTTTCAAGTCGCCGAGCTGAAAGGGACCGTAGGAGGTTCGGATGAGGCGGTTCACATCAAGTCCGAGCTTCTCAAGAACCCGTTTGATTTCCCTGTTCTTGCCCTCCCGAAGGGTCATGTTGATCCAGACATTAGTCCCTTGATCGCGTTCAAGCCTTGCCTGGATGGGGCCATAGCGAATGCCATCGACTTCAATACCTTTTTGTAGCGCGTCGAGCTTGGCCTGGTCCGTCCGTCCATAAGCACGCACGCGGTACCGCCGAGCCCATCCGGTAGAGGGAAGCTCAAGCTTGCGAGCGAGCTCTCCGTCATTGGTAAGGAGGAGCAGCCCCTCGGTGTTCACATCAAGGCGACCAATGCTGATCACCCGGGGGAGATCTTCCGGCAGCGCGTCAAAAACCGTGGCGCGGCCTTCAGGGTCACGAGCGGTGGTGACCTTGCCGCGGGGCTTGTGATAGCGCCAGAGCCGTGTGGGTTCTCTAGAGGGCAAAGGCTTGCCATCCACAACGATTTTGTCTGTTGAGGTGACGTTGAGGGCAGGGCTCGTCAGCACCACACCGTTCACGACAACGCGTCCCGCCTCAATCATCCGCTCAGCGTCTCGTCTTGAGCAAACGCCGGCGCGCGCAAGCACTTTGGCGATCCGTTCACCCTGCGGTGTTTTCGGCGTCTCGGCTGTTTCTGCTGATGGGGGGGCTTTGTCCGTCATGAGGGGGTGCATAGCATTGCGCGGGCAGGCTGGAAAGCTTGACGGCCGGCAAGGGGACACGGCAGGGTCCGGCCATGACTGGAAAAGAGATGATAGACGCGCCCATGGAGCTGGCCTTGAAAGAGGCAGAGGCAGCGGCGAAGCGCGGCGAAGTGCCGGTGGGGGCGGTGCTTGTAGACGTTAAAGGGGAGCTTTTGGCCAAAGCCGGCAATCGGATTGTGGAGCTCAAAGACCCAACGGCCCACGCAGAGGTTCTGGCCATTCGAGCAGCGGCAGAGCGGCTGGGGAGCGAAAGGCTGATCGATTGCGATCTCTACGTCACTCTGGAGCCCTGCGTCATGTGCGCTGGCGCTATCTCATTTGCGCGGATCAGGCGCCTTTACTACGGCGCTGAGGACCCCAAGGGAGGCGCGGTAGACAATGGGCCTCGCTTCTTCCGCCAAACCACCTGTCACCATGCGCCAGATGTCTATGGGGGATTGTCCGCAGGCCCTTCCAGCGAGCTGCTCAAGCGGTTTTTCGCAGCCCGCCGCGGCTAAACGCAGCTAGATAGCGACTAAATGGCTCACCCAGAGCGGCCGGCCCAAAAGACTCTTTTGCGTGATTCCGGGGGGGCAAAGAGCTAATATGCCCGCATTGGTATTGGAACCGGGGGGCCAGCCAAAGGCCTCTCAAAGAACATCGTAAGAACATGAAAGGAAATCCGATGGATTTTGCCTATTCAGACAAGACCCGTGAGCTGATTGATCGCCTGGAAGCGTTCATGGATCAGCATATTTTTCCAAATGAGAAGACCTATAACGACCAAATGGACGCTTTCCGTGCGGAAGGCAACCCATGGCAGGTGCCGCAGATTCTTGAAGATCTGAAGCCAAAGGCCAAGGAAGCAGGTCTCTGGAACCTGTTCCTGCCGGAATCAGAGCTCGGTGGTGGATTGACCAACCTGGAATATGCGCCTCTTTGTGAAATCATGGGCCGCGTGGGCTGGGCATCGGAAGTGTTCAACTGCTCCGCACCAGACACGGGCAACATGGAAGTATTTGAGCGCTATGCGAGCGAAGGTCTGAAGGAAAAATATCTCCAGCCGCTTCTCGACGGCAAATTTCGTTCAGCCTTCCTGATGACAGAGCCGCTTGTCGCTTCATCAGATGCCACAAACATCGAAACACGGATTGAGCGCGATGGTGACGAGTACGTCATCAATGGCCGCAAATGGTGGTCGTCGGGCGTTGGTGATCCACGCTGCGTTGTAGCGATCGTGATGGGTAAAACCGACCCCGAAGCGGATCTGTATCGTCAGCAGTCTCAGGTCATTGTTCCAATGGACGCTCCTGGCGTTGAAGTTGTGCGCATGCTGCCAGTATTCGGCTATGACGATGCGCCTCATGGTCATGCTGAGGTGATCCTCAAAGATGTCCGCGTGCCTGCTGAGAACATTGTTCTGGGTGAAGGTCGTGGCTTTGAAATCTCACAAGGCCGGCTTGGCCCTGGCCGTATTCACCACTGCATGCGCACGATTGGTGTCGCAGAACGTGCTCTTGAAAAAATGTGCCAGCGTCTGCTTTCCCGTACAGCCTTCGGGAAGACCGTTGCGGAACATTCCGTATGGGAAGAACGGATTGCACGTGCACGGATCGACATCGAATGTGCACGTCTTTTGACGCTGAAAGCGGCTTACATGATGGACACAGTCGGCAACAAGGTTGCTCGTGCTGAGATCGCCATGATCAAGGTGCATGCGCCAAATATTGCCTTGCAGATCATCGACGATGCTATTCAGGCTCATGGTGGCGGTGGTGTGACCTCTGACTTTGGTCTTGCCAAAATGTACTCCGGTATGCGGACATTGCGCCTGGCAGACGGCCCGGACGAAGTCCATGCACGCACCATCGCGAAATTGGAATTTCGCAAGCATAAGGAACAGTTAAAGGCAGCTGCTGAGTAATCGGCCAGTGGCGATCTATAGATCACAAATGTCTTTAAGGCCTTGAAGAATCAGGCGGTCGGCTCCACATGGGGTTACGGCCGCCTTTTTCATTGGCACTCCCCATATTGGCAAACGGGGACGGGAGGAAGAAATGGCATATAAGCTCTACAACGCACAACTGTCGCCTTATTCGGCCAGGTGTCGCATGCAAATGTACGCAAAAGGCCTCGACTTTGAAGCCGTCAGTCCATTTGAGACACTCAGTCCGGAAGAATTCGCCAATTTGACGCCGCTTAAGAAAGTCCCGGTTCTGGATGTCGACGGCCTCATTCTTCCTGAATCCCAGGTCATCGCGGAATATCTCGAAGAGGTAGAAACCGATGTTCGGCTTCTGCCTGACGACCCAGCCGACCGTGCGCAAGTTCGGCTTCTTTCGCGCCTCGGAGATCTCTATCTCATGATGCCGCTGGGCAAGCTTTTTGGGCAGGTAAACCCTCAGGGCCGTGACCCGAAGCTTGTTCAATACATGTTTGGCGAGTTGGATAAGGCGATGGCCTGGCTGGCGCATTATGTAGACGGATCGAAATATGCGGTGGGTGATAAACTGACCCTTGCGGATTGCACGCTCGTGCCCATGTTGTTTTTCGCCTCTAACATAACGCCGCTTTTCGGCCGCGAATGTGTTTTGTGCGATACCCCCGTCATCCACAACTATTTCACAAAGACCCTGGAAGACCCCGCTGTCGGGCGTGTTGTCGAGGAGCTCGAAGATGCGTTTGCCAAGATGATGGGCCCTAAGACGGAACCGCAAAAACAGCCTGCAGAGTAGTGTCTAGCGCCATATCTCCTGGCCTGCGTGCCAACTAAGAACTGACCCACGCGACAACGAGCCAGAGATACGCGACTGTAATCACACCAAACGAAACGGCGCTATTACTCGAATGCCCGGCAGGTCCTGTCCGGGTCCCTTTACGGTCGCCTGATACATAAAGAGCTGAGGGTTAGCCCATGAGCCGACCAAAAGCAGCCAGCCCGCGATAACCGGCAGAGCCGGGAAGACGGTGGCGATCACCATCTGCAAAATCCCCATAAAGATATTGTCCAGATGACACTGCAGAACGCGCCGCGCGTTGACCAGCGGGCCCACTTTCTCCGCACCTGTCTGAAGTCCGACCATGACCCATCCTAGCAAAACGCCGAAGGTCACTTGTATCAAGCCGGACGCATGTGCTTGCTGAGGATCCAGAAGTCATGTTGCGTAGTTTAGACGACAGGCGCTCAGCTTTGTCGGAGCTGCTGCCTGAACTGCGCTCGATTTATGTCGGGGGACAAAGTGGACCACGGTTTCGTCTCTATGAGGGTATGGATGGCATTCGAACGGTCTTGAACTCAGTGTTGATGGCGCAGGCAGACACTCTTTGCGGGATGCTCTCCATGAGGGAACTGCTTCGATTTCCTGGAAGGGAGGAACTTGCTCGATTTGTAGAAAAGCGCGTTGAGGCAGAAAAGACACTTCGTGTCATCAGGTCGGCGAGTGAAGACGTGGATGAGATCTGGGGTGCCAGTGAAGCAGAGTTGAGGGAAGTGCGATTTACACCCACCCCGTCGCCCTTGATGATGACGACATTTGTCTATGACGATCAGGTCGCAATCATTTCATCTGAGCACGAGAACTACGGTCTGATTATAGAGAGTACCGGCTATGCCAATGTGCAAAAGACTTTGTTTGAATCGCTTTGGGTCGCCAGCAGATGATAGGGCGATCCCGCCCGGGAACTAGGCTCGTGCGGAGCCGGTTTTAAGGTCAGGATGCGCGCTTGGGAGGGTCACGATTGCCCGTGTGCCTTGGCCCTTCTCGCTTTCAAGACGGAAGGTTCCGCCCTGTAACTCGGCGAATGATTTGGTAAGCGCAAGGCCAAGTCCTGAGCCTTCTTCCGCCTGGCTTGACTTGTCTGCGATCTGTTCAAATGGTCTCAAGAGACGGGGGATATCCGTCGGGTCAATCCCTACGCCATTGTCACTAACGCTCACTTCCAATACATCGGGCATCGTTTGAACATCCACACTGATGGCCCCGCCTTCGCCGGTAAACTTGACCGCGTTGGAAAGAAGGTTGATCAGGATCTGTTTCGTCGCACGGATGTCGGCGTAAGCGGAATTGTGCAGTTGTGGCGTCAAAACGTTCAATTCCACAAGCTGTGTCTTGGCTTCAGATTTTGCTTCCACAAAACGCATACAGGTTTCAACGATCTCAACCAGATCGATGGGTTCCGGCTTGATCTCCATCTTGCCAGCTTCAACTTTCGACATGTCGAGAATGTCATTGATAAGATCGAGAAGGTGGGTGCCGGACTCATGAATAAGATTGGCATACTCGTCATAGACGTCGTCGCCCAGCGGACCATACATCTTCCGCATGAGGATTTCGGAAAAACCAATCACGGCATTGAGCGGTGTGCGGAGTTCGTGACTCATATTTGCAAGAAAAGTCGATTTTGTCCTGTTCGCGGTCTCTGCCTTTTCTCGGGCATCAAGAAGGCGTTGCTCATATTCTTTGCGTTCTGAGGTGTCTCGTGTGATAGCGATGGCTTCAATCATTTCGCCACTTCGATCATCAAGTATGGGATGTACCGTACTTTCGAGCCAAATAAACTCGCCCTTGAGATTGGGGAGGCGGAACGATATCCGGACGCTATCGGCGCCTGTGTTTAGTGCCTCGAGTTTTTGGCGAGCCTCTGCCTGATCGTCTCTATGCATCATTTCGATGATGTTGTGGCCAACCACATCTTCTGGCTCAGCACCCATGACTTTTCTGACCGCGGGGGACACAAAAGTGAGCACGCCCTCAGGACTGTGGCGCGCAAACATATCATACGCGTGCTCCGCGATCATCTGATATTGCTCCGAGGTGCGCCGCAGCGCCAGTTCTGTGTTGAGGCTGTCCGTGACGTCATCAAGGATACCAATGACACTTCTAATTTCATTGTGATCGTCCAACTCAGGAAAGCCGTGGGAGACAAAATGGCGGTAGCTTCCGTCCTGCCGCCGCAATCGCATGGAATGAGAGAACGGTTTGGGGTCGTCCACAAGTGACCTCATCGCCTCTTTCACATGCTTTGCATCGTCTGGGTGCAACAACTCTAACAAGGTTGCGTCGGGTACTTCCTTGGTCTTGGTTGGTAGGTCGAGCATCTGAGAAAAGGCAGAAGAGACTACTCGTGTATTGCGGTCTCGGTCCCATCGATAAGTGCCAAAGCCGGCTGTGTTTTCCGCGATGGAAAAATGGTCTTCCAATCTGCGGCGTGACGTGACGTCGCGGCTGACCACGAGGACGCCCTGAATGTTAGGATCATCAAGTAGATTGCGTACATCCGCCTCCACCCAGCGCCACGATCCATCTGTGTGTGGCAGGCGGAAACTCTCGCTCAGCCGCACACCCTTGTTCGCCAGGCAATATCGGATCCTGTCGGCAACCCGATCGCGGTCATCACTATGTACAATGTCAGCAGCGAAGAAACCCAATGCCTCTTCAGGTTCAACGCCAATCATCTCTTTGATCGCGGGGCTGTGATAAATGTAGTGGCCCTTGTCGTCGAGCAAGGTCAGAACGTCACCAGAGTTCGCAAGCAAAGCTTCAAAAAACTTTGCCCCGCGTTTGTGCGGTGATGCGTTTCCTGCGCCACCTTCCGCTGGTTGCTCCTGGTCCGTCACCGGACATGCCCCTCGCCTTGTCTATCCGGCTCCAGCCGGATTTCTCTCTATCCGGAGGATAGGAGGCTCAAGGAAAGGAAGCGTTAAAGCAGAAGGATATGGTTAACGATTTCTTTGAGCGACGGTCCAGGCGGTTTCTGCAAGACGGCGGCACATATCGCCATATTGGGTCGCTTTTTCTGAGCTGGCATTGCCGTCGAGCCCGCGTTTGTAGACGCCCTGGGTGATAGATGCGAGACGGAAAATGGAGAATGAAAGGTAAAAATCCCAGTCTTCAATGCCATCGCGTCCAGTGCGTTTGCAGTAGGCGTCCACATAAGCTTCTTCGCTGGGGATGCCGAGCGTCGCATAATCCAGGTCCATAATGGTTCCCTGGCTTGGGCTGTTGAAGTGATAGAGCATGCAGTTATAGGCCAGGTCGGCGAGCGGGTGTCCAATCGTTGATAGTTCCCAATCAAGGACAGCGATCATCTTTGGTTCTGTTGCATGGAACATTGTGTTCTCAAGTCTGTAGTCGCCATGGGCGATGCTCGTTGCATCATCTGCCGGAATATGCGCGGGAAGATAGGAAATGAGATCTTCCATGGGCTCAACGGTTTCAGTCTCAGCAGCGCGATATTGTTTGATCCAACGCCCGATCTGTCGTTCGTAATAGTTACCTGGACGCCCATAGTCTTCCAGGCCGATGGCCTTGTAGTCGACTTCATGCAGGCGCGCGAGCACATCATTCATTTGATCATATATGGCGGCGCGCTCTTCGGCGCTGAAGTCTGGCAATTGTGGGTCTCGCAGCACACGACCGTCCAGAAAGTCCATGATGTAGAATTCGGTACCGATAATGTCTGGGTCCGTGCAGAGCGCGCGCATGGTTGGCACCGGCACATCCGTATCAGCAAGAGCCTTCATAACCCGATATTCCCGGTCCACCTGATGTGCGCTGGCAAGCAACGTCCCGGGCGGCTTTTTCCGCATTACATAGCGTTTGCCACCAGCAGATAACATGAAGGTTGGATTGGACTGCCCCCCTGAAAACTGGCGTACGTTCAGATTGCCGGAATATCCATCAACCTCTGCTCTGCAGAAATCCTCCAGCTGCCCGACGTCAAATCGGTGGGCCTCGCGAATATCAATGGTTTCTGCGTTCTGGGCGGCGGGCTCGGCCATGTCATTCTCCTAGATGTCTTTGAGTTAGGGATAGCAAGGGATCCGAGCGCATGCAAAGGGTCAAAAAAAAGCCGGGAAATCCATATGGATAACCCGGCTCTCTGGGAGTGCGGTATGGTCTAAACAGCACCAGCCTTTTGAGCATAATGCCAGCCCAGTTCTGCGAGCGCGCGAACCTGAGAGGCATCCCGCGCCGCATGTTCGCTGGCAGCAGTGCCATCACGCACCCGGCCAACAATGCCCTGCAAAATACCGCCCAACCGGAAAAGGTTGTAGGCGAAATAATAGTCGAGATTGTCGATACCCTTGCGGCCAGTCTGGTCGCAATACATCTTCACATATTCATCCAGCGTAGGGATGCCGAGCGCCGGCAAGTCAGCGTCCCCCAGGGTCTGGGTACCGGGCGTGTCGCCGAGATTGGGCATGATCCATTGCATCATGTGGTAGGTGAAATCGCCGAGTGGGTGGCCCAAAGTCGATAATTCCCAGTCAAGGACTGCGAGCACACGATCTTCAGTTGGATGCAGCACCATATTGTCCAATCGGTAGTCACCATGGACAATACTCACCGCATCATCTTCGGGAATATTGCCCGGCAACCAATCCATCAGCCTGTCCATTTCACTGATGGTTTCGGATTCCGATGCCACATACTGCTTTGACCAACGGGAAATCTGTCGTGCGAAATAGTTGCCTGGCTTGCCGAAATCGCCAAGGCCGATAGCCTCGTAGTCGATCATGTGGAGCTGGGCCAGGGTTTTGTTTTTAGCTTCGAAGATGGCGCGTCTTTGGGCTGGCTCATGTCCAGGCAGAAGGGGTTCCCAAAGAATGCGCCCCTCAACCATATCCATCACATAGAAGATGGTGCCAATGACACTCTCATCCATGCAGAGGCAATAGGTCTTTGCAACCGGATATCCGACTGTCCCAAGCGCCGTGATGACCTTATATTCGCGGTCAACTGCATGTGCGGAGGGGAGGAGCTTGCCCGGTGGTTTCCGACGCAGAACATATTTCTTGTTGGGTGTCACAAGCTGATAGGTCGGGTTTGATTGCCCGCCTTTAAACTCGCGGACCTCTAGCGGTCCCTCAAAGCCTTCAACATTGGCAGCTAGGTAGTCTTCCAGAGTTTTCTCATCAAAGCGATGTTGTTCCATCACCGCCTGCGTACCGGAGAATTGCTCCTGCTTACCACTTGATACAGGCTCACTCATGGGCCCATCTCCCTATTTCTTATTGATAATTATGCTGATTTTCTCTCGCGGGCGACCGCACGATAACCAATGTCGCGCCGACAAAACCCTTGCGGCCAGTCGACAGCATCTACGGCTTTATAGGCGCGCGCTTGGGCCGCGGCGACGGATTTCCCGAGCGCGGTGACAGCCAACACGCGGCCGCCATGGGCCGTGACCTTTTTGCCGTCCTGTTTTGTGCCCGCGTGAAAAATCTCGATACCATCTTCACTGGCTGCAGCCTCAAGGTTTTTTATCTCAGAGCCTTTTTCGTAAGCTTCTGGATAGCCTTCCGTTGCCATCACTACGCTGAGAGCAGCTTCGTCATTCCACTCAAGTTCAATCTGATCAAGTGTGCCATCGTGACATGCGACCAGGGCAGGGAGAATGTCGGACATAAGTCGCATCATCAGTACCTGGCATTCCGGATCGCCAAAGCGAACATTAAACTCAATCAGCTTCGGGCCGTCTTTCGTGATCATGAGCCCGACGAACAAGACACCTTTAAAAGGCATGCCTTTGTCAGCCATGGCGGCGAGCGTTGGATTGACGATGCGATCCATGAGCGCAAATTGCATGCTCATGGAGAGCACAGGGGCAGGGGAGTAAGCACCCATGCCGCCCGTGTTCAGCCCAACATCCCCATCGGCGACCCGCTTATGGTCTTGTGCACCAACCAGCGGCACGGCTGTTTTGCCATCACAGAGTGCAAAGAAGCTCGCTTCTTCTCCCTCAAGCCATTCTTCGATGACGAGTTCAGCCCCCGCACCACCAAATTTGCCGCCGAAAATTTCATCGACTGCGGCGAGAGCTTCTTCGTCGGTCTCCGCCATGATCACGCCCTTACCAGCGGCAAGGCCATCTGCCTTGATCACGATGGGCGCGGCGTGCTTGTCGAGATAGGCTTTGGCCTCTGTCGCGTCAGCGAAACGTCCATAGGCGGCTGTTGGAATGTCATAGTCCGCGCAAAGGTCCTTAGTGAAGCCCTTGGAGCCTTCCAATTGGGCCGCCGCAGCGTTCGGGCCGAAGCTCTTGATCCCGGCCTCATCCAACCGATCAACAATTCCTCCGACTAGTGGATCCTCCGGACCGACGACGACAAAGTCGATACTCGTATCCTGGCAAAAAGTGACGATTCCATCGAAGTCGTCCACGCCAATGTCAACGCATCTCGCCACATCGGCGATCCCGGCATTCCCTGGGGCACAATAGAGCTCGCCGAGCATGGGGCTTGACGCAATCGCCCATGCGAGAGCATGTTCGCGCCCGCCTGATCCTATAACCAGAACGTTCATTCGACTTCGATCCCTGAATTCCAATGTTGAACCGTTTTGTCGGTCCTCACTATTCCCTGGGCATTCCCTGAGCAATCCCCGGACAATCTTGTATCATGGTGGATGATTCCGGCAAACCGCCGCAGGACCCAGCAGGTTCTACAAATTTTGAAGTAAAATCAAAGGCTTAAAGTGAGAGACGCCGTACCTATGGCTGACGATACAACCCCAGGAAATGCCTACGAATTCTCGGTCAGCGAGCTCTCCATGGCGCTAAAGCGCACGGTGGAGGACACATATGGTTATGTGCGGGTGCGCGGCGAGTTGGGGCGGGTCAGCCGACCGGCCTCAGGTCATCTCTACCTCGATTTGAAAGACGACAAGTCTGTCCTGAATGGCGTGATCTGGAAGGGTGTCGCCTCGAGGTTGAAAGTGAAGCCAGAGCAGGGGCTTGAGGTTGTCTGTACAGGCAAGCTCACGACCTTCCCAGGGCAATCGCGCTATCAGATTGTCATCGAGAGTATGGAACTGGCAGGCGTCGGTGCTCTTATGGCGCTGTTGGAGCAGCGCAAAAAGGCCCTGGCGGCAGAGGGTCTGTTTGATCCTGCAAAAAAACGGCCCATCCCATTTCTACCTGAGACCATCGGGGTGGTGACGAGTCCCTCGGGCGCTGTCATTTGTGACATCCTGCATCGTCTTCGCGACAGGTTTCCGCGCCACGTTCTGGTCTGGCCGGTTCGCGTCCAGGGGGAACAATCAGCGGAAGAAGTCACTGCCGCGATCAAGGGGTTCAACAATCTGAAGCCTGGCGGACCGACGCCGCGACCAGACCTGCTGATTGTGGCGCGCGGCGGGGGGTCGCTTGAAGATCTTTGGTCATTTAATGAAGAAACAGTGGTGCGTGCGGCAGCCGCCAGCGATATTCCGCTTATTTCGGCAGTGGGGCACGAAACCGACACGACCCTCATCGACTTCGCGTCTGACCAGCGCGCACCGACGCCGACCGCCGCAGCGGAAATGGCGGTGCCTGTCAGGGCTGATTTGGTCGCCCGGGTTCTAGACAATGCCCGCCGTCTTGTGCGGGCGGAAACCCGCAAAGTGACTGAACTGGGTGCCCGCCTTGAAGGTCTTAGTCGCGGCTTACCTAAACCGGACGATCTTTTTGCGTTGCCCGGCCAAAGACTGGACCATGCAAGTCAACGCCTTGGATTGGGGCTGGGAGCCGCCACGTCAGTCAAGCGCGGACAGCTTGAACGCATTGCCGGTCGCCTTTCGGGCCAAGTGCTTGCATCCAAACTTTCAAACGGCACTCAGCGGACCCGGGATCTGGCAGCCCGTGCCACCCGCGCAGAACAAAGACATCTGTCTGATCTTGGCAGACGAATGGCACAGGCCGGGCGGCTGCTGGATACCTTGAGCTATCAGTCGGTGCTTAGTCGGGGATTTGCCTTGGTTCGTGACGATAGCGGTGCCCCTGTCAGGGGATCAGCGGCGGTCTCGCCTGGGGCGGCACTGGAACTGGAATTTGCGGGGGCAGACAAGCTTGCCGTTGTGGCAGGCGCGACACCTGACAAACCCGCAGTCAAACCTAAAACTAAAAGACCTGTTTCAAAAAAGAAGGGGACATCGGCTAACGATCAGGGGCGGTTGTTCTAGCAAGGGTGTCATATGAGCGAGAAACCATATTTGCACTGCAAGAATGACTTCTGCCTGCGCCAGGAGTAGGTTGAACTCATGAATCGACATGAAAATGGCTTCGGTGGAAGCAAAGCAGAGCTGGTGTATGGGGACGGCGAGTACCACGTGGTTCGCAAGGGCACGTTCGTTGTCTGTGCAGTGACGGGTGCGAACATACCTCTTGAGGATTTGCGTTATTGGCACGCAGATCGCCAGGAAGCCTATGTTGATGCGGCCGCAGCCCTGAAACGCGAGCTTGAGCTGAAGGGTCAGGAATGAATTTGAGGCGCCTGCGCAATCTCTTGTTTATCGTTGTCGCGTCTCTATTTGCCGGGCTCCCAGCCTGGGCGGAGGGGCGCGTCGGTCTCACCGGCGAAGCTATTCAGGGCGGGATCATTATCGGCACGACTGAGCCTGGCACAAAGGTCATCCTGGATGGCGAACCTCTCATGGTATCGGAACGCGGACATTTTCTCTTTGCGTTTGACAGAGACCATGAAGGCACTGTCCACCTTGACCTGGAATATCCAGATGCCGAGCGCGAGAGCCTGTCGATTGATGTGGCGACCCGCGAATATGACGTGCAACGCATCGAAGGCGTGGCGTCAAAATATGTCAGTCCTTCAGCTGAGCAGCTGGAGCGCATTGCGCGGGACCGCGACTTGAAGCGGACCGCGCGTCCCGTTGATACGGCCCAAGACTGGTTCGCAGATGATTTTGTCTGGCCGGTAAAAGGGGTGATCACCGGCACGTTTGGCTTGCAGCGTTTTTTTAACGGTCAGCCGCGGCGACCTCATTACGGTGTTGATGTTGCCGCGAGCACCGGGACACCGGTGGCAGCACCTGCCGCTGGGATCATTCGGTTGGCACACCCGGACCTCTATTTCGAAGGCGGTGCGATTTTCTTGGACCATGGTCACGGGATGATCAGCGTCATGATGCATCTGAGTAGCGTTGATGTTGAAGTCGGTCAGCAAGTCGAACAGGGTGAGATTGTTGGGGCCGTTGGGGCGACGGGACGCGTGACGGGACCGCACCTCGACTGGCGCATGTATTGGCGGACGGCGCATGTTGACCCGGCCTTGCTGGCAGGGGACATGCCGGCGCCCAAACCGCTGGAACGTCCTTCAGAAACACCCTAGTCAGGCATCTTTCGGCCACCGATTGTGCATCCAAAGCCATTGTGCCGGGTTTGCCCGAATTTCCGCTTCCAGGAAATCATTCAATTTTTGGGTGATGCGCGCTGTTTCTGCGTGAGGGTCAGCAGTCTGATCGGCGAAGATCGGTTCATGGATTTCCTCCACAAAATGCACACCTGTTGTTCGGCGGATTGTCACCGGCACGATGGGAATACCGTAGCGCGTCGCCATGGCGCCCGGGGTGGCAGGAGTCATCGCTTTTAAGCCAAACAATTTCGCCTCAATGCCGTCATTCATCTTTTGGTCGGCAAGCATGCAGATGAAACCCTTGTTGCGAATAATGCGAATAACGTCGCGGGCACCCTTTGGGCCTTTCGGGATTTGAACCGGATAGATAGCCCGGGATCGAAGCCTCACGATCCAATTGTCGATGGTGGGGTTGTTGGCGTGGCGATAAATTGCGCCACCGTCAAAACCATACAGACGCATGGCGAGGGCGAGAAGCTCCCAATTGGCGAAGTGACCCGACACGAGCATGGCGCCCCGGTCTCGGAGCTCTTGCATATGGCCAAGACCTTTGAGTGCTATGCGCGATTGATGTTCCGGTTCTTTGAAAGCGTCCAGGTGAGCGAATTCACCGATGGTTCGGCCAATATTGTCCCACATGTCGCGGATGATCTGATCAACGTCAGATGTCACGAGCTCGGGCATAGCCCGTTCAATATTCTTCCGTGCCCGGCGGGTTATACCGACATGCGGGCCAACAGTTCGAAGCAGCCACCCGCCAAATGCGGACGCCCGCTCCAGTCCAAGAAGTTTGAAGAAACCGAAGAGCGGAAGCGCCGCAGCGGCTTCGAGACGATATCTGACGGCTTTGTTTGACAAGAAACCAAGTCCAGAGCGAATGAGTGAGAATGCTTATAACAGGTCCGGCACTAGGGGTCAGTCCCTTCGTGTACCAGGGGGGGCGTAGGTATGGCTTGCCCGTGCAGCAGTGAGGTACTGGGTAAGCAGTGCGTCAAGACCGGGCAGATCGCCGAAAATGGCTGTGACCGGCAAAACCGCAGTTTGCTCGCTAAGCTTACGGGCTGCCGCACTATCGGCTTTGCGAAGGCGAATGGCGTCCTTTTCTGTGGTGATGAGCAGCGCGTTCTCCGGGGCGGCGAGGTCCAAAAGGTCTTGCGCGTCTTTCTCGGAAAACGGGTGATGGTCAGGAAAGGACCTCGTCTGGGCGAGGGTGGCGCCCATCTTGCGCAGGGTTGAATAGAATTTTTCCGGGCGCCCGATGCCGGCAAATGCGATCAAAGTTTTGCTGACAAGGTTTTCGCTGCTATCAGCGTCCGGCTGAAGGCTGGCACCAAAGACGGGGATGGCGGTCTGCTCCGCGAGGTACTTCAGAGCTTTTGGCAGCGGTTCAGTCCCCAACGCCACAATGGCGTGGGTTCTCTTGAAAGCCGCTGCAATCGGTTCCCGCAAAGGTCCGGCGGGAATGACGGAACTATTGCCGACGCCCGCTCCAGTATCGACAACCAATAGAGATAGGTCCTTGTGGAGCGCTGGGTTTTGAAACCCGTCGTCCAGCAGAATGATGCTCGCACCAGCTCTCTCCGCAGCCAGGGCGCCTGCCACGCGGTCCTGGGCCACCCATGTTGTCTCATGCCTGCTCAATAGAAGCGGTTCATCACCAACATCTGATGAGCTATGTAGCTCGCCATCGACACATAACGGACCGGTTTCCTTACCGCCATATCCCCGACTGACAAAATGGGGTGTCTCGCCCATGGTCTCCAGCCTTTTTGCAATCGCAATCGCGGTTGGCGTTTTGCCAGCGCCGCCTGCAGTGAAGTTGCCAATGCAAACAACCGGCACACTTATGCGCTCTGGCACGGTCATCTTCTGCCGGAGGCCAGCACCAATAGAATAGAGGACAGCGAAAGGGGTCATCGCGAGACGCAAAAGCTGATCGCGTAGTGTTGGGGTGGCGGCAGGGTACCAAAAAGACGGGCTGCGCATTATTGCTTCACCTTCGACTTTGCCGTGTCAGGCAAGAGGGGCAGTAGCTTTTGCGTTATGCGTGCTGCGACATGGGTTGAGCGTGACACAACCTCTTTTCCCTGAGCGGCGGCAATGCTTGCCTCTTCAGATGTCGCCAGCCATTTCGATAACCTATCAGTTAGGTCAGCTTCCGATGTGACTTGAATAGCGGCCCCCGCATCCCGGAGCGGTGTTGTGGCATCTTCAAAGTTAAACATATGTGGCCCAAACAGTATGGCGGTATCGAGCCGCGCGGCCTCAAGCGGATTGTGGCCTCCAACATCTACAAACGACCCACCAATGAACGCAATGGGCGCAAGGCGAAAAACCAGCCCCATTTCGCCGAGTGTATCGGCCAGATAGACATTGGTGTCTTGTTTTATCACATCTGATTTTGAGCGCTGTGCGACGTTGAGGCCAAGTTCCTCCATGTCACGTGCAACAGCAGGTCCACGGGCAGGGTGTCGTGGCGCAAGAATGGTCAGAAGGTCTGGGAATGCCTTCTGGAGTTGGACATGGATGCGTCCGACGAGTGTCTCCTCGCCCTCATGCGTACTTGCCGCAACCCAGCAAGGTCGACCCCCAATCTGTGCCCGGAGGTCTTCAAGGGCTGCGGTGTCCGCTTGGAGCGGGGGGGCATCAAATTTGAGATTGCCAGGTGTCTCAACAGGATCGGCGCCCAAAGCGCTAAGGCGCGTGGCGGATCGTTCATCTTGAGCAAGCACGACATCAAATGAGCTCAGCAGGGACGCAATCGAGCGGCCAACGCGGTTCCAACCTTTTGCGGACTTTTCCGACAAGCGAGCATTGGCAAGGACCAATGGGATGTCACGTGCACAAGTCTCCGCAATCATATTCGGCCAAAGTTCTGACTCTATGATCACAGCGAGGTCAGGTCGCCAATGTGAAAAAAAACGGCCCCAATAGGTTGGATGATCGAGGGGAACAAACTGGTGACAGGCAGACGGGGGAAGACGCTTCGCCATCAATTCAGCGGAGGTAAGAGTGCCGGTTGTCACTAGGAAGCGAAGGTTTGGCTGTGCCTCAGACAGGCATTTAATAAGCGGGAGCATGGAAAGAGATTCTCCAACGCTTGCTCCATGCAGCCACACCAGCGGGCTTTCGGGTCGCGCCGCTGAAGCAATCCCTTGTTTCTCGCTTACCCGGTCTGGATCTTCTTTACCTCGAAGAGTGCGTCGCTTGAGAATGAACGTGAAAAGAGGACCGGCACTTGCAGTAAGCGTGCGATAGGCCCTCAAACCCAACGTCATCGTAACCGGGACGCCCAAAGACCTATCCCACTTCTCGTGTATCGGTGAGAGTGTCTGAATTTCCAGGAGACACCGCCGATCTTCTGCCAACCATGGCATCGGCTTCGCGGGTCAACTGGTTCAGTGCATCCTCCACCTGCTGTCGACAGGATTCGACCGTTGCGTCGTCGGCATCACGCGGCACATATATTGGGTCTCCCCACACAACGGCGCCACGGTTAAACGGCAGCGGAATGGTGAACTTGTCCCAGGTATTGCCAAGCACCAAACGCGCGCGCGTGGTCGCAACGATAGGAAGAATGGGACGGCCTGAAAGACGGGCCATAGTCACAATTCCCAGACCGGCGACGCGGCGTGGACCGGGAGGCATGTCGGCTGTGAGCCCGATAGAGGCACCGTTTTGAAGGGCACGGACCATTGCACGGAGTGCCGCGGCCCCGCCTTTTTCCCTCGACTTTTCAGCTTTGCCTTTTGGAGCGCCAGAGCCGCGGATGGTGCCAAGACCCAGATGGCCGCAGAGACGGGCGATGATCTCACCGTCTCCATGTTTGGAGACTAGAACTTTTAGCGTTCGCCAATTGTGCCAAAACATCGGAAGGATCACGTTCTGACCATGCCATGTTGCACAGATAAATGTTTCATCGTCAGCCCAAAACTGTTCAGGAATATCAGCGCGCCGTTGATTGAAACGGCAGGTGAGGTGTACCAGCCGGACATAGCTCGCAATCGACAGTGCCAAGCCGCTCTGTACTGCGCTGCTCTTCAATATGCTTTTCGATAGTGATTTAAACCGGGACATGGCGAAATTTCTATCCACTATTCTCCAGCAAGAGCTGGTGTGGGTTCTTCCTTCCGGTCAAATTGAGATTTAGAGAGTTCCGCATACACACCACCTTGCGCAATGAGATCTGCATGGCGTCCTTGTTCGATGACGCGCCCATGGTCAATGACATAAATATTGTCTGCATGCATGATGGTTGAAAGACGGTGGGCAATAACAAGTGTAGTACGCCCCTGCATAAGTGTCTGAAGTGCCTTTTGGACCTGCAATTCTGAAGCAGTATCAAGCGCTGACGTGGCTTCATCCAGGAGCAGGATCGGCGCATTTTTGAGCATTGCGCGCGCGATGGCAATACGTTGACGTTGTCCGCCCGAAAGCTTGAGACCTGCTTCACCGACCTGGGTGTCATAGCCATGGGTGAGGTTCATGATGAAGCCGTGTGCCGCCGCATTCTTGGCTGCGGCTTCAATCTCTTCTTGCGAAGCATCAGGGCTCCCATAGGCGATGTTTGCTCGTATCGTATCGTCAAACAGGAAAGGTTCCTGGGTCACCAGTGCGCTAGCATTCCGCAAAGACGCCAGCGTCACAGATTTCAGATCCTGACCGTCAATAGAGACGGTCCCCTCACTCACATCATAGAATCGGGGAACCAGATTGAGGATGGTGCTCTTGCCTGCTCCACTTGGACCCACAAGAGCCACCGTCTGGCCCGCGGGCACATCAATCGTGACATTGTCCAGCGCCTTGGTGCCATCGTCATAGTGGAAGCTCACGCGATCAAGGCTGATGGCACCATCGCTGACTTTCAGTTCTTTGCTATCGGTTCCGTCGACAATTTTTGCTTCTACATCAAGCACGGGAAACAGCCGCGATGCTGCTGCAACGCCTTCCTGCAGGACGGTTTGCTGATTGGCGACAGCTTTGAGTGGCTGGTAGGCCAGCATCACCGCAGCCATAAATGCAAAGAACGATCCGGATGTCATTGTGCCATTAATGGCTTGCAAACCTGCATAACCAATCACTGCGGCTATCCCAACACCAGTTAGCGCCTCGGTGACGGGACCAGCTGCTGCCTTTGCTTTGATAGACCGCATTGTGTGTTCCAGAACCAGAGCAATAGTACCCGCCGCGCGTTTTATCTCTGCATCTTCACGTCCATAAGCTTTGACGACCCGAATGCCTCCGAGTGCCTCAAGGATCAGTGTTGATAGAGAGCCAGTTTCCTCAAGGCCTTTGTTGGTTGCTTTGCGTGTTTTCCGGCCGAGCCGACGCATGAAAAGGGCGGCGACCGGAATGACACCAGTTGCGATGATCGCCATCAGCCAATCGAGATAGTACATGTAGCCAATAAGGAAAACGAGAACTGCCAAGTGTCGACTGAGGTTTACGATTGATTGAGCTGTTGAGTCTCGAAGACGAATAACGTCTGTCATGAACGTGGAGATGAACCGACCAGAATGGGTTTGTTGAATCCAGCCCAAGTCTGCGGTCATAAGTTTTGAGAAAAGGTGCGTTTGAACAGCAACGACCATGCGCTGGCCGACATAGTTCATAATGACATTTGACACATATGTCGTGACTGCCCGAAGACTCTGCGCGCCCAGAGCGCCCAGAGCAATGAGTAGCAACACATCTTCGCGCTTCTGTTCGAAGATCAACTCGACAGTCTGCTCAATCAGGAACGGTAGTACACTCGTGGTAGCAGCAACAATCAGGTTGGCAAGGATGGCTAAAGCAATGAGCCCGGAATGTGGCTTGAGGTAGCTCGAAGCGATCCTCTTAACCGCGACCATGGTCTTTAGCGGCGCAGCAGTTTCAAGTGACATCTGTTCCTGACGTGATGAACCACGGGAGGCAGCTGCCTCCCGAGCCTCTTGGGCTGCTTCTCGAATGGTGGGATCGCCAGTATGTACGCTCAACTGCAGGGCTTTCATTGGCCAGGAAGGTTGCTTGGAAGTTGGCGAATTGTATCACGCGCAATGAGGCGCGTCACCTCACAGGGCAAGCCCTAAGCAACCGTATTACAAGCCTTTTTGGGCCTATTATCGATCCCTAATCGTCGTGAGGGTGGTCACTATCAGGGTCCATCAGACGATGCAGATGGACAATGAAGTACCGCATCTGGGCACTATCTACCGTCCGCTGAGCGGCTTGTCGCCAGGCAGCCTCTGCTTCAGCAAAACTGGGATAGATGCCGACTATGTCGAGCTTATCCAAGTCGCCGAAGCGAAGGCCTTCAAGGTCTTCTAGTTCGCCGCCGAAGACGAGATGGAGGAGTTGCTCATCGGCCATCGCTATTGCTCCAGATTGCAGTAATACAGCGAGAGAATGCACCCAATTCTCAAATATTCCACCGACTTGATACGACAGGTTCAGTTAAGGGAGCGTTAGTGTCCCAACGCGTTCAAACAAGGCATCATAGAGCGCGGGACCCGCGGCGACGAGGCTACGGTGTTTGGTGAAGCTCTTATTGTAGACAAAGGGCCTGCCATCATGAGTGGTCATGCGACCGCCAGCCTCACGGACGATGAGGTCCGCTGCAGCTAAGTCCCAATCACTCTTCCGATTGAGAGCCATGCACGCATCGACAAATCCATTGGCGACAAGGACCAGGCGGTAGGCGACAGAATTCCGGCTCACAATATCCATTTCCGGCCAGGGCTCTGGCCAGGCTGGGTGCTTGAACATGGGCGCAAACGCGGCCATGCGGCAGCCGGTAATGTCGCGGCGTTTGCTCGGCGAGATGGGCGCACCGTTCAGCAAAGCACCACCGCCCAGCTGAGCTTCGAAAAACTCATCAGAAGCAGGGTTGAAAACCGCAGCAGAAACAGGTTTGCCTTGAAAGACCAAGGCAACGCAGATGGTAAAATGCGGACGGCCTTTGAGAAAGGCCCGGGTGCCATCAATAGGGTCGACCACCCAGACATAGTCTCGTTCCAGCCGGACCGGATCATCGTCTGTCTCTTCCGACAGCCACCCATAACCGGGGCGGGGTCCCTGCAACCGCTCATGAAGCAGTGCGTTGACCGCGTGATCGGCTTCACTCACCGGCGTATCGTCATCCTTATCCCATTGCTCAATGTCGCGCTGATAGTAGGTGAGCGCTAACGCTCCGGCCGCCCGAACGGCATCGCACAGCAGCTGATGATCAGCTTTGAGGTTGAGAAGGGACGAGGGATCAAGTTCCGGCAAGGGTCATCCCTTCTATCCGCACGGTAGGTGCGTTGGTCGCTGCCTTGAACTCTAGATCACTTGCGGGCGTGAGGTTCGCGAACATGTCTTTAAGGTTCCCGGCGATGGTGATTTCGCTCACCGGGAAAGTCAGCTCGCCATTCTCGATCCAAAAGCCCGACGCGCCGCGGGAATAGTCGCCCGTGACGCCATTGACGCCCATGCCAATCATTTCCGTTACGTAGAAGCCCGATGTAATGTCGGCCATCAATTCTTCTGGCGACAGAGACCCAGCCTCAAGGGTCAGGTTGGTGGTTGAGGGCGAGGGCGACCCGCCGGTGCCACGCGCTGCACGCCCATTGCTTGCAAGGCCCAACTGTTTCCCGGTTGATGTATCGAGCAACCAGGTGGTGAGACGGCCATCATCGATCAGCGTGAGGGCTTCGGTCCGCACGCCTTCGCCATCAAATGGCTTCGATCCGCGCCCTCTTTTCTTCAACGGATCGTCGGTGATCCGGATGCCCTTTGCAAACAGCTGAGTGTCCAAGCTGCCTTTTAGGAAGCTTGTGCCCCTGGCAACCGATGCCCCTGAGATGGCGCCTGCAAAATGCCCCACAAGCCCGCCAGAAACGCGCGGGTCGTAGATAATGGGAACCTGACAGCTTTCAACTTTGCGGGCACCCAAACGGCGCACAGCTTTTTCGCCCGCTTCCCGCCCGATCTTTGTGGGATCCTCAAGGTCCGAAAAATGACGCGCGGTCGAATAATCATAGTCGCGTTCCATTTCTGTGCCTTCCCCCGCGAGCACGGAACAGGAAACAGAATGGGTGCTACCACCATAATGACCGGCAAACCCGTCGCTCGTGACAAGTGTCACGGCTGCTCGTCCAAAGCTTGATCCTGCACCACCGGAATTAGTCACACCGTCAACCGCGAGTGCAGCTTCTTCTGCGGCTTGAGCGCGCGCGACCAGTTCCTCTGCTGTGGGGTCGCTCCCATCATCAAGCTCAAGATCTGCGATTTCTGTGGCAAGAAGAGCGGGGTCTGCAAGCCCGCAATAAGGGTCCTCAGGCGCGACCTTTGCCATCGCGATCACACGTTCGACCAGGGAATCGAAGGCACGCGGCCCAACATCGGTTGTGGAGACCACGGCCTGCTTCTGTCCGACCATCACTCTCAGCCCAAGATCCTGCGTTTCAGAACGCTCAATATCCTCCAGATTTCCTAAACGATAGCTCGCACCAAAGGAGGTGCTTTCCACCATCAAAGCATCTGCGGCATCCGCTCCTGCCTTTTTGGCGCGGGAAATCAGGTCTTGAAGGAGATCGGTACGGTCTTGGGCTTGCTGCATGTGAGAGAACATCCGTGACAGGGCAGGGGCATTTCAGCCCCGATAGTGGGGGTCTTATACCAGAAAAAGCGCGAATGTCGCGCGAGCGACAAAACGCGGGCACCTGAGTTGAGCTTTTCAGGCAGCAGGAAAATGCACCGCCAAAGCGGTCAGATTGTGTAGGTGAGCGAAAAGTAGAGACACCCAACACCCGTGATGAGCTGCCCGAGCCAGGTGAGCAATGTGCCCCAAAGTCTCGGCCGCGTGCTGTCAGCGGAGATGTAGAGGCCGATCGCATGTAACACGCGCCCCATGGTAAGAGCGATGCCCGCAGCGTGAATGATCCAAATTGAGGCTGACAATATGAAGAGCCCGATGAGACCAATCAGGCCAATGGGCGTGTATTCACTATTCACAATGTGCGCCCGCGTGGATTTGTAAAGCGGCTCGTGATCGCCTGTCCCGGTCATGACATTGGTCTTAAGGCGGGTGGCAGAAACCCTGTAGGCCAACGCTAGGTTCAAAAGCAGGTTTATCGCAATGTAAAGCCCGACCATTTGAAGCGGGTTGTCGATCATATCTCAGTTCCTTCGCGGCCCAGCACCCTTGGATTTAGGGGCTGATTCGACACTTCCTCGAAAACTTAGCACGAAGCTGCGCCGTTTTTTCCAGACTTCTGGAGCACCCACAAAAGATTGAAGCGTACGTTAAAGAGATGGAAAGAATGCGGTCTCTATTCTTCGGGCTCCAAGGGGACATCCCTTGCCAGCAATGCAGGCCAGTAGGATCCAGTAGGATAGGGAAATTTGATGCGATTTTTCGCTGATAAAGGTGACGCAGATCGGTTTCGCAGATGCTGGACATCTGCTGGGTTTGACGCAGATCCCTACCGCCTTCCTTCCAGCCTGACAGTTCCATTTCAGCCAGCCTGGCGCCGCGCCCTTGGCTTTGTCCGCTATGCAACCATCTATCGGGATCGCATTGTCGTTCAGGACAGCTCGCCGCCTCTTGGTGTGTGGGAGTGGGAGGCGCCAGTGACTGAGTTCTCAGGCGTGGTGATGGCAATTGCGTATAAAGGTCGGGACCGCGAGGCCCCAGTGATATTGATTGAGCTGTGCCATCCCGACCCCACGAAAACCATAACTGTTCATGCTTCATTTGATGGCGCTGACGCAGGCGCGCGGTGGCGCTCCTGGGCAAGTGTCTTGAACCTGCCTTTACTTGTGCAGGACCGAAGCGGCGATTTGCGCGAAACGTCAGAACAGATTGGTGCGCTCAAAACACAGGCTCCGCAGCCCCATCGTGGCGCAAGCCCTTTGACAATGCGGCGTCCTCTAAGCTTTGGCTTCACCGGCAGGCCACGACAATGGAGTGACCGGGTATCCGCCTCCCGGCCACATGCATATTGATCTCAGATTTTTGAGAAATCAGGCGCCCTTCGTTCTGCAAATGCCATTGCCGCTTCGGCAAATTCGGCTGTCTTGAGCTGTGCTGAAAAGTGCACGCTTTCATCTGCCATTTGCTGCGCAACATTTGCATGTTCCTTGCGGACAAGCTGCTTGGTGAGCTTCACCGCATTGGGTGCTTTAGCGGCAAGGGCTTTGGCGCGAACGGTTGCTTCTGCAAGAAGAGCGTTCTCATCGAATATGGAGCAGACAAGGCCCATCTTCTCCCCGTCCTCGGCGCTGACCTTTGTCCCCAACAGGAACATGTCATTGGCTTTTTGTGTCCCAATCAGATTGGGCAATAGCAGGCTGGATCCTGCTTCAGGAACCAGCCCCAGATTGACAAAGGGTGTCTGGAAGGTCGCATTAGGGGATGCATAGACCAGGTCACAGTGCAAGAGCATGGTGACGCCAACGCCGATGGCAAGGCCGTTCACCGCAGCGACAATGGGTTTTTCAGCATTGAGGATGGCCTGGAGGTAACGTCCGACGGGCGGTAATTCATTTTCGCCTTTGGGCACATCATCACTGCCTGCAAAGTCCCCCAGATCATTGCCAGCGGTAAAAGAATCGCCTGACCCGGTGATCAAGACCACACGGGTATCCGGGTCTGTTTGAGCGGCGACGACATTGTCCGCAAGGGCCGCATACATGTCTTGGGTGAGCGCATTTTTCTTTTCCGGTCGGTTCATGGTGAGCGTGAGAACGCCGGCTTCCTTTTGAACCTGAATATGGTCAGATGTCGCAATCATGGAGAAAGATCCTTTTGACTATTTGGGGGAAGGTCCCGCGCTTGTCAGAGACGCAGCGCGGGCCGATGTTGAAATGACTTGGGTGAGAAACCGTTCAATGGTTTCCACATCGTGGGGGGCGAAGCCTTCAAGGAGGTCTGCATTGGCCTGCTTTGTCAGCGGGACAGACTTCCGGATGGCTTCTTTACCTTTGGGGGTGAGGCTAATGCATTGCGCACGCTTATCTTGCACGTCAGCAACCCGGTGGATGAACCCGGCTGTCTCCAGACGCGTGAGGAGAGTGGTTACGGCAGACTTATTCATGTCCAACGCTTTAGCGATCGCAGAGGGTTTGCAGGGTGCCTGTTTGCCGATGACAAAGAGAGCCCCTTGCTGAACGGCACTGATGCCTAGCGACGCCTGCAAACGCTGATCGGCGGCTCGGAAAAGCGCGCGATGGGCGAGCTGCATAAGATGGAATATGCGGGGTGGGTGAGACATATGGTTCATATATGAACTATATGTCTCCTTGGCAAGCGGAATGACCAAATTGGAGAAAACCTCAGGAGAACCGCCAGACAGACGTGTTTCGTACGTCTGTGTCTTCCAGCTCCCGCGACGTTTTCACGGCATAGGAAATCAGTTTCTGAAGCCGGTCTTTGGGAAGATAGGTGCGCCCCGGATCTCCGATGAACACGTCTATCCCTTTCGAAGCTTGGTCCTGTAGCCATGTTTCGACTTCGCCAGCGAGCGGTTGCTCGTAGCACATGTCACCGACAAGGATGGTATCCCAAGGACCATCCTGGCCTACGAGATCTTGCGAGCTTGTTGAGAGTGAAACACTGTTGGCCTGAGCATTGAGCTCTGCCGCGGCACACGCAAAAACATCAATATCTGTAGCCAGCGCTGACGCGGCGCCAGCATGCAGGGCGGCGAGGCCAACCAGCCCCGACCCGGAGCCAAAGTCGAGCACCCTCTTCTGAGCGATGATTTCCGGACTGTCGAGCAGATAGCGGGCAAGAGCTTGTCCGCCTGCCCAGGCAAAGGCCCAAAAGGGCGCTGGAAGTCCGGTCGCAGTCAGTTCCTCCTCACCCATGTGCCAGAGGGTGTCGCCCTCGGTTGCCAGATGTAAAAGAAGTTCCGGCACGAGAGGTGGCTCGTGCAATGCGGTATGTGCTCGGATAAACGCGGAAGGGTCTTCCCAGGCAGTGGACAGGTCGTCAGTTTGCAGCTTCAAACCCTTCCGACGTAATGCCGGCAACCCGGCGTCGTGTGTTGTGAATGACTTCGCCTGGTTTGTCCTCGTCGTCCGGTTTTGACGTCGCCATCTTGATCACTTCCCAATATCCATTCTTGGTTTCCATTCGGTCCCAATGCCCGTTGGCTTTGAGGAATTCCTGCGCTTTGGGAAGGTTGTAGCAGGGGATCCACATCATCAAATGATGTTCGACATGATAGTTGACCCAATAGGGCCCAAAAAACGCGCGTTCCCAAAGGCTAAGCACCGTTGTCCGGGATGAGCGGAAAACATCATCGCTGTCCGGCACCATGGCATGTTCGGCGATGTTCCGAATACGGGTGATAAGCTGATGCCAAGTCAGGAAGGGGAGCAGCCACAGAACGAAATAGAGATACCAGTGCCCTGTCGCGGTAAGACCTGCAAACAGGATGAGATGCGTGACGGTCGCGCGACCCAGTTTTGACCAATAGCGTTTAATACGATCGGCAAACGGCGTACCTGCAGGACCAATGGCGCTCACGATTTGAGCTTTACGCTGCTGGTATCCTGTCTGGCCTGTAATGTCCCGCCACATTTTTCGCCGGAAGCTCTTTTTTGTGATGGGGAACGGAGCGGAAAGGATCAAATCCGGGTCGTCTGTCTGCTGAGTACTATTATGGTGCTTCAGGTGATAGCGCCGATAGGACCAGGTTTCGGCCATCAATGGATAGGCGCCGAGCCATTGACCAATGAACTCATTGAGCTTTGGCGATTTGGCCAGAACGCCATGAGACGCATCATGCATGAGAATGGCCAGACCCAACTGTCGACTGCCGATAATCAAGAACGCAAGAATGAAGGTAATCGGATTTGGGAAATAGACGAACAGTGCCATAGCGGCAAAGCACGTTCCCCAGGCATGAGCGGCGATCCATATTGCACGAAGATCAGAACGTTCGCGGACGACGGCAATCTGTTCGTCGGTGAGAAGGTCTTGTGCTTTGACTTTTTTCATACCCGGCTCTCCAGTTTTGTCTTTGTCGCTGTCGGTCGGGCGGTCACGCCAAGCGCACCAAAGCAGAATTGAACGATACTGTTGAGGACATCGTCGCTTCCCAGCGCATCGGTTTCTGGCGCAAGCGGTCCGACCAGCGCGGTCGGGATCGCGCCCGCGATGCAGGCGGCAACAAGCTTGCTATCGCACGGGGGTACCACCCCCTCGGCAACGGCATCGTCAATAATGCGCATAAAAATCGCCGCATGGGTTTTTCTGAACCGCGTGCGCTCTTCTGCAAGAGCAACATCAACAGGCTCAGCCAGAAGGGCATAGGCCAAACGGCGGTTTTGCAGAGCGCGTCCTGAAAAGGTTCGCAGCACCAGGTCAAAGCGATCAAGAGCGGGATGATCCGCCGCAGCGATGCCCGCCAATATATTCATTTCCCGAGAGGAGACCTCCCGAAATACCTGACGACAGAGATCGTCTTTGGACGGGAAATAGCGATAAAGCGTACCCGTCGCGAGACCTGCCCGTTTGGCGACGGCAGTGATCTGCGCTTTTGCAAAGCCGCCTTCTGCGACAAGCTCCCTGGCGGCTTTTAGAATTCGGCGCCTGTTTTCCTCAAGGCGCTGCGCCACGCTTTCTGTTTGCCGATAGGCCATAGATATGAAATCCAATTCATTTCTCGAGAGTCTCGATGGTCATATAATGAAAACAGATTCAATTTATGAAATCAAGAGGCGTATCTCAAAAAATGAACAGAGATTCAATTTTTATGCAAAGCAAAACCCCAGACCATAGAAATGAACTTGGGTTCGATCTTTAGAGTTTTGGCAGAAAAGCTCAGGAAATGAGCTTACCTGTTTTGTGCTGAAGCGCGTTTTGCAGAGCGGGCACCTTCGTCACGCCAGTAAGGCATGCCGGAAAAGAGGCTCGCTGCAACTGCGGCACTATGGAACCATTGCTTGAACACAGGTTCACTCCTTGATGTTCTAGCTGCACCTGCGCGTCGGAATTGGCGTGAAGCACAGCTATGTTGCTGTGCGATATATATGGTGCGGTGCAATATTGTTCAAGTCCAGCACCTGCGGCATCTGAGCTCAGGGTTAAGGCGCGCGAGCTAATGCAGACCGGAGCCGAGCGTTCCGGCGAGAATGGACGCGAACAGGATCACACCAAAGTCACGATTGGATTTGAAGACTGCGAGACACCTGGCGGCATCATCAATCTTGGTGCGTGTGACCTGGCGCATGAGATGCCAGCCGCCAATCGCAAGGCCTAGATAGAAAATCCACCCAATGGCCGCCGCCATGCCCGCAAGGCCGAAGAAAAGAAGCGCGGTACCATAAAAGCCAAAGAGCCAAGTCGTCGTATTGTCCCCAAATCGAAGCGCCGTCGATTTGAGCCCCAGAAGCGCATCATCCTCTTTATCCTGATGGGCATAGATCGTGTCATAGCCCACCGTCCAGCAGATACAGCCGATATAGAGCAGCACAGGCGGAAGACTAAGGCCCCCTGCAACAGCAGCCCATCCAAGAAGGGCGCCCCAGTTAAACGTGAGACCAAGCATCACCTGCGGCCAATAGGTAAAGCGCTTGGCAAACGGGTAAAGCCCAACGAGTAACAGCGATGAGGCGCCCAACAGTATTGTGAAGAGATTGAACTGCACCAGGATCGTGAGACCAACAAGACAAAGCGCAATCAGGAAGGTCCATGCTTGTCGCAGACTGACAGCGCCAGACGGAATGGGCCGTGACCGCGTGCGGGCAACCTTCGCGTCAAATTCATGGTCAACAATGTCATTGATGGTACACCCGGCGCCGCGCATGACAAATGCCCCGAAAGCAAAGAGGAGCATCGTTCCAGGTTCCGGCAAATAGAGAAGCGACAGAACGGACCAGCCTTCGCCAAGCGGTGCTGCGAGCGCGATGGACCAAAGACAGGGCCACAGCAGCAGCCAGGTACCGATAGGGCGGTCGGCGCGCATCAGGCGCAAATAGGGCTTTGCCTTTTCAGGTGCGTAAAAGTCCACCCAATTGTCAAACGCGGCGTCTGCAACGCGGGCGTCATTTGGTTGTCGGTGAGGGTCTGTCATCCAAAACGTCTCTTACGAAAACTCAATACGTAAGAGTGTCATAGCATCATTTGCAAGGCGCAGGGCCGTTCTGACGTCGTTGCTAGATAGAAAAATCAGCCTGCCGTCGGTCCGTGGTGGGCGCTTCATAGGCTTTGATTGCCTGCGAAAGGATAGAGGAGAGGCCTCCCTCCTGAGCTACTGCATCGCCACTTGTGTCTGCTTCTCCTTCAGCACTCTTCTGCTCTTTGGCTTGAAGTTCAGCAGCGGCGAGGATCTGCTGCGCCTGAGCGGCTACCTGGCGGTCTTTGGAAGACGGATCTGCGGGCGCATAAGCGGATCGAATAACCGCTTCCATTTTGGCAATGACTGACGCCGGATCGCTTCCCCCGGCAGACGTATTGATCTGGATCTCACCGTCGGTGATGTATTCCTTATTGTCGGGTCCGGTGGTGTAGCTATAGCTGATGCCACCGGTGACCCCACCACCAGCCGCCGCATGAGCGGCTTCGTGTGCTTTGACTTCTTCTTCGCGCTTCTTAAGCCTTTCGACCTCGGCTTCTTCCTCAGGTGTGAGATCCGTCTGAGGACCTGCCTTGGCAGCAGAAGAACCGCCTTCCACCTTGCGGGTATTGCCTGTCTGGTCGAGAAGCCCCCGGCCAGCGCCATTCCCCTGAGCTTGTTGCGCTGGTTCGACCCCTAGAGCGCTCGGCGCAAAAACGCCGCCCGCGCGCGCGGAGTTAAGACTCGCACTCTGCAGGTATGGATTAAGGGACGTCTGTGGGGCGCCGACACTACCGATCATGAGGCTAAGCTTAAGTGAAAGATGTTTGTTCTTTCTTAAGGGGTTTTCTCCTCGGTTTTCCTCGCGATCCGCAAGCTTCACCTGCAAATTGACTTCTTCTATAAGGGGTTATGAGCAAGAAACACGAGAGCCATGAAAGTCCGGATCATTGCGGCACCGGCCCAGACCATTGTGCGACCGGCAAAGTGCGCCTCTTTGTGGAGGCGGGGTTGGGCGAGGGCCTGGGCGTGGTGCCAAACCGCGATCAAATCCACTATCTCTTGAATGTCATGCGCATGGATAACGGCGATCACGTGCGCCTTTTTAACGGTCGTGATGGTGAGTGGCTCGGTCGATTGGATGAGGTCAAAAAGCGATCCTGCCTGATCGCCCTGGAAAAGAAGACCAGAGAGCAGGACGCGCTGCCCGATATCTGGCTGTTGTTTGCGCCGGTCAAACGGGCCCGCCTCGACTTCATGGTCCAAAAGGCGGTCGAGATGGGGGCAGGGCGCCTGCTGCCCGTGAACACGGCGCGAACCAATGTGGCGCGCATCAAGCAGGACCGGCTCCGGGCCAATGCGGTAGAGGCTGCTGAGCAGTGCGGCCTGCTATCTGTCCCTGAGGTGGAAGAACCCCGGAGCCTGGAGCGCCTTTTGAACGAATGGTCCACCAACATGGGTGGGCGTCGGATCATTTTCTGTGATGAAGCTGCCCCGAAAGCGAGCACCTTGGACCAGTTGCAGGATCTTGAGGGCCCTGGCTCCCAGGCTGGTCCCATGGCGATCCTCATTGGGCCGGAAGGCGGCTTTTCACCAGCAGAGCGGGATCAGCTGCTAAACCGCGACGACACGCATGCGATTTCCTTAGGGCCCCGTATCATGCGAGCGGATACTGCAGCCGTTGCGGCACTGGCGGCCATCCAGCTGGTTCTAGGCGATTGGCGGGGCTAGTGCATATTCCCGAAAAGTGTGCGCGGTTTTCGGACAAGAATATGCACCAACCAAGGGATGAGAGACTTTCCAGTCGAAGGTGAGACAACTCAACGTCCGGAAATGCGATGGGAAATGCCTGTTAATGTTCACGATATTGGCAAAGCTTTAGAAAAGACCTTGTGCGCGTTAGGGTCGTCCCTTACATGGCACTGACCTAAAGAGTGACGCAGGCGTCAATAACTGCGCGATGAGAAGTGGCCTGAAAAGGGCAGGAAGGCTGGGGGAGCATGAGCATTCTGGTGGCGGGAGCTGATCCCATTTCAGGCTATGACGACCTGGTCTCTTATATTGAGGCGGGCGAGAAGCCGAAGGCAGACTGGCGCATCGGCACCGAGCACGAGAAATTCCCCTTCCGCACCCAAGACCGTACGCCCATCCCCTATGATGGGCCCAAAGGCATCCGCGCCATGCTGGAAGGCATGACGCGCTTTGGCTGGGATCCTGTTCACGAAGGCGACCACATTATCGGTCTCACCTGTCCAGACAGTCTTGCTAACGTGTCGCTTGAGCCCGGCGGACAGTTTGAGCTTTCCGGTGCGCCGCTGGAGATGCTGCATCAGACATGCTCTGAAGTGCACGACCATCTGGCCCAGGTGAAAGAGGTCGGCGGCGAACTCGATATCTGTTTCCTAGGCACAGGGTTCACGCCCGATTGGACCCGCGAAGACATTCCGGTGATGCCCAAAGGCCGCTACGGCATCATGACCGAATATATGAAAAAAGTCGGTTCATACGGCCTCGACATGATGTACCGCTCCTGTACGGTCCAGGTGAACCTGGATTGGTCAGCTGAGAGCGACATGGTGAAAAAGTTCCGCGTCGCGCTCGCTCTGCAGCCGATTGCGACCGCCCTTTTTGCCAACTCCCCTTTCACTGAAGGCAAGCCCAACGGTTTCACCTCGTTTCGCTCACAAATCTGGACCGATACGGATAAGGCGCGCACCGGCATGCTGCCCTTTGTGTTTGAAGATGGTTTTTCTTACGAGCGCTATGTGGACTATGCACTCGATGTGCCCATGTATTTCGTCTATCGCGATGGCACCTATCACGACGTGACGGGCAAGAGCTTTCGCGACTTCATGGCTGGCAAGCTGGAAGGCTTTGAAGGCGAGATGCCGACCATTGGCGACTGGTCCAACCACCTCACAACCATCTTCCCGGAAGTGCGCATCAAAAAGTTTATGGAAATGCGCGGTGCCGACAGTGGTCCATGGAACTCCATCTGTGCGCTGCCCGCTTTGTGGGTCGGTCTTCTCTATGATGGCGGCGTGTTGGATGCCGCCTGGGATATGGTGAAGAAATGGACGCCGGATACCCGTGAAGAGCTGCGCTGGGAAGTGCCAAAGACAGCGCTCGCCACGAAGGTGGCTGGCGTCAATGTCATGGACATTGCCCGCGAAATGGTCGACATGAGCCGTGCTGGCCTGAAAGCACGTGGACAGACAGACGGTGTCGGTGCAGACGAAACCATATTCCTCTCAACGCTTGAAGAAATTCTCGACAAGGGCAAGACCCGCGCCGACGAACAGCTCGAGGCATACAATGGCCGCTGGGGCGGCAAGATCGATCCCATCTATGATGAGTATGCGTTTTAGGTCCTTGACCCTCTAAGCTCCCGGGCCTAAAACCCGCGTCCCTTTTGAGGGCGGAGCGGAGAAGATGTCATGAAGCGGGTTCTGGTCATTGGTCCATCCGGCGCGGGTAAGACGACCCTTGCGAATGCTCTTGCTGAAAAGACAGGCCTTCCCCTTATTCATCTCGATACAGAATATTTGCGACCTGGCTGGGTCCCGACGCCGGATGAGGAATGGGCGCCAATTGTCTCAGGCCTTGTGGCGCGTGACAGCTGGATCATGGAAGGAAATTTCTCCTCCACCTTCCCGCTTCGCATGCCGCGCACTGACACCATCATTCTGGTGAGCCGGCCCCGTCTGCACTGTCTATGGCGCGTCTTCTTCAGATTCCTGCGATATAGAGGCGTCACACGGCCGGACCTGGCAGACGGGTGTCCGGAGAAATTTGATCCTTCTTTCTACAGATGGATCTGGGGTTTTCCGAACCGCTCTCTGCCTCGCATTCATAAAGCGTTGGCGACCATCGGCGCTCATGCGACCCAGGTCACCCTCGCAAGCGATGCGGAAGCCCGCGCCTTTCTGGATACAATCAATCCAAAGACCGATTGATCTAAGGCGAGTTGCGGTTGCAAAATTTTGGGTAAGCTCCAAAAAACGCGTGACCTTGGCGCGATTTTTGGTTCCACTGAACGCAATACGCCTTTTGTCAGGTGCGTTTCACTTGGTTCTGTAGGGAAGGGTGAGGCCATGGCCGAACTCAAAACCAAAGAGAATGACGCAAGCGTCGAGACGTTTCTTGCGACCGTGAGCGACGAAAAGCGGAAAGCCGACACGCGCACCGTCATGGAAATGCTAGAGTGCGTTACCGGCTGCCCACCCAAAATGTGGGGCACCAGCATCATTGGGTTTGACAGCTACGACTACACATATGAGTCCGGACGCAGCGGCACCTGGTTCGTGACAGGTGTGTCACCGCGCAAGCAGGCACTCACCATCTATATCATGCAGGGCTTTGGCGCTTACGAGGATCTCATGGGGAAGCTCGGCAAATACAAAACCGGCAAGTCCTGCCTTTACGTGAAAAAGCTCGAAGACATAGACATGAAGGTGCTGGAAAAACTGGCCCGTGAATCCATGAAATGGATCCGCAAGAACTATTCTTAGTTAGGCGTGGCCAAATGGTCGAGGGCGGCTAGTACTGACAGATAAATCGTTGAGACGGAGCCATCTAACGTGTCTTGAAGAATTTCAATGTTTGATCTGTCGACCCATGTTGATGTTGTGACCTTGTCTTGCTCCAGAACGGGTTTAGTGAGATCTCCCTCGACACGAACCGTGAAGTCAAACTCCCGCATAACAACGTCGCCATTCGATGTTGCTTCGGGCCATTCGGCAGTATGGACTAAGGGGCCGATTGTATGGATGTGCCAGCCTGTCTCTTCAAATGTCTCGCGCCGAAGGGCCGCGTCGAGTGTTTCGCCAGGGTCAACATGACCGCCTACAATATCCCACCGATTTGGAAACAAGCTGCGTGTGGCGCTTCGCTTTTGGCAGAAGATTTGACCATGTGCGTTCGCAATCAGAGCGCCAACGGTGATCCCTCGATTGTCGTCATCTGCTTCTCGTGCCAGCCTATCAAATTCAGTGAATGCTATCACGCAGCCGTTCCACCAACCGTCAGTCCACTGAGCTTGAGCGTTGGCTGGCCGACGCCGACTGGCACGCCCTGGCCGGCCTTGCCGCAAGTGCCGATGCCCGGATCAAGCTTCATGTCATTGCCGATCATGGACACCTTTGTGAGCACGTCCGGGCCGTTGCCAATGAGCGTGGCGCCTTTCACGGGCGCACCGATTTTACCGTTTTCGATCATATAGGCTTCGGTCACCGTGAAGACGAACTTGCCAGACGTGATGTCCACCTGACCGCCGCCAAACGACACCGCATAAAGACCGTCTTTGACGCTTTTCAGAATTTCTTCCGGGTCTTTGTCGCCATCGAGCATGTAGGTGTTGGTCATGCGCGGCATGGGCTGATGCGCAAAACTTTCGCGCCGTCCATTGCCCGTTGGGTCCATGCCCATGAGGCGCGCATTCATGCGGTCCTGCATATAGCCTTTCAGTATTCCGTCTTCGATGAGCACGGTGTTTGACGTCGGCGTACCTTCATCGTCCACAGAAAGGGAACCACGGCGTTTTGCGATCGTGCCGTCATCTACAACCGTCACGCCGGGCGAAGCAACGCGCTCACCGAGCAGCCCTGCAAACGCACTTGTCTTCTTGCGATTGAAATCGCCTTCCAGCCCGTGGCCAATGGCTTCGTGCAGCAGAATGCCCGGCCAGCCATTGCCAAGCACCACTTCCATTTCGCCAGCGGGCGCAGGCACAGAATCGAGATTGACGAGCGCTTGGCGCAGCGCTTCATCCACCTGTCCCTGCCACTGATCGGGGCTGATCCAGGCGCTATAGCCTTCGCGGCCGCCAACACCATGGGAGCCGCTTTCCTGACGGTCGCCTTCGCCGACAACGACGGAGACGTTGACCCGCACGAGAGGGCGAATGTCACGCACCACCTGACCACCTGCCCGGATGATCTCGACAGCCTGCCATTCGCCTGCCATGGAGGCCGTCACCTGACGCACGCGAGGGTCTTTCGCCCGTGCATAGGCATCGATTTCCTGCAGCAGTTCGACCTTTTGCTCAAAGGTTTGGTCGCCGAGCGGGTTTTCATCGCCATAAAGCTGGGCGTTGGTGCGCGCTGGGCCATCCGCCAGCGTGCCGGAATGTCCTGACTTCACCGCTTGCACCGCGTCGGATGCCCGCATCAGGGAGGCTTCTGACACGTCAGAGGAGTGGGCATAGCCGGTGGACTCATCCGCCACGCAGCGCAGGCCAAAGCCCTGGTTTGTGTCATAGGTCGCGGTCTTCAGGCGGCCATCGTCAAATGCCAGTGCTTCTGAGAGCCGATATTCAAGATAAAGCTCGCCATCGTCAGCTTCCGCGAGTGTGTCGTCCACCAGGCGCTCGACGCGGGAACGGTCAAGGCCAGCTGGTTCAAAGAAAAGATCGTCTGACGAAGCACTCATGGGCGGTAAAGCTCTCCAAATGGATGGAAGGGAGGAATTCTTGAAACTTTAGGCTGGCAGCCAGTCTGCCACAGCGGCAAGCCGTCCTGGCAGGTTGGACAGGTCACACCGCACTATATGGGGGCTGCAGCTGTAAAGGGGATATTGAGTCACCTGAAGTTGAGCCAAATCCACCAAAAACACGCCATTGATACGGCCAAACCAGTCATCCCACTCCCGGAATGTCCAAGTCTCCCAACCTGGAGGAGGGGCATTGGTCACATCATCAACTGTAGCTGGGTGGGCCGCGCAGAAGCCGACGACGCAGCGTCCGGGCACTTTGGGGTCGAGATAAGGGGCGGCCTCACTGATCAGCTCCGGTGCGGCACCACCATTGGTATGCAGATGCACGCCTGCGGAAATATGCCGTCCGTAGTGAAAATGAATAAGCGCCTCATCGCGCATTGCCGACCTCCCTGATTTGAAGTCATTCTAAGCTGATTTTGGCCTTTCGGCACCTTCTGATCCGCAGTTTCACAGGATTTCTCGGGGCGCATTGATCTGATCTGGTCAAAAGCGTGGCAAAAAGTCGCGTGAGCCACGCCCTCTGTCACAGGGGCGTTAGGGCGGGCTATACTAATAAGCGACTCAGGAGCCTAAATGTGGCCCAGCGGATCTGCGTCCGTTGAATGAGGCGAGGGGAAGACCAGCTTTGGTGTTTGGGGCGTCAGCCTGGAACCGCTAAGGGGCGGATTTCCTCTTTTTTTCTCATTCGACCGCTTGCGACCTGCGGCTGATTGTGGTTTTTGACGCGAGAGTTTGACCGCAAAGTGAACCGCCGGACAAAATTCCAGGGTTCAGTTTGTGGAGGGGGCAGCCGGTTGTGGCAAAAACACAAAATTGGCGCCATCAGAATTTGATGTGAAGAGCGAGGCACAGAAATGCGCGTGACGACACTTTTGGCGGCGACAGTCGTGGCTCTGGTTGCAGGAGTAGTAACCGGATCGGCAGATATGGCATTTGCCGCAGCGGGTCAGCCAACGGATTGGGCCCTTGGTTTCCAGGACTCAAGAAGTCCTGTAATGGACGACCTGGTCTGGTTTGATAATTTCCTGCTTGTCCTGATTACAGTGATCTCGCTCTTTGTGCTGGCGCTGCTCATCATCATCATGGTGCGCTTTAACGCGAAGAAGAACCCAGAGCCGTCAAAGACAACCCACAACACGCTGATCGAGGTTGTTTGGACTGTTGTACCAATCATGATCCTGGTTGTGGTTGCTGTGCCGTCTTTCCGTCTTCTTTATAAGCAGATGGAAGTGCCTGAAGCTGATCTGACCATTAAGGCGATCGGCTACCAGTGGTACTGGGGCTATGAATATCCAGATCATGATGGTCTCTTCTTCGAAAGCCTTATGCTCGAAGATGATGAATTGGCCGAAGGCCAGCCACGTCTGCTGGCTACTGATACGGATGTTGTCGTGCCGGTGAACGCTACTGTGCGTCTGCAGATCACGTCAGAAGATGTCATCCACGCTTGGGCGATCCCGTCATTTGGTGTGAAAATGGACGCAGTGCCAGGTCGTCTGAATGAGACATGGTTCCGCGCAACGGAAGTTGGCACCTATTACGGTCAATGTTCAGAGCTCTGCGGTATTCGACATGCCTATATGCCGATTACTGTGAAGGTTGTGACCCAGGAGGAATTCGACGAGTGGATCCTCTGGGCCAAAGAAGAATATGCGGCGGCACCGTCTGCCTATGAAGTAGCGGACGCTCAGCGCTAACGCGCCGGGCCCCGTATTTGATTTTTGAGAAACGACGTTAGAGATAAGGGGAAGAGATATGGCCGGTGAAGCAGCAGGCGCTCACGCCGATCACGATCATCATCCAACCGGGTGGAAGCGGTACGTCTATTCGACGAACCACAAAGACATCGGCACGATGTATCTCATCTTCGCGATATTTGCGGGGATTCTAGGTGGGGCACTCTCCATCGGGATGCGGCTTGAGCTCCATGAGCCAGGCATGCAGATCTTTGGCGATCCGCACGTATACAACGTGTTCACCACGGCTCACGGCCTCATCATGATCTTCTTCATGGTGATGCCCGCGATGATCGGGGGCTACGGCAACTGGTTCGTTCCGCTCCAGATCGGTGCGCCGGATATGGCGTTCCCGCGGATGAACAACATCTCATTCTGGCTGTTGCCTGCATCGCTTGCGTTGCTCGTGATGTCCATGTTTGTTGAGGGCCCTCCCGGGTCTAACGGCGTTGGCGGCGGTTGGACAGTCTACGCGCCGCTCTCCACCTCAGGTCAGCCTGGTCCCGCGATGGATTTTGCAATCCTGTCGCTTCACATTGCTGGTGCGTCATCCATTCTGGGGGCGATCAACTTCATCACCACCATTTTGAACATGCGCGCGCCGGGCATGACCCTTCACAAGATGCCTCTTTTTGTGTGGTCGGTGCTGGTCACTGCGTTCCTTCTGCTTCTGTCCCTGCCAGTTCTTGCAGGTGGCATCACCATGCTGCTGACAGACCGGAACTTCGGAACCACCTTCTTTGATCCAGCAGGCGGTGGGGACCCAATTCTCTTCCAGCACCTGTTCTGGTTCTTCGGTCACCCTGAAGTGTACATTCTGATCTTGCCCGGTTTCGGCATCGTCAGTCACATCATCTCGACCTTCTCCAGAAAGCAGGTCTTCGGCTATCTCGGCATGGCATATGCCATGGTCGCGATTGGCGCCGTTGGCTTTGTCGTGTGGGCGCACCACATGTACACAGTCGGTCTGGATGTGGATACGCAGGCTTACTTTGTCGCGGCGACCATGGTCATCGCGGTTCCAACCGGCGTGAAAATCTTCTCGTGGATTGCAACCATGTGGGGTGGATCAATCGAGTTTAAAGCACCAATGCTTTGGGCGATCGGATTTATCTTCCTCTTCACCGTTGGCGGTGTAACGGGTGTTGTGCTCGCAAACGCTGGCGTCGACCGCGCCTATCACGACACATATTACGTAGTGGCTCACTTCCACTATGTCTTGTCGCTTGGTGCAGTGTTTGCGATCTTTGGAGCCTGGTACTATTGGTTCCCTAAAATCTCCGGCTACATGTATTCGGAATTCCTCGCTAAACTGCACTTCTGGGTGATGTTTATCGGTGTGAACCTCGTGTTCTTCCCGCAGCACTTCCTCGGACGTCAAGGCATGCCACGCCGTTATGTGGACTACCCTGATGCCTATGCAGGCTGGAATGCCGTTTCATCCTGGGGTTCTTACCTCACAGCATTCTCCGTCCTGATCTTCCTGCTCGGCCTGGCAGTTGCCTTCAGCCGTCGCGAGAAAGCAGCGGATAATCCATGGGGTGAAGGTGCAACGACACTGGAATGGACACTTCCATCTCCGCCGCCGTTCCACCAGTTCAACGAACTACCGCGGGTTAAATAAATCTGTATGGGCTGGCGCTTGGGTCTCCAGGCGCCACCTCCTCATTTTGCATAAACGGTCCATATGTCTGACGTATCCATAGAAACAGCAAAAGCCGCAGGCGCGAGCGGCCAGGAAGCTGGCACCGCCAGCGACTTTTTTGCACTTCTGAAACCACGGGTGATGTCGCTCGTGGTGTTCACAGGATTTGTCGGCATTGCTGTGGCTCCAGGCACGCTGCACCCCGTGCTCGCGTTCGCAGCGCTGCTCTGTATCGCTGTTGGGGCGGGTGCCTCAGGCGCGCTTAACATGTGGTACGACGCCGACATCGACGCTCGGATGATGCGGACCGCTGAACGGCCAATTCCCCAGGGACGGGTAACGGCAGGTGAGGCGCTTGGCTTCGGGGCCACACTCTCCGTCGTCTCTGTCGTCGCGATGGGCCTCTTCGTGAACTATGTCGCAGCTGCGCTGTTGGCGATCACGATCGGGTTTTACTTGTTTGTCTACACAATGTGGTTGAAGCGTCGGACGCCTCAGAACATTGTGATTGGGGGTGCGGCTGGCGCATTCCCTCCCATGATTGGATGGGCGGCAGTAACTGGCTCTGTGTCAGTTGAATCGATCATCCTCTTTCTCATTATCTTTATGTGGACACCGCCGCACTTTTGGGCGCTCGCGCTCTATCGCAAGGGCGATTATGCCGGTGTAGGCGTGCCGATGTTGCCGGTTGTCGCGGGCAAGCACGAAACCCGCAAACAGATTCTCATCTATTCAGCCCTGCTGGTACCGCTGACACTTCTGCCTGTCGCTCTTGGTTTTGGTGGTGCGATCTATGGCGCGGTTACTGCTTCAGCAGGCGCGGTGTTCTTGGGCTTTGCCTGGCAGGTTTGGCAGGCTGGCAAGCGTGGTGATGAGCCTGAAAGCGATGCACGGGCAAAACGCCTTTTCCTGTTTTCAATTTTCTATCTATTCCTGATCTTCGCACTGTTCCTGGTGGAACGTGTGCCAGGCCTCTATCTGCCGGTGATCTAACCAATGGCTCTAGCTCATATGGACGAAAAATCACGCCACGAGATCGAAACACCAGTTTGGTCGGAAGACATGCTGAAGCAGCGGCGTGCGCGCGCTAGAGCAATGGCTTGGACATTGTTGGGCTTTATGGTTCTCGTCTTTGCCGTGACTTTGGTGAAGCTCGGCGCCAACGTCCTTGACCGGCCTTTGTGAGGAAGTGATCGAATGAGCCTTGCGACCGCAGACACAATCGAGAGCCAGCAGCGTCAGCACCGGAATGTCGCACTCCTGCTTTCCGCGCTGGTTGTGGGCATGGTCGGCATGGCCTATGCAGCTGTACCGCTTTACGACCTCTTCTGTCGCGTGACAGGATATGGTGGCACAACGAATACGGCGGAGGTTGCGCCGGCAGTTGCGATTGATCGCAGCATGACGATCCGTTTTGACAGCAATATCAATCGTGGGCTCGCTTGGGAATTCAAACCGGTTGAGCTTTCTCAGGAAATTAAGGTCGGGGAATCCGGTCTGGCTTTCTATCAGGCACGGAACCTGTCCGACGAAACACTGGTTGGCACGGCGACCTATAATGTGACGCCGCAATCTGCGGGATACTATTTCAACAAAATTGACTGTTTCTGCTTCACAGAGCAGGTCCTGCGTCCCGGCGAGGTTGTTGATATGCCGGTAACGTATTTTGTTGATCCTGAAATTGAAGACGACAAGAATTTGGATCATGTGACCACCATCACATTGTCCTATACATTTTATCCCAAACGGGATGTCGCAAGCGCGGCAAACTAACCGATCGAAAGACTTTGGTCTTTCAAACAATGAGGATGAGGGGACATGGCAGACGCCCACGCACCACAACATGACTACCATTTGGTAGACCCGAGCCCGTGGCCGGTTATTGGCTCCATTGCAGTGTTTATCACTGCGGTTGGCGCGATCTTCTGGATGCATGGTGAGATGACGCCCTGGATCATGATCGCTGGGTTTGTCGGAATTGCTTACACCATGGTTGGGTGGTGGCGTGACGTCATCATCGAGGCAGAGGCCGGTGACCACAAACCGGTGGTTCAACTGCACCTGCGCTACGGCATGATCATGTTCATCGCGTCTGAAGTCATGTTCTTCGTTGCTTGGTTCTGGGCCTATTTTGATGCGAGCCTATTCCCAGGCAATGACATTATGTTCCAGCGCGCGGAAGCGACCGGTGGTGTCTGGCCGCCAGTAGGCATCGAGACCTTTGATCCTTGGCATCTGCCATTCATCAATACAGTGATCCTTCTGACCTCTGGTACAACGGCGACATGGGCGCACCACGCGTTGCAGCATGGCGATCGTAAGGGTCTGAAGCAGGGCCTATGGCTTACGGTGATCCTTGGAATGATCTTTACGGCTCTCCAGGCTTATGAGTATTCCCATGCTGCCTTCGGCTTCTCTGGAAGCATCTACGGCGCAACCTTCTTCATGGCGACAGGCTTCCATGGCTTCCACGTGATTATCGGAACCATCTTCCTGGCTGTGTGTCTTGGACGGGCTTATAGCGGCCACTTCACCGAGAAGCATCACTTCGGCTTCGAAGCCGCAGCTTGGTACTGGCACTTCGTTGACGTGGTCTGGCTGTTCCTGTTTGTCTCAATCTACGTCTGGGGCGCGGGCCCAGGACACTGATCAGAGCTACGGATCTGACACACAGAATATGATGGGGGCGGCACCGCGAGGCGGTTGGCCGCCCTCTTCAATTTTGGCGCCGCCATTTATGCCTTAGGCAATGCGGAAAGAATATTGGGAATGGATGACAGCAATTTACAGCAGCAATCGTCGATCAGCGTAGGTCTCAAACGTCGCTGCCCACGATGTGGAGAGGGTAGGCTCTACAGGGGTTTTTTGACGATTGCCGACAAGTGTGACCGATGCGGCCTAGATTTCGCAGAGTTTGATTCAGGTGACGGTCCAGCGGTCTTCATCATCATGATTGCCGGTTTCGTAATCGTTGGGTTGGCGCTTTATGTTGAGGTGGCCTTCCGACCAGACTATTGGGTCCATGCTATTTTGTGGCTTCCCATGTCAGTGGCGCTGCCGTTGGTCTTGCTGCCTGTTCTCAAAGCCTGGCTGGTGGCTCAACAGTTCCGGCACAAGGCCCGTGAAGGTCGGCTGGAGGAATAGGCAAATGCAATTCCTTGAGAGAAATCCCTATTTCCGACCAAGCCTTTGGCCCACTCTATTTTTGATCGCATCCCTGCCAATTCTACTCTGGCTCGGCACCTGGCAGGTGCAACGTCTGGAGTGGAAGCTCGGTCTGGTTGAGCAGATGGAGGTGCGTTTGGACGCGCCTGCCGTTGCGATAGAAGGCGTCAATCCGGGTTTGGGCGATGAGTTTCGCAGGTATCGCGTATCGGGTGCGTTTGATGAGGGCACAGAATTTCACTGGCTTGCCACATCAGAGGCGTACGGGATTGGCTACCTCGTTTTCAGCCCATTTACGCTGAATGATGGTCGAAAGGTGATTGTGAACCGAGGCTTTGTGCCATCACCACTTAAGGATGCGAGAGCCGACCGGCCAGGCGCCGACGAGACCTTTGAGGCGATCGCCCGTATCCCTGAAAAACCGGGCGCTCTGGACGCAACGAACGATGTTGCCGCCAATATCTGGTTCACCAGAGACACGGCGGCCATGGCAGGTCTGGCGGGCGGTGAGGACTATCTCCCGATCTATCTGGAAAAAGCAGGCGATGTGGCAGAGGATGTCTGGCCGAAACCCGGCGCTGCAAAGGTCACTCTGGTCAACAATCACCTGGACTATGCCCTGACCTGGTACGGGCTGGCAGTCGTGTTAGTCGTGATTTACCTCGTTTTTCACCGGTCTCAGGGTCGGTTTGGCCGACGGGTGGAGCGTCCAACAGAGTGACTTGTGGGTTGGCCTCCCCACAGATAGTGTGTGGCCGAATTTCAGGAGACCGGCGTGAAATATGTGAGCACTAGGGGTGAGGCCCCCGAGCTTGATTTTGAAGAGGCATTGCTGACCGGGCTTGCTCGCGACGGTGGCCTTTATGTGCCTGCGTCCTGGCCTCGCTTGTCTCAGGACGAAATAGCAGCCTTTGCCGGTAAGTCATATGTCGAAGTCGCTCAGGCGGTGATGTCACCGTTCGTGGAAGGCGCCATCGGCGCTGACGAGTTAAGGACCATGTTGACGGAGGCCTACGCATCCTTCAGGCACCGGGCGGTCACACCGCTCAGGCAAATGGGCGACAATGATTGGCTTCTGGAGCTGTTTCATGGGCCCACGCTCGCCTTCAAAGATGTCGCCATGCAGATCCTGGCGAGGCTCTTTGACCATGCACTTAAGGGGAAGGGGCGTCGTCTGACGATTGTGGGCGCCACGTCAGGGGACACTGGGTCGGCCGCCATTGAAGCGTTCCGCGGTCGAGATGCGATTGATATTTTCATTTTGCATCCCAAAGGCCGCGTGTCGGAAGTGCAGCGTCGCCAAATGACGACGGTGCTCGACGACAATGTGCATAACATCGCCTTGGAGGGAAGTTTCGACGATTGTCAGGCACTCGTGAAGGCGATGTTCAACGACATGGTGTTCCGCGATGAGGTTGGCCTCGCAGGTGTGAATTCGATCAACTGGGGCCGCGTGATGGCGCAGATCGTCTACTACTTCACATCCGCCGTCGCACTCGGCGGTCCGGCCCGACCGGTAAGCTATTCCGTTCCAACAGGAAATTTTGGCGACATTTTTGCAGGCTATGTTGCGCGCGAAATGGGCTTGCCCATCGAGAAGCTCCTGGTCGCAACCAACGTAAATGACATTCTGGCCCGTGCGCTTAACACTGGCCGGTACGATGTTGGCACGGTGACACCGACCATCAGCCCTAGCATGGACATCCAGGTGTCGAGCAACTTTGAACGTCTGTTGTTTGATGTCTGTAATCGGGATGGATCAACCGTCGAGCGCATGATGCAGCAGCTGCAGCAGTCCGGTGGTTTTGGCATTCCCGAGGGCGCTTTGACAAAAGCCCGAACCTGCTTCGCTGCAGACCGGGCAGATGAGGCTGAAACCAAGGCCATGATTGGCAAAGTGCACAAGATGACAGGCGAATTGATTGACCCGCATACAGCGGTCGGCTTGGCTGTCGCAGAGCGGCACCGGGGCGATGCGTCAGTTCCGATGGTGACACTTGCGACAGCACATCCGGCCAAGTTCCCCGCCGCTGTTGAGGCAGCCAGCGGTCTCACACCGGGCCTTCCGCTACGCATGGCTGATCTTTTTGAGCGAGAAGAACGTCTGGATGAGTGCGCAAACGATCTCAAAGCGATTGAAGACTTCATTCGGGCCCGCAGCCGCGTCGCGGCGGCCTAGTCAATGACAGCAAACGTTTCGAAACTCTCCAATGGTATGACTGTGGTGACCGATGAGATGGTGCACCTGCAGAGCGCGTCTGTTGGTGTGTGGGTCAATGCTGGTTCGCGCCATGAGCAAGTGGCAGATCATGGTATTTCTCACATGTTGGAGCACATGGCGTTTAAAGGCACTGAGCGTCGTTCTGCAAGAGCTGTCGTGGAAGAGATTGAGGCAGTAGGTGGACACCTCAATGCCCACACCACCCACGAGGCGACGGCTTATTATGTACGTCTCTTAAAGGATGATGTGCCTTTGGGTGCAGATATCCTTGCGGACATTCTCCAGTTCTCGACCTTTGAGCCAGAAGAAGTGGAACGCGAACAAGGCGTGATTGTTCAGGAGATCGGACAGGCAGCTGATACGCCCGATGATCTGGTGTTTGATCTCCTGCTCGAAGCGTCTTTTCCGGATCAACCGCTCGGCCGATCAATCCTGGGCACGCCACAATCTGTAAAATCTTTCGATGGCGCGCGCCTGAAGTCATACATGGCATCCAAATATGCAGGGCCTCAGCTGGTTCTGGCAGGCGCTGGGGCTGTTGAGCATGCGACGCTGAAGGAGATGGGCGATGAGTTGTTTAAAGCGCTGCCGACATCAGATCCGGGTGAGACAGAAAGCGCGGAGTTCAGCGCGACTGAGCGCAGAGAAGAAAAAGATCTTGAACAAGTCCACCTGACACTCGGCTTCGAAGGTGTCGACTATGCCGACCCCGACTACTACACAGCCCAGGTGTTCTCCTCGATCTTAGGCGGGGGCATGTCGTCCAGGCTCTTCCAGGAAGTTCGTGAAAAGCGCGGGCTTTGTTACTCCGTCTATTCCTTCAATTGGTCTTTCGATGATACGGGACTTTTTGGAATCTATGCCGGAACTGCGGAAGAAGACGTCGCCGAACTTGTGCCCGTCATGGCGGCAGAACTTAACCGTTTAGCACTAGACGCATCTGAGGAAGAAGCGGCCCGCGCTAGAACGCAGTTGAAGGCAGGCATGCTTATGGGGCTCGAATCATCTGCTTCGAGGGTGGAGCAGCTGGCGCGCCAGCAGATGATTTTCGGTCGGTCATTGAGTGTCGAAGAGATCACTGAGCGCGTGGATGCCGTTGATGCTCCGGCCCTGCGACGCTTTGCAGCCCGAATTACTGCCTCCAAACCCGCAATTGCGGCTGTTGGGCCCCTGAGCGGCCTTGAATCTTATGACCAGATCGCGGCAAGATTCGAATAAGTGATTTGGGGTCTTGGAGGGCAAGACTCTGACGGGGACGAACAGCGGTCAATGGCCTTTCTACGATCCATAACACGCCCAGAGGTGGCGCCACTTGTTACTGGCAGCGAAGTCTATCTTCGGGGCCCGACAATGGGAGACTATGCCGAATGGGCGGAGCTACGGACGCGAAGCCGGACCTACTTGACGCCATGGGAGCCCACCTGGCCTCCCGATGATCTCACCAGAGCCGCATTCCGTCGTCGTCTTCGTCGCTACATGCGCGATGTAAGAGAAGACCTTGCTTATCCGTTTTTCGTGTTCAGAGAAGAAGATGATGCGCTGGTTGGTGGGATGACGATTTCCAACATTCATAGAGGCGTGCAGCAATCCTGCACTTTGGGGTATTGGGCGGGTGAGATTTACGCTGGCAAAGGCTATACAACAGCAGCTGTTCGCGCGCTTTCGGTTTTTATCTTTGAAGAGCTTCAGTTACACCGGATACAAGCTGCCTGTCTGCCAGAAAACGAAAGGTCCCAAGCCGTCTTGAGAAAATGTGGATTTACCCAAGAAGGGATTGCCCGGGGATATCTTCGTATCAATGGTGCGTGGCGCGACCACGTTGTGTTTGGCCTGCTCATAGGTGATCCACGCCCATGACGACAGATTGGGCAAGAGGCTTTGCGGCTGGATGTGTAGCAATATTCCTGAGTCTGGTGATGCTGTCCTCAGGTTCAGCGCTGGAAGTTGCGCGGGTTGATCCGACATCAGAAAGACTTGATGTCACGGATCTGATCCTGACGCTTTCAGAGAAAGCCGGCCGGCTCGCGTTAGAAATTGATCAATCTGATGGCGCGGATCCGCAGGAGATGGTGCTCTACGACGGCGCGGAGGATTCGGACGCCGTCTGGGCCGTCCTGGTTCTGCAAAGCGAAGCGGATATACCCCTGCCGCGAATTTTGACGCTCACATCGGGCTTGGAAAGCCGCGGATTTCTGTGGCCCGCGGCGACACCAGAACCCGTGCACCGCATTCTCGCATCGGGCGGGCCAGTACCGCTGCGCCTGGCCGCCGATGGACGGAACATCTTCTCGGTAACCTTGCCGCCAAAACAGGAAGTAACGCTCGCCATTCGCCTCCCGACTGGTGGGCCGCACAGGATTGTCCTTTGGGAACGAGAGTCTCACGCTCGCTACAGTGAGAATTTTGCGCTCATTGCCGGCATTCTGGTTGGGACGGCGGCGCTGCTCTGCATCTATCTGGCGGGTCTCTTTATGCTGGGGCGAACGGAGCTAGCTAAGCGCGCCTTGGTTTTTGCAGCCGCCTCCTTCGGTATGGTCCTTTCAAGCATGGGGCTTTTGAGTGGCAACATAGGGCTCGGCGCGCATTGGAGTGGGGCGCTTGCTCTGATCCTGTTTGGCGCAACGCTTGCTGCTGGACTGCATTATTGGCGACGCGCAATTGAACCAGAAAGCGTAATACCTCAGGCGGCTGACGCTGCGGTGATGCTCGCCTACTTGGCAATTGCCTCAGGGTTTGTTGCTGTTTTCAGCCATTCATTTTCAGGCTTCCTGCTGAACGTCCTGGCAACGATCGTATTCTTTGGTGGCATAGCGATCACGCTTGTTCTTGCTTTCCAGGGTGGGCGCCTGGCTGTTCGGCACCTTGGTGCGGCAGCACTTCTTGGTGCGACCCTGTTCACTGGTTTCATCACGGTCCTTGGTAGCGGTGCCAGTGCGCTGTCTGCACCGATTTTGATTTCCACGCTGCTCCTGGCTGCGCTGGTGATGATTGCAGCCGTGGTAACGCGCCAGGTGCAAATGGCAGCAACGAGTACAGATGTGGATGCACTGAGGCGGGAGCAGCGTCACGCCTTTGCTTTGGCGGGGGCTCAACAAGCCATTTGGGATTGGGACATCCTGCAGGACCGTCTCTATGTTTCTCCTTTGCTTGAGGCGTCTCTTGGACTGTCGGCGGGCGACATTTGTGGGCCGGAGGTTTCCTGGCGTGAGCGGATGCACCCGGAAGATCGGGAGACCTATCGTACAGCGCTCAACGCCTACATTGGACGCGGCACAATCTCTTTCGCACTGGAGTTTCGTCTTCAGCACAATGATGCGACCTACCGCTGGTTCAACCTTCGTGCAAGCTGCCTAGCCGGTGCGGAAGGGTTTGCTGTTCGATGTGTGGGCGTTGTGCGCGACATTACAGACCGAAAACGATCAGAAGAGCGTCTGTTCCATGACACGGTCCATGATAGCCTGACCGGCTTACCTAACCGACCTTTGTTGCTTGACCGCTTAGGGCGAGCGATTGCCCGGCCGGCACCTCAAGGCCGTCCGCGCGCGGCCTTGATGATGATCGATATGGATCGATTTAAAGCCGTGAATGACAGTTTGGGCCATGCGGCAGGGGACGGTCTGCTCACGGCAATTGCGCGCCGCCTCGAACAGGTGGTGCCACGAGCCGAAACGGTTGCACGATTGGGCGGCGATGAATTCTCAATTCTGCTGACTGAGAAGACGGAACCCGATGATGTCGCGGCAATGGCTGCTGCAATCAATGACATCCTCTCGCAACCTGTCGATATTAATGGTCAGGAGGTATTCCCGTCCGCCAGCATCGGTGTTGCCATATGTGAAGACAGCCACGAACGGCCGACGGACCTCTTGAAAGAAGCAGAAATTGCGATGTACCGCGCCAAGCGTTTGGGCAAAGCACGGGTTGAGATTTTTGAACCCACCATGCGTCAAGACGCAGACAATCGTTTGCCCATTGAGTCTGACCTCCGTAGGGCGATTGAGCGGGATGAATTGAAGCTTTTCTACCAACCCATTATGTCGCTCAAGGATGGACGGGTTGCTGGGTTTGAAGCCCTTCTTCGATGGGAACACCCAGAGCAGGGTTTCCTAACGCCTGACGAGTTTATTCCCCTCGCCGAAGAGTCCGAACTCATCGTGTTGCTCGGCCGGTATGCTTTGACCACCGCATCGGAAAACCTAGCTGTCTGGCAGAACCTGTTTCCTCTGCGCAAACCGCTATTTGCAAGCGTCAACGTCTCCAGCCGTCAACTCCTGAGACACGACCTGATCGAGGATGTGGAGCGGGTGCTAAAAGAAACTGAAGTTGCCGAAGGGTCACTTCGCCTAGAGGTAACCGAGTCTCTCATTATGGCAAACCCGGAGCTGGCATCCCGAATTCTGGCGCGCATCCGAGACCTTGGGGCGGGTATTTCGTTGGATGATTTTGGGACAGGGCATTCTAGTCTGTCCTATCTTCGCCAGTTCCCCGTCGACACCATCAAGATTGACAAGAGTTTTGTCGACGACATGGGGAAGGGGGAGCAACCACCTGTGATCGTGCGCTCTATTGTCACCATGTCGCAAGATCTTGGGAAATTGGTGGTCGCGGAGGGGGCGGAGACAGCTGAACAAGTTGAGGAGCTCAAACAGATGGGCTGCGACTATGGTCAGGGTTATGTCTTTGGCCAGCCCATGACGGCTGAAGACACTCTGGAATTTATTGCTCATCATTGGCAGGACTGAAGCACCTTCAACGAAACGCGCAGATTTTTGCTGTTCGAAATTGCGACTAAACAAAGAGTGAGCGATAGGTCAGCCGCAGCCTGTCAGGCGTGGCCTGCATCCCCTGACAGGAATGAAATATCGACACCAAGTTTTGCCAGTGCCTGATCATATTTGGCATCGACGTCATCGCCAAAAAGAAGCTCGTCATCAGCCTCGCAATGGAGCCAGCCATTCGCCTGGATCTCGTGTTCCAACTGACCGGGTGCCCAGCCAGCATACCCAAGCGCAAGCATGGCTTTATGAGGTCCAGCGCCACGGGCAATGGCTTTAAGAACATCGACCGTCGCTGTCATGGAAATATGGTCAGAGATCGGGAGTGTGGCATTGTCTTGATGATAGTCGTGACTGTGAAGCACAAAACCCCGTCCCGCTTCGACAGGACCGCCTTGAAGCACCGGGACAGCGGGGGCACTTGCCCCCTCACCAACGCTGCCAGTACTCTGGATGTCCAGCTGCTCTAGCAACTCCGGAAACTCGATCGACGGCGCCACCTTGTTGACGATTAAACCCATGGCGCCCTCGTCGCTGTGGGCGCACATATAGATCAGAGTGCGCGCAAAGCGGTCATCCCCCATTGTTGGCATGGCAATGAGCATTTTGCCTTCCAGATACTGGTCGGCATCAGATCCATTGGACGGCGTGATTGGCGGGTCATTTTCGGGCGTCATATGTATATGCTACTTGTTCTGGGGGCATCGCCTCAAGTCCTCAGCGTTTGGATGGAACTCTTTGAGGTCACGCTAAAGTGTCTGGGATGAGAGCGGAGAAGGTTCTATCTGATTTCAGCTCCGCCAGTATGATTGATGGCGGAAAACAGGAACCAGGAGCAGAAACGTGCGGCAGCGATCCCTATGGATTGTGACAGGTTTGCTGGCCTTTTTCGGGCTGGCGGCACTGCTTTTTTTTAGCCAGCGCGGGCCTTCTGGTCCCATGCCCGAGCTTGCAGGTGAGTGGAACACGGGTGTGTCCGTCGCGACGCGCCTTGAAAGTGCACAATCTGCGGTCGGTGAAGGTCGTGTCGCTGCAGCACTCCATATGACGCTCGACCCTGGTTGGAAAACCTATTGGCGGGTTCCAGGCGACAGCGGTCTTGCACCAATGTTTAGCTGGTCAGGGTCGAAGAATGTGCAAGCGATTGAGTTGTTGTGGCCGACGCCCGAAGCTTTTGATGAGCTTGGTGAACGCTTCTATGGCTACAAGGGTGATGTGCTGTGGCCACTGCGCATAACCGCTCAGGATCCCGACCAAGCGATTGATTTGTCTCTCAAGCTGGATTTTGGCGTTTGCTCTGACGTCTGTATGCCGACAAGCATTCGAAGCAGCTTAAGCATCCCCGCCGGGGAGGCTGGGCCAACAACGCATGCTGACCTTATTGAGGTCTTCACTAGTCAGGTGCCAGTCCGCGTCAGTGATGCGGACTTGAGAGCAGCGGTGCGCCTCGCGAACATCAAAGGATATCGCGCAGAACTAGATATTTCATTGGCTGGTCAGGAAGTCTTGCCTTCAATCATTGTGGCGTCGGGACTGAAGGGTGTGTATCTCGGCGCGTCACGCCCCGACGACGGAAACAGGTTCCTGCTGCCGCTTGAGGCAAATGACCCCGAAAAACTTAGGGGCAAACCCGTCAGTCTACTGCTCCTCTATGAGGATGGCAGACCCGGCATCGAAGGCGCATTTTTAATCGAATAAGGATGTGGCTGACGCTGGCACTTTCTGTGCCGCCACGCTTTAATGACCATCAACAAGGGCGGAGATCGCTCACTCAAAAACCCGACAGCTGGAGGTACCATGACAATCAAAGTTGGCGATAAGCTGCCTGACGCAACCCTGATGCACATGACAGATAAAGGCCCAACGCCTGTAAAAACATCAGAGCTATTTGCAGGAAAAAAAGTTGTGCTTTTCGCACTTCCAGGGGCTTTCACCCCAACCTGCTCAAATCAGCACCTCCCTGGTTTTGTCCAGAAAGCCGGTGATCTTGGCAGGAAGGGTGTTGATCTGATTGCCTGTCTTTCGGTGAACGACGCATTCGTTATGGACGCTTGGGGTAAAACCCAAGGCGCTGATGACAAGGTGATGATGTTAGGCGATGGCAATGGCGACTTTACAGAAGCCGTGGGTCTTGGGTTTGACGGATCAGGTTTTGGCATGGGAACGCGCAGTCTGCGTTATTCAATGCTGATTGAAGATGGTGTTCTGAAATCTCTCAATCAGGAAGAAAATCCCGGGGAGGCAAAAGTCTCCGGCGCGGATCATATGCTGACCCTCGTCTAAGACTGAGACGATACGTTGAAATTAGAAAAGCCGCTGTGAATCAGCGGCTTTTTTTCTGCCTACCTAAGATTTATAGGGGGCCATACCTTGCCGGGCGAGCTCATCAGCGCGCTCATTCTCCGTATGGCCGCTGTGCCCCTTCACCCAATGCCATTCGACATCATGGGGCTTCATCGCCTCTTCTAGCAGCTGCCAGAGGTCGGCATTCTTGACCGGCTTCTTGGCCGCCGTGCGCCAGCCATTGCGCTTCCAGTTTGTAATCCACTTAGTGATGCCGTCTTTCAGGTAGGTCGAATCTGTGTGGAGGCGGACTTTGGTTGGTTTCTTGAGTGCTTGAAATGCCTGGATTGCCGCAAGCATTTCCATGCGGTTGTTGGTCGTCTCCATTTCGCCACCGCAAATTTCCTTCTCCTCGCCATTGCAAAGCATCAGGGCACCCCAGCCGCCGGGTCCGGGGTTTCCGGAGCATGCGCCATCTGTGTAGATATCAACAGTCATGGAGGTGGTCATAGCTTATACATCAAGCCCGTAAGCAGCAGGCGATGTGACGTCTTGGTGAAAACGCATCTGTGTTAGACATTCCTTCGGATTTTTTGGTCGAACCAACGCGCCCTCCGGCGTATTGATCCAATCATAGGTTCGCGTCAGCAAAAACCGGAGCGCGCTGCCGCGCGCCATAATGGGCAGAGCGGCGAGCTCTTGCCCATTGAGCGGACGTATCCGCGTGTAGGATTGCAACATGGCCCGTGCTTTAGAGATATTGAAGGCGCCGTCATATTCAAAACACCAGGCATTCAGGCAGATCGCCAGGTCATAGACCAGAGCGTCATTGCACGCGAAGTAGAAGTCGATAAAGCCAGACAGTTTGTTCTGAACGAAAAACACATTATCCGGAAACAGGTCCGCGTGGATTATCCCGGAGGGCAGGTCCGACGGCCAGTTGGCATCAAAAAAGTCGAGTTCCTGTTCAATCTCTTGGGCGAGGCCAGAAATGGCCTCATCGGCACGGCCGTCGCAGGTTTCATAAAGCGGGCGCCAGCCAGAGACCGACAGAGCATTCGGGCGCGTCAACTCAAAATTACTGCCGGCAAGATGCATGCGCGCAAGACCTGCGCCGAGCTCACCACAATGTTTGGGTTGTGGTTTGCGCGGCCAGATGCCCTCAAGAAAGGAGACGATGGCAGCCGGACGACCAGCCAGCGTGCCCAGCATGTCGCCAGACTTCTGAAGAATTGGCGTCGGGCAGGGGAAACCCTGCGCAGCCAGGTGGTTCATCAACCCCAGAAAAAAGGGGAGGTCCTCTACATTCGTGCGCTTCTCATACAGCGTCAGAATGTAGCTGCCTGCTTCTGTATGAAGCAGGTAGTTTGAGTTCTCAACGCCTTCAGCAATGCCCTTGAAAGAGAGCAAGCCACCGATGTCATAGAGATCGAGAAACGCTGAGAGCGCTTGGTCGTCAACTTCTGTATAAACAGCCATGGCCTATGCCTGCCCACTTAACGCACGGGGCAGTTTAAACTGAACGCGCTCGCGGTTCACGGTGACTGGTTTGACAGTGACTGCATAGCGGGCTTTGAACGCGTCGATCACCTCATCCACCAATACCTCTGGCGCAGACGCACCAGCAGTGATCCCTACACTTGTAACACCCGCAAACGCTGTCCAATCAATATCGTCGGCGCGTTGAACAAGAAAAGACCTCGGGCATCCCGCTCGCTCGGCAACTTCTACGAGCCGCATTGAGTTGGAGGAGTTTGGCGCGCCAATCACAATCACCGCATCACTGTCTGGCGCAATAGCCTTGACTGCTGCCTGCCGATTGGTGGTGGCGTAGCAGATATCTTCCTTATGCGGGCCGACAATAGACGGGAACCGACGCGTGAGCACCGCGACAATTGCGGCCGTGTCATCGACCGAGAGTGTTGTCTGGGTAATGAACGCCAACCGATCCGGGTCTTTTGGGGTGAGCGTTTCAGCATCTTCAATCGTTTCGATAAGCGTCACGGCATCATCTGGCAACTGGCCCATTGTCCCGATCACTTCGGGGTGGCCCGCATGGCCGATAAGGAGAATTTCGCGGTTGGCCTCGAAATGCCTCTCGGCCTCAACATGGACCTTTGACACGAGAGGGCATGTCGCATCGAAATAAGACAGTCCGCGCGCTTCTGCATTTGCAGGAACGGCTTTCGGGACACCGTGGGCAGAAAAGATCACATGAGCGTCGTCTGGAACTTCATCCAATTCTTCAACAAAGATGGCACCTTGGGCCTCGAGATTTTCAACAACAAATCGGTTGTGAACAATTTCATGGCGCACATAGACCGGGGCACCGTATTTCTCGATCGCCCGCTCTACGATCTGGATCGCTCGGTCAACACCCGCGCAGAAGCCGCGAGGTTCCGCGACCAGTACTGTCAGGGGTCGGATGGGGATGTCTGGTGCTGCACTCACGTCTGTCGGTCTGCTTTCTTGCGAGGCGGCGCATGTGGCCGCGCGGGCGGTTCGTAAAGCATTTCCAGGATAGGCGAAAGCACTTATCCGCCCGGAAATGCGACAAAAGATATCCTTAGAGCGGTTTTCTGATTCCATGTGAAACAGAACCGCTCTAAAGTGCCCAAAGTCTCACAACCCTTTGATTTCAAGGGATTCTGTGGGGCAGGCACGCTTCGGTCGATTAGTCGGTAATAGAGGATGCGCGCCTTGTAAAGTCAAGACGGAGGCCTTATCCGAGGTCCTCTACCATGTCAGGAGCAGTCAACCAATGATGCGGGCCATACAAGAGAAATTCCATGCACTCAGAGTGTTGTTTGTGGGCATGGGCATAATCGGGCTGCTATCTGCCTGTGCCTCCGAGGCCCAAGTCGAACTTGAACAAGCGCTGCCTTGCCCTGGGGTTGGTATTCTTGGTGGAACGGAAAATCTGACATCGTTTTCAGGGGCAGGAAATGACATCACGGACATAGCGCTCACCGCTGAGTTGGAGCGGGTTGTAAGCCGGTGCGAATACGACATTGACGATGGCATTATCTATGTTGACCTGGCCGTTCGCGGTGTAGCGGAAATCGGTCCAGCGGCCGCCAGTCGTGAGGTCACGGTGCCCATGTTTATTGCGCTGACGGAAATTAATTCACGGGTCCTGCGGAAAGACACATTTCTTCTGCCTTTGACGTTTGAAGGCAATCAGCGCACGACACGCTTCATCCATACGATTGAAGAAACCAAGGTGCCCTATGTCGCCCGGATCGACGGGTCAGCCTATGAGATTCTTGTCGGATTTCAGCTGACACCAGAGGAACTCGCTTACAACAAGCGTGACCGCTGAGGCGCTGCCTGTCTATCCATCTGGAATCCTTAGGGAATCTGGGCTGATATCTGGCGTTTTTTCTTGGGCGTCCAGCGATTGACTCTCAATCGCCCCCACCTATTATCCCTATCACCAACGACCCTCGCGGGAGAGTTCAGGATGCTGCAAGGCAATCCTGACGCCGAAGGAGCAACCGCCCCGGAAACTCTCAGGCAACCGGACCGCGAGAAGAGGACACTCTGGAAAGTAGGCGCGTAGCGATGCGGGTCTCACCCAAGGGGATAAGCCAGCCAACAATATTGGCTCGGTGAAATCTCTCAGGTTCACACGACAGAGGGGGCGCGAGCGGCGCATATTGCGCCGGCTGGCCGCTGACGAATCGTGTTGAATGAAAGTGTCCATGGGGACCCAAACGACAGAAGACTTATTGAAGACACCGTTGCACGGCCTTCATGTTGAACTCGGCGCAAAGATGGTGCCGTTCGCTGGCTATGACATGCCTGTCCAATACAAATTGGGCGTGCTGGGAGAGCACCTCCACACGCGGAACAAAGCAGGCTTGTTCGATGTGTCCCATATGGGCCCGGCATTTCTGAAATGCACAGATGAGAGCCTAACAGGCGATGCCGCGCATGAGGCCGTTGCAGAGGCGCTCGAGACGCTGATCCCCGGCGATATCAAAGGTCTTGCCCCTGGGCAGATGCGTTATACGCAATTGCTCAATGACAATGGTGGCATCATGGACGATCTCATGGTGACCCGCTCTCGCCAGCCTGACGCTCAGGGCATGTTGTTTCTGGTCGTCAATGCGGGCTGTAAGGAAAACGATTTTCGACATATCGAAGAGAAGCTGGCTGGTAGGGCTAAGTTGAATCGGATTGATCAAGAGCGGTCCCTTTTGGCTCTTCAGGGACCTGAGGCTGCGAATGTGCTTGCCCGCTTTGTGCCTGAAGCGAATGACCTTGGGTTCATGGAGTTGCGCCGAGTGGAGATTGAGGGAGAGCGTGCGCTCATCACCCGGTCTGGATATACCGGTGAAGATGGATATGAAATCTGCGTTATGAATGGCGTGGCTGAAGCGTTCGCTCGCAAACTTCTGGCTGAACAGGAAGTTGAGCCGATCGGCCTTGGTGCCCGGGATTCACTGCGGCTTGAGGCCGGGCTTTGTCTTTATGGCCACGACATTGACGAGACCACAACCCCTGTCGAAGCGGCCCTTACCTGGTCGATCGGAAAACGCCGTCGAGAAGAAGGTGGGTTTCCTGGCGCACAAAAAATTCTGGGTCAGATTGCAGACGGCGCCCCGCGCAAGCGGGTCGGTATTCGTCCGGAAGGAAAAGGTCCGGCGCGTGAGGGAACAGAAGTCGTCGATACAAATGGAAACGTTATTGGAACTGTGACCAGCGGCGGTTTCGGACCCACTGCCAATGCACCTGTTGCTATGGGCTATGTGACCAAGGAATTCGCGAAAAAGGGAACGCCACTCACGCTGATGGTTCGCGGCAAACCGCGGGCAGCGGAAGTGGTTGCCATGCCGTTCATTGAAAAGAGATATCGCAAATAAGGTGAGCCCAAACGGCACACGAGAATTGATAATGGGGATTGAGAATTATGAGCACTGTCAAATTTACCGAAGACCATGAATGGGTTCTCATTGACGGCGATGTCGCCACCATTGGCATCACCAACTACGCCCAGGAACAGTTGGGCGACGTCGTTTTTGTCGAGTTGCCTGAGGTCGGGCGAGAAGTCGCTAAGGGGGACGAAGCCGCTGTTGTTGAATCTGTCAAAGCGGCAAGTGAAGTCTACGCACCGGTTACAGGTGAAATTGTCGAGATCAATGATGCTCTGGATGAGACGCCAGCAAAAGTAAATGAAGACGCGCAAGGAGCCGGCTGGTTCGTCAAGATGAAGCTGAGCAATACGGGCGAGCTCGAAGAGCTGATGGACGAAGCCGCTTACAACACTTTCACCGCAGGATTGGACTAAACACATGCGCTATCTGCCGCTGACGGAGCCTGATCGTCAGGCCATGCTCGCCCGCATCGGCGCGGGCTCCATTGATGATCTTTTTGTCGATGTGCCTGATGAGGCGCGTCGGGGAGGTCTTGTCGATCTTCCAACCCGCCAGGGTGAGTTGGAAGTAGAACGACTTCTAGGGGCAATGGCGGCGAAAAACACGCCAGCTGGGTCGGTTCCTTTCTTCGTCGGAGGTGGGGCCTATAAGCATCACGTTCCAGCCACAGTCGATCATCTCATTCAGCGCTCAGAATTCCTGACTGCCTACACGCCATACCAGCCCGAAATTTCCCAAGGGACATTGCAATATCTCTTTGAGTTTCAGACTCAGGTCGCGATGTTGACGGGGATGGATGTAGCAAATGCGTCCATGTATGACGGCTCAACCGCCTGTGGCGAGGCGGTCTTGATGGCGCATCGCGTCACCCGTAAGAAGAAGGCTGTGTTGTCCGGCTCTCTGCATCCGCATTATCGTGCGGTGGTCGAAAATCTTTCTGAATTCGCAGGATACGAGGTTGATCCAGGTGCGCCCGTCCTTGACGGCACTGAAGACATCATTGCCCGCATCGATGACGAGACTTCCTGTGTGGTCGTGCAAAACCCTGACTTTTTCGGAAATGTGCGTGACTTGCGTGCTATCGCTGATGCCGCCCACGCGAAGAAAGCTCTGCTGATTGTCGCCTTCACTGAAGTTGTCTCTCTGGGAATGGTGACGCCGCCGGGAGAGATGGGCGCGGACATTGTGGTCGGCGAAGGTCAGTCTATCGGCAATGCGCTCAACTTTGGCGGGCCTTATGTGGGGCTCTTTGCAGCCAAACAGAAATATGTCCGTCAAATGCCTGGGCGCCTGTGCGGGGAAACGGTAGACGCGGAAGGCAAGCGCGGCTTTGTGCTCACGCTGTCCACTCGTGAGCAGCATATCCGCCGTGAGAAAGCCACCAGCAACATATGCACAAATTCAGGACTGTGCTGTCTGGCTTTCACCATCCACATGTCGCTGCTGGGCGAAGAAGGGTTTGGACGCCTTGCGCGGATCAATCACGCGAATGCTGTGAAGCTCGCAGACCAATTGGAAGATGTGGGCGGTGTTGAGATTGTGACTCCTACTTTCTTCAATGAGTTCACTATTCGAACGCCGAAAAATGCCCGTGATCTGATTGATGAGATGGCGGACAAAGGCGTACTTGCAGGGGTTCGCGTATCACGATTGTGGCCGGGCGAAGATAGTCTCGATGATTTGGTGGCCGTTGCATCAACAGAAGTGAATACGGAAGCAGACCGCGCGGCCTTCGTTGCGGTGCTGAAGGAGGTGCTGTCATGAGCGGCATGAACAAACAAGGTCGTCCAACAGGTGTCGGCGAATTGGGCGAAGCAGGACGGAAAACCTTCACCGGAAATCGCGGACTGGCGCAGGAAGAGCTCCTGATCTTTGAACGCGATAGCGGCGCCTGTGGCGTGGATCTGGATGAACCTGACGCGTTTGAAGACCGTTTGGGCGGTAATCGGCGGAAGAACTCCATCGGCCTGCCAGGCCTCTCGGAACCCGACGTGATGCGCCACTATGTGCGCCTGTCGCAGAAGAATTACGCCATTGATGCAGGGCTTTATCCCTTGGGGTCGTGCACCATGAAGCACAATCCGCGGCTTAACGAAAAGATCGCGCGGCTTCCAGGGTTTGCCGATGTGCATCCACTGCAGCCGACCAAAACAGCACAGGGGGCTCTCGAGCTTATTGAACTTGTCGCCCATTGGTTGAAGGTTCTGACCGGTATGCCGGCCGTTGCCATGTCACCCAAAGCGGGCGCTCATGGTGAATTGTGTGGGATGATGGCCATTCACGCAGCGCTGGAAGCCCGTGGCGAGGGCAAAACCCGCACACGTGTTCTGGTGCCTGAAAGTGCCCATGGTACCAACCCCGCCACGGCAGCACTCTTGGGCTACACGGTTGATTCCATACCAGCGACCAAAGATGGTCGTGTGGACGTGGAGGCTTTCAAGGCAAAGCTCGGGCCTGATGTGGCAGCGATCATGCTCACCAACCCGAACACGTGTGGCCTCTTTGAAAAAGACATCAAGGAAATCGCAGACGCTCTCCACGACGTTGGCGGCTATTTCTATTGCGATGGTGCGAACTTTAATGCCATCGTCGGCCGCGTGCGTCCTGGTGATCTTGGCGTCGATGCCATGCACATCAATCTTCACAAGACATTCTCGACACCTCATGGTGGCGGCGGTCCGGGTGCAGGACCGGTTGTCTTATCAGAAGCCCTGGCGCCTTTTGCGCCGCTTCCATGGGTCATTGAGCGCAATGGCCGCTTGAAATTTGCCGACGTTGCTGAACAGGTGGAAGAAGTGGGCGGCAGCACCTTTGGTCGCATGACAGCCTTCCACGGTCAGATGGGCATGTTTGTCCGCGCCGCAGCCTATATGTTGAGCCACGGATCTGATGGTCTGCGCCAAGCAGCCGAGGACGCGGTGCTGTCGGCAAATTATGTGCTGGCGTCGCTGAAGGACACCATGTCGGCACCTTTCGAAGGTCCATGCATGCACGAAGCGTTGTTCGATGATGCGTTCTTAAAGGACACCGGTGTTGAGACGCTCGATTTTGCGAAAGCCATGATCGACGAAGGCTATCACCCGATGACAATGTACTTCCCGCTGGTGGTGCATGGCGCCATGCTCGTGGAGCCCACAGAGAGCGAGTCGAAAGCCAGTCTTGATCTCTTCATCGCAACACTGGCTGATCTCGCTGAAAGTGCCAAACGCGGCGAAACCGACCGCTTCGCTGGGGCGCCTTATCTCGCCCCCATGCGCCGGTTGGACGAGACCCAGGCGGCGCGGAAGCCGGTGCTTACTTGGTCGCCGCCAGCTCCCGCTCAAGCAGCAGAATAAAACACTCTCGAAAAGGCCCGGTTTTCCGGGCCTTTTTTTTAGCCTCAAACTTGTCACTCTTGACAAGTTTTGGTCCGGGCCCCATTCTTGTCATGGGTGACAAGAATGGAATGCCTTATGGCCCGCGCAAAAATTGAAGATGAACGCAAAGAACAGATCCTCCAGGCATTTGAAGCCTGTGTGATCCGTGAGGGGCTGGCGAAAACCACCTTGCAGAAGGTGGCTGATGAAGCGGGCCTGCCTAGAAGCCTTGTCCGCTACTTCGTTGGCAATCGGGCAGACATGGTTGATCTCTTGATCAAACGCATGATTGATCGAGGGGAGGCCATCCTTGCCGATGCTCAAGCGGCGGGGAAGGCCAACACGCTGGATGATTTGCTCGACAAGATGTTTAGCGAAACCTTCAGCGATGAGACCTCAAACAACGTGGTCGGAGAACTTTGGTATCTCGCTGAACGCGACGTGACGATCAAATCCAGACTGGCCGACATGTATGGGCGGATCACTGATGCTCTCGTTGCGCAAATGACGACGGAAAAGTTAGGTCGCGGCATGGCTGAGCGCGAAGACGTTGCCCATGCACTGCTTTCCCTGGCTTACGGCGAAGCAAGTTTCGTCGGCGTCGGGCTCGCTAAACCCAATTCGATTTCGACCAGGCGGCTGGCGGATGCTCTCGTGAGAGAGCTCACCAACGCGTCGGACACCTAACGTCTGTTTCAGAAAGGAAACATTATGAAGAAGGTCATTTTAGGCGCTCTGGCGCTCGTCATTGTGCTGGCTGCGGGTGCGGGCCTCTATTTCAAGCGCGAGATTGACCGCGCGCGGTTCGCTGCAACTCTGTTTAACGGGTCGGAGCAATATGAAAACTTCAACCGATTGGCCGACCTTTATCCGGTGAACACGATGAGGGCATCTGAGACCCCGTTTGATTTCCCCGACGGGGACGTGGCGTCGCTGCCGGAATCCTTCACGTACAAGGGGGAGACTGTTGATACGGAGACCTTCCTGGCTGAGACGGATACCAGCGCTGTGTTGGTGATCAAAGACGGCAAGGTGCGCACCGAGCGCTACATGCTGACAGGTGGGCGTGATGTGAACTGGCTCTCCATGTCAGTCGCAAAGAGCTTTGTCTCCGCAGCAATTGGTATCGCGATTGAAGAAGGTCATATCACCAGCATTGAAGAGCCGGTTACGAAATATGCGCCGTCACTCGCAGGTTCTGCCTATGACGGCGTGCGGATCAAAGACATCCTGCAAATGTCGTCCGGGGCGGCCTGGAACGAAGATTACAGCGATCCAGAGTCAGACATTAATCGCTTTGGTCGGATCATGGCGCTTGGCGGCTCCTTCAACGAATTCGCTGCGACCCTGACACGCGACAAAGAACCAGGAACCTATAACCACTACAACTCAACCGACACGCAGGTCCTGGGTATGTTGCTGGCGAACGCCACAGGACGCACCATTGCCGACTATATGGAGGAGAAGCTCTGGAAACCGCTTGGTATGGAGTCTGATGCCTATTGGCTCATCGACAGTGAAGGCATGGAGATGGCTTTCGGCGGCTTGAACGCCACGGCGCGCGATTATGCGAAACTGGGTGAGCTTTACCGTTTGGGTGGCAGCTGGAATGGGGTGCAGATCGTGCCTGCTGATTGGGTCAGTGCTTCTGTGGTACCTGACGCACCGCACCTTCTGCCGGAAACCAAACTAGCACAGGGTGACTTTTTCCCAGTTGGCTATGGCTACCAATGGTGGATCCCGGCAAGCACAGAGGGGGAGTATTCCGCTATTGGCGTCTATAACCAGTTCATCTTTGTGAACCCAACAAAGGGCACCGTGATCGTCAAGCTGTCGGCCAATAGCGACTATGCGACGTCACTGGACGAAAGCGCATATCGCGAAATGGAGACGATGGAGTTTTTCCGGGCGATCAATGCGGCGCTGAACTAGGCAGGCCCCGAATCGGATATCGTTGGAAGGGCACCTCTCATTTCCGGGAGGTGCCTTTTTCGTGGGGGAACGCGTGACAGAAGCAGAGTTTTTGGAGATTGCCTGCCGGAACGAGAGCAACAAGGTGATCCTTGAGCGTCTCCCAGAGCTTGGTTTGGACGATGTCTGGCTTGTCTCGGGTAGTCTTTTTCAAACCGTCTGGAATGTGCTCACAGAACGTCCTCTGACCCACGGCATCAAAGACTATGACATCTTTTATTTAGACCCAGATACGTCCTGGGAGGCAGAGGATGCCGTAATCAAACGGGCCGATGCGCTGTTCGCAGATCTTGGTGTCGATATTGAATTCAAGAACCAGGCGCGGGTGCACCTTTGGTACGAGGACAAGCACGAGATCTCTTATCCGCCGCTCCAGACCTCCTGCGAGGGCATCGACCGGTTCCTCGCAATTGGTAACATGGTCGCGATCCAGCCCTTGGAGAATGGCGAGAGACGGTTCTATGTGCCGGGATTGGCTGACATGGCCGCGATGCGCATCCGTCCCAACAGGGCAGGGAATTTCGTCAAAGACCGCTATGATGAGAAATGCGCTCGCTGGAAACAGTTCTGGCCAGAACTCACCATTGAGGCAGCATAATATTCAATTCAAAGAGCTGCGCGAACGTCCCTAACTGTCACCCTCGGGCTTGACCCGAGGGTCCATATAAGCGTGCCATTTCAACACATTAGAACGAATCTAAACCCGAATCCAAGGCGAGCGAGATCGGGTCTGCCACTCGGGTATTAAAAGTCTGAAGGACTGTTAGCGCTTACTGGTCGCGCAAGTCATCGTCCTTGGGCTTCTTTGAGCGATCAGTTTTCGCATCACGCCACCACTTAACTGCCTTGTCGACTAACAAGACAATGAAGCGACCGATGTCCAACCATTGCTCTAAAGAAAACCCCAGGAAGATGAATGGATCGGGATCCATTTTCACCTCATTTGGGCATGAAAATGCCCGAAGACAGGAAGTCGTTCGGGCACAAAAAATCCCGCCTACGCTGTGCTGCGTGCGGGAATTCGATCAATCAGTTTAATTATTCAAAAATGCAAAATGCCTGCCCCGTTCGGGTGCAAGCGAATCTTACAAAGTAGCTATGCTATCGATAATGGTAGTCCTAAGGCGGACCTCAATTGCTTGTCGCAGGTCCGCTGCAATCCAATTTGTACAAGCTACGCACTCCCGCGCAATGCAGGATGATCAACCAATAGCGTCCGCAAAACGCCTGGGGAGGGACAAGCGCGGGCTGAGGTCTCTTAGGTCTAAAGACTGCCTACTTTCAACGCGGATCCTTGCCGCCTCATTACAGTCTCCAATACTAAGGAAATCGATTTGGCCAGTCGAGCTGTGTTCTACAAGTAGGACGCGGGCAGAAAAAAGCACCCAGACGATCTCACGTTGGGCGCAACACTCCGAATACCAAGAACTATGTCATTTTGGTCCCCCGCGAGCAAATACTTGGTGCTCCCAGAGGTTCTAACGCACCTTTATGCGTGGTTCGGCAAAGCTCCGCACCGCCCGCCTTATGCAGTTGGCCAACCAATAGCACCTAGTTATGGGGTGCCTGGGGAAGTTCAGTTCCGTCTTCCGGGCCTTACAGCTCCCCTCTCAGGGCTGCCCGTTCCCGAACCCAAACCTCATTACAGAGGTTGAAGGTACACAGAGCGCTCCAGCTAGTCGAGTGACGTTAAGCGAGTTGTAGAAAGGCTTCCAAACAGTGCCCGGTAGGCGCAGCATCCCGAATACCAAAAACTATGTCATTTCGGCAGCCAGCAAGCAAATCCCTGCTGCCAACGGATGTTCCGACAAAGCTTCGCACTGCCCGCTTTATGCAGGTTGCCAACCAATAGCACCTAGTTTTGGGATGCCTGGGGAGGTCTGATTTCCGTCACGCGGGCCTTACTCTCCCTTAGGGCTGCCCGTTCCCGAATCTCACACCTCATTACAGTGGTTAGTGATACACGGAGCGCTACAGGCAGTCGAGTAGTGTTAGTCAAGTTGCATACGGACACAAAAAAGCGCCTGATCGGTCCCCGATAGGCGCAAATTTTAGAATACCCAGTTAGTGGCATATTAGCCGTCAAATGAAAACTGATTCGTATGCCGAGGACACAGAAAAGCACCACAACGCGAAACGAACAAATGTCTCCCAAAGTGTCAATCAACTTCGTTCAGTGCGTTTTTGTCATAGTTCCGCTTACCCGCGCCAACGCAGGTTTTCAACCAATAGCTCTAGATCCGAGCGCCTGGGGGCTGATAATCACTGTCTCGCTAGGAACTTTTAATCCCCGTATTCGGGCGACCCGCCGCAGTGTCACTCACCAGCCATTACAAATCTGCTCCGCTGCGAGCCCGTATGAAACAGGCACAGATCGAACCAATAGAAGAAATATCGCTAAAAACCGCAAGAACCGCAAGATTGGATCGTAAACTTTTCGCACAACTGGCAGGCAATAAAAAACGCCCTGAGGGTTAACCTCCGGACGTGACGATCACTGATATAAGAAGCTAACGTTTTGGTGGTACCATCGTCAACTCCTTCTCAAGGTGGGGGCAGAAGCATGTCGCAACCACAAAGTGGACACAATTCACCCTTCAGCAGGGTAGTCAAGTTTTTCCCGGAAAGTCAAGAATTGCGCATTTGCTGAAAACACAAAAAACCCCGCGGAGCTTGAGCATCGCGGGGTTTTGAATGTTTTTGTCGAAGCGCCTAAAGCGTTTCCAGGAAAAGTGGTTCCCGGTTTTCCGTCCGGAAACGCGACAAAACAAACTAGTGCAGCTTGTCTTTGACCTCAGCGATTGACTTGTCAATCAATTGGGCTGCCTGATTGCCATCAAGCTTCTCTTCAATGATCTTGCGTGCAGCAGAGACGGCAATGTCAGCTGCCACGGCACGGACTTCCTGAAGCGCCTGAGCTTCCGCCTGTCCGATCTTGTCTTCAGCCAGTTGCGTCCGGCGTTCTACCTGCTGAGCCAAATTCTCTTTGGTCTCAATGGCAAGCCGCTCGGCTTCTGCCCGTGCCTGCTCGACAATGGCTTCGGCTTCTTTTTCAGCATCACGCTGTTTGCGCTGATAACTGGCAAGTACCTGTTGGGCTTCTTCCCGAAGCTTACGGGCTTCTTCCAGCTCGTTCTTGATGTCGTCGGCTCTCTTATCCAGCGCAGCTGTCACCATCCCGGGCACGCCGAAATAGAAGAGCAGGCCAATAAAGATACTGAAGCTGATCAGAACCCAGAAATTTGCATCTTGAAGCATCTATCTAGATCCCTTCCTAAGCGAGTTCGCTGTCGACGGCGCGTTCTGCGGCCGCCCGGTCGCTATCGCCCAGCAGCTGCTGTGTGATCGCGTCGGCAACATCTACCGCTACGTCCCGAACGCTTGTAAGCGCCTGGGTCTTCGTAGCATCAATCCGTTTTTCAGCATCCGCGATACGTGCTGCAAGCTGACCTTCGAGGTCGGCCCGGTGAGCATCGGTTTCTGCTGTTAGGCGATCCCGCGTTTCCTGCGCAATCGAATGAGCTTTGGTGCGGGCTTCAGCAAGGGCGGTTTCGTAAGACGCAATGGCGTCGTCCGTGTCGCTTTTGAGCTGCGCAGCCGTGTCGAGATCGTCTGCAATACGGTCGCGGCGTTCTTCAATAACGGTCGCAATCCGCGGCAAGGCGACCCGCGCCATGACGAGGTAGAGGACGCCAAAGACGAGCGTCAACCAGATGAGCTGAGGCGCGAAGGTGGCAAAATCTAACTGAGGCATATGCCTGTCTCCTGAGACTCAGTCACCGACCTTGAAAGGAAGGCACTGAGGCGTTTCGCGGACACCGGTGACCCGAAAGCCACCGGTGACGTGCGAAAGAGGACTGTCTTTGAGGTCTACTTAAAGAACGAAGAGCAGGATCAGTGCAACAACAAGACCGAAGAGGCCTGTTGCTTCAGCAAGGGCGAAGCCCAGCAGCAGGTTAGGGAACTGTGCTGGTGCAGCAGCTGGGTTCCGCAGTGCGCCTGCCAGGTAGTTACCAAAGATGTGGCCGATGCCAACACCTGCGCCTGCAAGGGCGATACAAGCGATACCAGCGCCAATGAGCTTTGCTGCTTCAGGTTCCATGTCCGTGTCTCCGTAATGCGGGTCCGGATTTTCCCGGCCCTCTTTCAGTTAACTTATGGGGCGCAATGCCCCGTTCAAAAGTGATTACGCGCCGCTTTCTAGTGAAGATGCAGTGCGTCGTTGAGATAGATGCAGGTCAGGATGGCAAACACATAAGCTTGCAGGAATGCCACTAGAATTTCGAGGCCGGTAAAGGCCACCATGAAGGCGATCGGCGCAATCGCAAGACCTGTGAAAAGGCCGCCGGCGCCAAGAAAGCCGATCACAAATCCCGCAAACACTTTCAGCATCGTATGTCCGGCCATCATATTGGCGAAAAGACGAACAGAAAGGCTGATCGGGCGGGAAAGATAGGAAATCACTTCAATCACAACAATAAGCGGCAGCAGAACAGCCGGCAGGCCTTTCGGCACGAAGAGTGAGAGGAAGTGGAAACCGTGCTTCACAACACCAATAAGCGTCACACCGATGAAGATGAATAGCGCCAGCGCAAACGTCACAATGATGTGGCTGGTGGTGGTGAAGGAGTAGGGAAGCATGCCCAGCATGTTTGAAAAGAGAACAAACATGAAAAGCGTGAAGATGAAAGGGAAGTAGCTCTGACCCGCTTTGCCCACATTGTCACGCACCATATTGGCAACAAATTCGTAGGAAAGCTCAGCAATTGACTGCCAGCGTCCGGGAACCATAGCGCGCCCGCTCATCGCGAACACAGTCAGGCTGATGATGCCGATCGCAGCAAACACCATCCACATGGAAGCGTTGGTGAAAGACGCGTCAATGCCACCGAAATGGATTGGAATAATCGGCTGCACTTCAAACTGGTGCATCGGATCAATGCCGAGGCCGCCGCTTTCTTGGTCTGCTGCTGACACGCTATTTGCCCTTACTTGTCACCGGACGGATCGTCCGACTTTGCCACCTGCTCCGCTGCATCGGCCGCCAATTTCTGCGCCGTGCGGAACACATTTAAAATTCCTGCGGCCATTCCTAGAAAGAAGAAGGTGAGCAAGCCCCAAGGCTTTGTGCCCAACAGGTCATCAACGACCCATCCGATAATGCCCCCGGCAACCAGTCCCGCAACCATCTCGGTTGAAAGTCTAAATGCCATGCCGATGGCGGTACTTCGTCTTCCAGTCTCGGCCGGCTCAGGGTTTTTCTGCCGATGGGCCTTCGTGTGGGCGCGGATTTTTGCGTCGAGCGCTGCAAGATCAGACTTGGTGTCTGCTTTTGCGTCGCCTGTATCGCTTTCATGTTCTGTCGGGGTCTTCATGGCACCGACCGAACCTCCGCGTTCCTCACGAAACCCCTGCAAAACTGCAGAATTTCGCCTCAAGCCGGGCGCACACTACTTGGCGCCCCGAACCCTGTCAAGGAAGTCTGAAGACGGATTAAGTGTTTGAAAAACAACACCAAATCAGAGCTTTTCGCAGGTGCGTCAATTGGCCTCCGAGCCAGGCTGATTCCCTCTGAAATGTGAGAGGGAACCAAGCGTTAAACGAGGCCGATTGATTGGACACAGTTGGGCCTAAACAGCTTCGCGAATGCGCTCAGCTGCTTCCAGATCAACCGATACGAGGGTGGATACGCCGCGTTCCTGCATGGTCACGCCGAAGAGGCGGCTCATCCGCGCCATGGAGAGGGCATGGTGAGTGATAATCAGGAAGCGGGTATCCGTAGTGCGGACCATTTCTTCCATCAAATCGCAGAAACGCTCGACATTTGCATCATCCAGCGGGGCGTCGACCTCATCGAGGACGCAGATCGGTGATGGATTGGTGAGGAAGACAGCGAAAATCAGCGACATAGCAGTCAGAGCCTGCTCGCCCCCGGAGAGAAGCGACATGACCTGAAGGCGCTTGCCAGGAGGCCGGGCCATGATTTCGAGGCCAGCTTCCAGTGGATCCTCTGATTCTGTCAGCTTCAAGTGCGCAGTACCGCCCCCAAACAGGTGGGTAAAGAGCCGGGTGAAGTTCTCATTCACCGTGTCGAAGGCTTCCAGCATGCGCTGGCGGCCCTCTTTGTTGAGACTGGAGATCCCCTGACGAAGCCGCGCAATCGCCGCTTCCAGGTCTTCGCGCTCCCGCATCATCGTATCGAGCTGTTCGTTCAGCTCCTGAGCTTCTTCATCGGCGCGAAGATTGACGCCACCAAGGTTTTCTCGCTCGCGCTTCAACTTCTCAAGCTTGGTTTCAATCTGGTCAAGATCTGGCAGATCTTCGCCGTCTTTGAGCTCAATGAGAGCGAGTGCTTCTTCCGGTTCGCATTCCAGCACTTCCCGGATGCGGGCTTCTGCGTCCGCTTTGCGTTCCCGAGCGCCGTCAACCAGACCGTCAATCCGCGCGCGGTCTTCACGGGCACCAGAAAGCGCTGTCTGTGTTTCGCGGGCAATCTTGTCGCATTCGGCGAGATTGTTTTCTGCCGTAGCAAGCGCATCGGCAGCTTGGCCCCGTGTCGCTTCAGCTTCAGAGATTTGGGTGAGGAGAGCGCCGCGCTTCTCTTCAATCTGGGCAGGAACCTGCTTCAGTTCCTCCAGCTGAGCGGCCGTCTCAGTGTTGCGTGTCTCCAGTGTCTCAATCTGACGGGTGGCGTTGGTGGAGCGAAGCTCCCAGGCGGAACGCTCTTCACCAATCGCCTGCAGGCGTCGCTGACGCGCTTGCGCATCGCGGTTAAGGCCTTCAAGCGCCGCGCGAGCTTCTGACAAAGCAAGACGAAGTTTGCCGACATCTTCTCGTGCAGCGTTGACCCGTTCCTGAAGTTCATCACCTGGTCGCAGCCCTTCAAAAGAAGCACGGCTTTCTTCCAGGGCGCGTTTCACGTCAGTGAGATCACCCGTCAGGCGCTCTTCAGCTTCAGTTAGGGCGGCCAAACGATTGAGTTGAGCTGAAGCCTGACGTTCCGCATCGCTAAGCGCTTTGCGAAGGTTAGCTTCTGCAGATTGTGCCTCTCGCAATGCCTGGCGGCTTTCCCTCTCGCGAGACGCGGCTTCTTCTACTTTGACGCGAGCCGCTTCATAGGCGTCGCGTAGTTCCCGCATGGTATTGCGCGCGGTTTCAATCTCCGCTTCCAGATCCGCAAGGCGGTTGCGTTGTTCAAGACGCTTTGCGGCAGAAGTTGGCGCATCAGCAACTGCCGTATAGCCGTCCCAGCGCCATAAATCGCCTGCGACAGAGACCAAACGCTGACCTGGCTTCAACTGAGCCTGCAATGCTTTGCCTTGTTCTGGCGACACGAGGCCAATCTGGCCAAGACGCCGGGCAAAAGCAGCGGGGCCACGAACAACCGATGAAAGTGGCCGTGCGGCCTCTGGCAGAGGAGCATCACCATGCGCTTCCACCAGATCCCAGTGGATCGGCGCTGCACTATCTGTTGGTACAGAAAGATCATCCCCAAGCGCGGCGCCAAGCGCCTTTTCATAACCGGGCTCAACGGTCACCGCATCGATGAGAGGTGGCCAAAGCCCGCCTTCATCAACAGCGAGCATATCAGCAAGTGTCTTTGCTTCAGCAGACAGGCCTTCAAGTTCCCGTTCAGCGCCCTGAAGAGGTTCGCGCTTTTCAGCTTCATCAGCACGGGCCGCCCGAAGGGCTTCTTCAGCTGCAAGAGCTACCTTCTCAGCTTCCTCCGCGCGCGCCATGGCTTCTTCAAGCTCAGCCCCTTGCTGCGCAATTGCCGCTTTCTTTTCTTCTGCGTCAGCGAGGGTCGCACGTTCGGTCGCGATATCACTCAGCTGCGACGCGAGTTTTTCAATCCGCTGCTCGCCTTGTTGAATGGCACGCTCCAGACTTTGGCGTTCTGCGGCCAGAGCAGCAGCTTCCTGGGAGAGGGTATCCAGCTCGTTTTCCCGGGTCTGAAGCGCTTCGCTTGTTTCTGTGACTTTTGTACGCGCCACGTCGTGGGCATCTGCCTGTGATGCGTCCTGGGATTTAAGCTCAGCCTCTTCAGCCGTCAACTTCTCGAGAGCTTCGCGCGTGTCGCCCATCAGCTCGCGTTCACGCGCAATGTCCTGCGTGATTTGCTCAAGTCGGGCAGCCAGCTGAGCGGCCTGTTCTTTGGCGCGGGCTTCTTCTGCGTCGAGGTTTTCCCGAGCGACCGTCAGGCGATGAAGACCAGCAGCTGCATGGGCTTCTGCGTCGCGCAACTCAGGCAGCTTTTCTGAAGCTTGCGCCTGTGCGGTGGATGCCGCTGCCGCTAACTGAGTGAGTTCAGCAACCCGCGCATCCGTCTCTGTCAGGCGTGTTTCTTCTTCGCCGAGTGTTTCAGTGGCGTTCGCCCATTTCATGTGAAGCACGGTGGCTTCCGCGCGGCGAATGTGACCGGAGAGGTTCCTGTAGCGTGTCGCCTGTCGCGCCTGGCGTTTAAGACCCGCCAACTGCGTTTCGATCTGCACTACAACATCATCAAGACGGGTGAGATTTGTTTCGGCGGCTTTAAGGCGAAGCTCTGCCTCATGACGACGGGTGTGGAGGCCGGTAATGCCTGCAGCTTCTTCCAGAATGCGGCGTCTGTTTACGGGTTTGGACGCTATGAGCTGCCCAATTTGTCCTTGGCGTACAAGGGCAGGGGAGTGAGAGCCGGTGGACGCATCGGCGAACAGGAGTTGGACGTCGCGTGCGCGAACGTCTTTGCCATTAATGCGATATTGAGAGCCTGCGTCCTTTTCAATACGGCGTGACACTTCAAGGACATCTGACTCATTATAGGCCGCAGGCGCGCTGCGATCTGAATTGTCGATGGTCAGAACGACTTCTGCGTTGTTCCGCGCCGGGCGCCCGGCTGTTCCTGCGAAAATCACATCTTCCATGCCGGACCCACGCATGTTTTTGAACGAGTTCTCGCCCATAACCCAGCGCATAGCTTCCAGCAGATTGGACTTGCCACACCCGTTTGGGCCAACAACGCCCGTAAGGCCAGGTTCGATCAACAGATCTGTTGTATCGACAAATGATTTGAATCCAGAAAGACGCAGACGAGAGAACTTCAAGACAGTGTCCGTTTTATTAGTGGTTTAAGCCCCTTTGCGCTCTGACGGACTTTCCTGAAAGGGACCCCCCGGTCCGCTGACAAAGTCCGTCAGAACATCAAAGCAATGGATCACGATTCGGGTAGGTACTTAAGCAAAACCTCTTCGAATTCTGAGAATGACAACGCGCCTTCAACTTTCTCGCCATTAACAAAGAAGGAGGGGGTTGAACGCACGCCATGAACTTCCTGGCCTCGCGCCTGGACGTCTCTTACATGCGCGAAAATATCTTCATTCTGGATGCAAGCTTCATATGCTTCCCCAGAAAAACCACCTTGCTTGGCGATGGCTTCGAGATTCTCACCAGGATTTCCCTGGAACGCCCATTGTGGTTGCTGCTCAAACAGTACATCGAGGAACTTGTAGTAGCGGTCTTCGCCGGAGCACCGGGCCAGCATCACAGCGGCCGTGGCAGCGGGGTCAAACGGGAAGGCCCGGATTATCCAGCGCACTTTCCCGGTTTCAATGTATTTCTCTTTGATTTCCGGAAAGCTCTGCAGGTGAAACGCCGCACAGTGATTACAGGTGAGTGAGGCATATTCATAAACAGTGACAGGTGCGTCTTCTGCACCCAGCGCGTAGTCGCCCATAGGGCCGGCAACGGCAAGAGCGTCGGTCACCTCGGGGTCGCCGGTTGCTGCGGTACCCGCGCCAGCTCCGTTCCCGTTGGAATTCATGAAGGCAAAGGCCACTAGAATGAGGACCAGCAGGGCACCGCCCCCGATCAGCAAATTGCGCTTATTTTGTTCCAATTTTAAATATCCCTACTAGATGTTGCGTGATTATAGGCTTCTTGTCCGGTCTCTCAACCGATCCTTTCGCTTGCAAACGGCAGAGAATCGCCGTTTAGGGCGCGTGGCGTTTAGTCAACGTCACTCAAAGTGTCCAAAACACCCGTTCGAGGCCAGGCCGAGAGGCAGGGTGTTTTGAGCTCATTTTAACACGGCGCGCACTAGCGCTGTCGTGTACCAGGCCGGTTGGGTCTTTTCTGAGAGCCGAGCACCCGCCGACCAAGGGTTTCCAACGACTCGCGGAGCGAGTCGGATTGGATTTGCGCCGTTTCTGAGCGCAGTGTCTCCTCTTGCCCAGGCGATAATGTGGCAATCCGCCGTTTTCGGGTGGGCTTGGGCAGGGGCAAGGGCGCCTGCACCAACTTGATCCGTGTCACTGCCTGATAGCCATAATAGGAGTTGATCCGTTCAAGGATTTGCGGTTCCTGATGGGCAAATTCCAAGGCCCCCGGCCCGTCAACGCGCACCGTGAGCGTCGCCCCTTCAGACCTTCTGGGACTTTCATTCGTCTTTGTGCGGGGAAATGCGAGCTTCTCCGGCATGGAGAGGCCGGACAGGGACGCTCCCACAATCTCTGGCCAGTGGCGGACAATATGGTCCTGTTGGAAGCCGCGCGCCTTAAATACTTTGCGAGCTGTCGCTGCAATCTGCTTGGCAACAGGCATTGGCACTCTGGCGCGACGGGGTGGTCGGAAGGTAGACATGGGGTGAGTGTGCCCCATTTTGTGAGGCAGTGCGATGGGGCGATCTGTCCTGTTTGCTGAAGAAAGAGGAATAAAGACGTGCAACCGCCAAAAGCGTCAACATTGCTGGCCTGGTATGACGCCCATGCCCGTCGATTGCCCTGGCGCTCACTGCCTGGGGAGACGGCGGATCCGTATGCTGTCTGGCTGTCGGAGATCATGCTTCAGCAAACAACAGTGGCGACCGTCGGTCCCTATTTCCAGAAGTTCCTGGCCAAATGGCCCCGCGTCGGCGATCTGGCGGCTGCCGACATAGATGAAGTCATGCATGCCTGGGCAGGGCTCGGCTACTACAGCCGTGCCCGCAATCTGCACGCCTGCGCGAAACAGGTGGCTACCGAACATGCTGGTATTTTCCCGGATACGGAAGAAGGCCTCTCAGCACTCCCTGGGATCGGTCCCTATACTGCCGCCGCCGTTGCCTCCATTGCGTTTGATCGACCTGCCGTTGTGGTCGATGGCAATGTGGAAAGGGTGATTGCGCGTGTCTTTGATATTCGTGAGCCATTGCCAGGAGCAAAAAAGCCGATCAAGGAAAAGACGGCCACCCTCACACCGAAGAAACGTCCCGGCGATTTTGCCCAGGCCATGATGGATCTGGGTGCCACCATCTGTACGCCACGACGCCCGTCCTGCGACCGCTGCCCGTGGAGTAAGTCCTGCGAGGTGCTGAAAGCGGGCGACCCGGAAACCCTTCCGGTGAAGGCACCAAAGAAACAAAAGCCCACCCGCAAAGGAGCCGCCTTCTGGGCAGTGCGGAAAGATGGGGCCGTGCTGATCCGCAAGCGCCCGCCCAAAGGGCTGCTTGGCGGCATGATGGAAATTCCCTCAACGCAATGGGTTGAGGAAGTCCGTGAGCAGGCAACGCTTCTCGCTGAAGCGCCACTGGCAAAGCCCAAATGGAAAAAACGAGTGGGGCAGGTTCGTCATACCTTCACCCACTTTCATCTGGAGCTCGATCTCTATGAAGCTGCGGTGCCTCTAAAGACAAAAGCCGACGGGGAATGGGTGCTGCCGGAAAATCTGGGCGACCACGCCCTGCCAACGGTCATGAAGAAAGTGGTGGCACTGGCACTTGCTGATGACAACGAAAACGCCGGACCGCTCTAAGCGTTTCCAGGTGAAGTGTTAAGACGGTTCACCGTCCGGAAACGCGGCTCAAAAAAACAGAACCGCTCAGATCATGAGCGGTTCTGAGGCGACCCGGCCTCGGTAGTGCACAATTCAGAAGGAATTCAGCTTGCGTAAATCTCTTTGCGTACTTTCTGGCGAAGCAGGTCGATAGGCTGCAGCTTGCCACGCTTCTTGTAGTGCCAGAACGTCCAGCCGTTGCACGCCTGCGCGCCTTGAACATGGGCACCGATCTTGTGGATGGAGCCGGTCGCGTCTTTGCACGCGAGTGTGCCATCTGCCCGTACCCGTGCCGCGTGGCGGCTGGCCGGATCATAAAGAACCGTGCCAGGTGATAGCAGGCCGCGCTCGACGATCGTGCCAAAGGGCACGCGAGGCTCGGACTTCTTGGACTGCGTGACTTCAATATCTTCCGCCGTACCGGACTTGGTGGACTTCAACCGTTTCTTGGCTGCGTCGATGTAAGATGTTTCGCGCTCAAGGCCGATAAAGTTCCGGCCAAGTTTCTTGGCAACCGCGCCTGTCGTGCCGGTGCCGAAGAAGGGATCGAGCACAATATCACCAGGATTTGTTGTTGAGAGCAGAACGCGATGGAGGAGTGACTCGGGCTTTTGCGTTGGGTGGGCTTTGGCCCCGTCGTCACCTTTCAACCGTTCGCCGCCGGTGCATATGGGCAGCACCCAGTCAGAGCGCATCTGTACATCTTCATTGAGTGCCTTCATGGCGTCATAGTTGAATGTGTATTTGGACTTCTCAGACTTTGATGCCCAGATCAATGTTTCATGGGCATTGGTGAAACGTGTGCCGCGGAAGTTCGGCATCGGGTTGGTCTTGCGCCAGACCACATCATTCATGATCCAGAAGCCGAGATCCTGAAGCGTGGCACCGACACGAAAGATATTGTGATAGGAGCCGATCACCCAGATGGCGCCACTATCTTTCAGAATGCGCCGCGCAGCGGTCATCCATTCATGCGTGAATTTGTCGTAGGCGCCAAAGCTTGAGAACTGGTCCCACTTGTCGGTGACGCCATCAACCTTGCTTTGATCAGGCCGGGTGAGATCACCTTGCAGTTGAAGATTGTATGGCGGGTCCGCGAAAATGAGATCGACGGATTTTTCCGGCATCGCATTCATGAGTTCAATGCAATCGCCCTGAAGGATTTCGTTGGCCGGTAACCGGCTCATTTGACCTTTACGCCCCACGCTTTACTGCCCCCGTGCGCGTGCCTCAATTGGTCGGACACGCGTAAATAGATTCATGAAAAGATGAGGGGAATCATGAGTCTCCATGGTTAACCCCCAGTTAATTCCGGTGAATCATTTTAGGAATCAAGGGCTTAAGGGAGCAAGCCACCAAATAGAGTCTGTCGTGAGGCTAGTTGCCCAACATGTTGCGTATGGGCTTGTAGGAACGTCTGTGGTGTTCGTTAACACCTATGCGCTCAATGCCTGACTTATGCACAGCCGTGCCGTATCCGACATTTGTATCCCAGCCATAGCCGGGAAACTCTTTGTCGAGCGCTTGCATCAACCGGTCCCGAGTGACTTTGGCAATGATGGAGGCAGCCGCAATGGACACAGAGCGTCCGTCACCCCCGATCACGGCTTCAGCTTTGCAGGTGAGAAGAGGCGTTTTGTTTCCATCCACGAGAGCGAAATCGGGTTGGGTGGGGAGGTCCACAACAGCGTCCCGCATGGCGTCCATAGTAGCGTTCAGCACATTGCGCACTTCCACCTGCTCAACACTGCCATAACCGACGCCAACTTCTGCCACGTCCATGATGATGTCGAAAAGGGCATCTCGTTTTTTGGCGGAGAGTTTTTTACTGTCATCCAGACCGTCGGGAATGTGCTTTGGATCAAGTATCACGGCCGCCGCCACCACAGGCCCCGCCCATGCACCGCGCCCGGCTTCATCAATACCGGCAATGCGCAGCTTCGGCGCACCCGCCGCGCGCTCCAGACTGAAGTCCGGTCCACCAAAAAGAGAAGTTTTCTCGCTCATGCTGCCAGTGTGCACCGGTGCATCAACGGACACAAATGGCAGCTATCAGGGCAGTGCTTTTCCAGAAAAAGTGTGAGCGGTTTTTCGCTAAAGGATTTGGGCGCAAAAGCGCCTAAAAAAGAGCCAGTTGATCACCCACTTTTTCAGGCACTCTGAATGCCGAGCAATCCAGCCCACCATTCAGCGCATGGGTGTGGGAGCTTTTGCTCGTGCGAATGCCAAGCTTCTCTGCGGCGAGATCAAAACGGCGCTTGATGGTCCAGGCATAGGGCCCGTCACCGCGCATGCGCTTGCCCCATTCCGCATCATATTCCTTGCCGCCACGCGTATCGCGAATGAGCTTCATCACCTTCTTGGCTTTATCGGGCGCTGTGTCGCCAAGCCATTCTTGGAACAGGTCTTTGATCTCATGTGGCAGGCGCAACAGGATAAAGCCTGCCTGTTCCACACCGGCATAATGGGCACCGCGCAGTATGCGTTCGATCTCATGATCATTGAGCCCCGGAATGACAGGCGCCACCATGACCCCCGTTGGAATGCCAGCAGCCGATAAAAGCTCAAGTGCAGCCATGCGCCGTGTGGGCGCGCTGGCGCGCGGTTCCATAGCGCGCGCGAGTTTCTTATCCAGCGTGGTGATAGAGAGCGCCACGCGCACAAGGTTCCGCTTTGCCATGGATGAGAGAATGTCGATATCACGCGTGATGAAGGCCGACTTGGTGACAATGGTCACCGGATGATTGTAGCGATCTAAAACTTCCAGAACCTGCCGCATAATCCGGTAGCGCCGCTCTATGGGCTGATAGGGATCTGTGTTGGTGCCGATGGCGATGGGGCGGACGGTATAGTTTGGTTTGGAAAGTTCCCGCTCCAGAAGCGCTGCCGCATTTGGCTTCGCGAACAGACGGCTTTCAAAATCAAGTCCGGGAGAGAGGCCCATATAGGCATGTGTCGGGCGCGCGAAACAATAGACACAGCCATGCTCACAGCCGCGATAAGGATTGATCGAACGATCAAAAGGAATATCGGGAGACTGATTGCGCGTGATGATCTTGCGGGGGGCTTCATCGGTCACCTCCGTTTTAAGGGCGGACTCTTCCTCAATCGTCTCCCAGCCATCATCAAAAGCAGCATAGGAGAGAGGCTCAAACCGCCCGGAAGAATTGGAGCGCGCGCCCCGGCCACGCCGGCCGATTGCAGGCACCACAGAGGACACGGGGGACGAGGGGGCATCCGGTGTCTTGATGTGTGGCGCCGCCTTGGGGATGGGAGGCCGGGAGACCGCTCGGGGGGAAGCGGTTGGTCCGGGGCGCGCTATTCCCTTCTGAATACGCGCCCCTTCCTTATGAGAGGAGGTCGAACCTTGTTCGACCGGGCGCGCGTTTTCGAAGTGAATGTCCATGGTTAGAAGATAGGAATTTATTCAGAACAAAACAAGAACATTTATGCGTTCTCGCCATTTTTTTTCCGGGGCTATAGATTGCGCTCATGCTGAGCGTCGTTATTCCTACTTTGAATGCTGAAGAGGGCCTGCCCCAGTGTCTGAATGCACTGATCCAGGCGACCGTGCGCGGCCTCGTGAGGGAGGTCGTGATTGTCGATTGTGGTTCAACAGATGCCACTGTGGAAATTTGCGACGCTGCGGGTGCCACTCTCGTCACGTCAGAGAGGGGTCGCGGCACTCAGCTTCAGGCGGGCGCCAAGCAGGCCAAAGGCGACTGGCTGCTTTTTCTCCACGCGGACACGGTGCTGACGCCAGGCTGGGAAGATGAGGTCACGAAGTTCCTGGAACAGGTTGAGCAGGGCCGTTTTCGCGGAAAAGAAGTGGCTGCTGCCTTTCGATTCGCCTTGGATGACTTTGGGCCAGCGGCGCGGTGGCTGGAATGGGCGGTGAGTTTTCGTTGCGCGCTCTTCCGTCTGCCGTATGGCGATCAGGGACTCCTCATTCACAAAAATTTCTACAAGAAGCTCGGCGGTTATCCTGATGCGCCCTTGATGGAAGATGTGAGCCTCGTTCGCCGTATCGGCTGGCGGCGCATGGTGCTTCTGCGTTCCGAAGCCGTGACAAGCCCCGCGCGCTATCACCGCGATGGGTATTTGAGGCGCTCGCTTTCAAATCTAGGACTTCTGTCGCTCTACTTCCTGCGGGTACCACCCCGCATTCTGGCCCGGCTTTACGGATGACACCGGAACGCGCGCGCACGAACTGGTTGGTCGTTATGTCCAAAGCCCCTCGCATGGGCAATGTGAAGACACGGTTGGCGAAAGACATCGGCGCAGCAGAAGCGCTCCGCTTCTACAAAACAAACACGGTTGAGTTGCTCAGAAACGTTGGGAGCGATCCACGTTGGGCGACTGTCATCGCGGCGGCACCGGATGTTTCCGCTCCTGAAACAGGCTTCTGGCCGGATGAGATGCCCCGCGTGCCGCAAGGGGAGGGCGATCTCGGCGCGCGCATGGACGGGGTGATGCAGATAATGCCTCTTGGGCCCGTTGTGCTTATTGGTTGTGATATTCCAAACGTTACAGACACACGCATTGCGGCAGCCTTCAAAGCGCTGGGTAATCACGATGCGGTTTTTGGCCCGGCAGAAGATGGCGGCTATTGGCTGGTGGGCCTCAAGCGCTTCCCGCGTGTGCGCTCCATCTTTGGCAATGTGCGCTGGTCGACAGAACATGCATTGGCTGACACGCGCGCCAATCTGAAGGGTGCCCGTGTGGCACTCCTCGACACACTGCCGGATATTGACACCGGTGCAGATTATGAACGCTGGAAGGCGACCCATGGAAGCTGATCCGTTTCGCGTCTTTCTGGAGATGCAATTGCGGCTCTCCCGCAATGCACCGGGCAGCGACACCATGACCCGTGCCATGTTCGAATGCCTGGAAGGCCTGCCGCAAGAACCCGAAATGCTCTTCATGGGCTGCGGTCAGGGGAATGAGGTGATGGAATTGCTGCGCTGTTCTAACGGTCGCGCCACCGCCGTCGATATGCTGAAACCCTTCCTGGTAAAGCTTGAAGCGAAAGCTGAGGCCGCGGGCATAACAGGTGATCGCCTGCGCACGGTCTGTTCCGATTTTGAGGCGCTGGATCTACCAGAAGGCATATTCGATCTCCTCTGGTCTGAAGGCGCGATTTATACGCTGGGCTTTGAAGAGGGGCTGAAGGCGTGGGCTAAGTATCTGAAACCTGGTGCCTTAGCCGTTGTGTCAGAATGCACCTGGCTCACAGATACACCCAGCGCGGAAGCAAAGCTCTTTTGGGAGAATGCTTACCCGATCATGGGAACGCTCACAGAAAATACCAAGCGGGCGAAACGCGCAGGATTTGAACTTCTTGAGACACGCGTGTTGCCGGAAGAAGATTGGTGGACGGATTATTATCAACCGCTCATTCCCCAGATCGCCGCCGCGCGGGAGACCTATGCCGGCGATGCGGGGGTCCAGGCCATGCTCGACGAAGAAGAAACCGAAATCCGCCTCTATGAGCGCCACGCGGCGGACTATGGGTACGTGTTTTATGCTTTGCGAAGGAGTGTGGCTGCTAGCTAAAGTAGATAAGAGTGAACAATAGCGCCCACATTATTGCCAACCTAGATGTCAACTTAATCGCAATTATTTTGGGGTCAGAGGCGTCACCGTCATACGACCAGAATTTCCCCTGAACGAGAACCACGCCAATAAACAACGAGACCAAGATTAGTCCCCCTGCCACTGGCTCCCAACCACCAGTGATTGCGATCGCTACGAAGGACAAGGCGAAAAAGGTCACCCATATCAGAATTTCTCTTAGCAACCTGCGTCCCTCTCAATACATTCAGTCAAAAGCGGTCCTCAACCATCGCCTTGATCTTCATAGCCTTTTCGAAATGGTCGAGCTGGTGGGTTTCAATCCACCAAGTCGCTGCTTCCATCAAAAGTTCAGGGTCATCATTCCTGTTGGCGAAAAAGGCATAGAAGGAGAGGCCCACATCGGGACCCTTGGCCGTGATTTTCTTGTCGCACACCTCAATGATTTTCCGGCGTAGGCTCGTGCGCAGCCCACTCACTTCCGCTTGTGCTCTTCAAGCCGCGGCATGATCTCCACGAAATTGCAGGGCCGGTAGCGGATGTCGAGCTGGAATTTGAGGATCTCATCCCAGCCGTCTTTCACGGCACCCGTTGAGCCGGGCAGCGCAAAGAGATAGGTCCCACCGGCAACACCAGCCGTTGCGCGCGACTGAATGGTGGACGTGCCGATCTTCGCAAAACTCACCTGATGGAAGAGCGCGGCAAAGCCTTCAATCTCTTTTTCGTAAACCGAGTGAAAGGCTTCCGGCGTGACATCGCGACCTGTGAGTCCGGTGCCGCCTGTTGAGATCACCACATCAATCTCTTTATCCGCAATCCATTCCGCTAGCTTGCCGGTGATGGTGGTCACATCGTCTTTCACGATCACACGATCCGCGAGCGTGTGGCCAGCCTCTTCCACACGGGCGACAAGCGTGTCCCCGGACGTGTCTTCATCCAGCCCCCGCGTGTCCGAGACTGTCATCACCGCAATGCGGACGGGAACAAACGCGCGTGATTCATCAATGCCGGGCATGGGGGCTCCTTATGTTCTTTTGAGCAGAACATTTGGGGATCGCGGTGGAAAAGTCCAGTAACGAAAACAGCGTGCTATTGTCGCTGCGCCAGAGAGTTACCGCGCTCAAGGGATTGGTAGACCGGCCAGTCGCCTGCCGCCGCCACGCCAAGAGAGGGTGTCTCCTGGCCGAGGCGATCCCGATAAATCCAGAAATTGGTGAGCACCCGTTCAATATAACCACGGGTTTCTGGTGCTGGAATGCTCTCAATGAAAAGAAGCGGATCATTGCGATAGTCCGTATTGCGCAACCAACGGCTGAGGTTTCCCGGACCACCATTATAGGCAACCATCAACTGATAGAGATTGCCGTAGGGTTCGCCACTTCCCATCAGCTCTTCAATATATTGCTGACCGAGCTTCATGTTGAAGGCCGGGTCAAACAGGCGATCACGGCCTTCAGCGCCCGTCCTGCGTAACGATCTGTCCCGTGTGATATGGCTGGCTGTCGCTGGCATGATCTGCATGAGACCGCGCGCGCCCGCACGAGAGCGGGCCAGCGGCTTGAATTTGCTCTCCTGCCGCATGAAGGCAAAGACCAGTGCCCGGTCAACACGGAAGCCATCCTGCGGCGTGTAATCGGGCACTGGGAAGAGCCCCGCATTCATCACATAGCGTTCCGGGCCATAGCTTGAAGGCACATAGGCCGCATTGGCCACCTGCATCTGCGTCGCAGGTAGGTCGAGGCGCTCAGCAAGAGCAATCAATGCATGATCCAGAGACGCGTCAATGCGCCCGTGACCGCGGGTGAGTTCGCCTTCCGCCAGGTCGCGGCGTCCGATTTCTGTGAGCGCGACAGCGCGCGCCACGGTTTCATTGGCGAGCAAGAGGCTGAGCCCTGCCTGATCAAGCGGTGGCTGGACCCACTGAAAATCGATGTCGCGGCCCAACTGTTCGGCAGCGAGCATTCCGTAAAAGGTTGCGCCCGTATCCGCTGCGAGTTCCAGCATCGGTGCCGCATGATCGGGCCGCCGATCTGCAATGTAAGAGCGTGCAGCCCAGAAGCCACCAGCAGCCCGTGTCCAGTCGCTCGCATTGGGAGCAGCTGCGAGATAGGAAAAATGTTCTGCGGCGAGCGCGAATTTGCCAAGCCGCCAGGCAGAAAGGCCTGCAGTCCAGTCAGCAAGCGGCACACCGTCGCGGCTGCGTCGTGCGGCGCGGTCTGCTTCTTCAAGCGCCCGGTCATCGCGATGTTCGATGTAATAGGAGACCGCAATCCGCGAGAGCAGTGTGTCGAACTCGACAGCCTTCAAGCCTCGGCGAATAGACGATTGCGAAATATGGTTGAGTGCCTGGGTTGGTCGTTCGCGACGCAGCAACGAGCGCACCTTGCGGGCGGCATTCCGGAAATTCCGTGAGAAATCTCGGCGAGGGCCTTCCGCGACTGCATATTGCTGGTGGGAAACCTCACGGTAGGAGCGTGGCGCCGGACGGCGGGGAGCAGCCGCACCAGAGGGTTTCCTGCGCAGCGCCAATTTGTGAACTTTCGCGGCTTCCGGGTGGTCTGCGTATTTCGCCAGCCAATCACGCAGCTCGTTGTAGCGGGAGCGGTAGGCGGTCGGGTGCATATAGCGCTGATAGAGCACGTGCCCCATCAAAACGTCGTTCTCCAGCTGACCAATCAGCCGGTCTGCGGTGCGCCAATCACCCCGGGTTTGGACTGAGAAAATCCGCGTGTAGCGATCCCGATCGCCCTGGCTCAAATAGGAAATTGTGTGGGTGGAAGTCTGAAAATCGATGAGATCAGCCGCATGGGCGGGCGTATAGCCAAAAGCCATGCCTGCCACAAACCCGGCAATGCAGAAAACTCTCAAAGATTTCAACTGTTTACGCACTTAACGTCCCCCAACCAGCCGGGGTATTCTACACGGCAAAGACCTGCCAACAAGTTGAAGCACCAGATTTTGAGGAAGTATTTTGCAGGGCTGGTTAACAGCCTTTAGTCAGCTTCAACTTTGGTTTTAAAGTCCAGAAGGTCTCGCCAGGCCAGGCGTTTCTGGGCAGGTTGGCGGAGCAGATAGGCAGGGTGAAAAATTGGCAGAGCCGGGATCGTGAGATCACCTGCGGTGACCGTGCCCCATTGACCTCGCAGTTTCATGATGCCCGATGTCGTGCCGAGCATCTGCTTGGCGGAAACACCGCCCACCAGCATCAGATGTTTGGGTGCCACCAGCTCAATATGCTTCTCGATGAACGGGGAACACATGGCTTGCTCAACGGGCGTAGGCTGGCGATTGCCAGGTGGTCGCCAGGGCAGAACATTGGTGATGTAGACTTGTTCGCGATCAAGACCAATGGCGCCAAGCATCCGGTCCAGCAATTGGCCGGAGCGTCCCACAAATGGCAGGCCTTGAATATCCTCGTCTCGCCCAGGGGCTTCACCCACCAGCATAATGTCTGCTTCCGGATTGCCATCAGCAAAGACAAGGTTCTTGGCTGTATGCTTCAGCGGGCACGCATCAAAGCTCTCCAATGCAGCCCGAAGCTCCTCTAACGAGCTGCAGGAAGCGGCAATCGCCTTGGCTTCACCTGCTTGTTCGATAGTGTCGAGGGGAATCGCTGCGGGCGAGGAGGTGGCCTGAGGTGGAGAGGATGAGAAAGTCGGGCGCTCACTCGGCAGCGTTCGCGGTCCCGTTGAGGCCGGCGCATCATTTGCCGGTTGAGCAGCCCGTGCATTGAGCGCATAGCGATCTATCGGCTCATCAGAGAGCCCATCGCTTACGCCCGCTTCCACATAGAACCGGAGCAGGGCAGCCGCTTCATGGGGGTTCATATCGTCAAGAGCGTTCACAATCGCAGGCTTTGTCTCTGTTTTTCGCAAAATCGGCACTTCCCCTGCGGCAGGTGCGACCTTTGAGGCATTGAATGCCCCGCCGATCCCTCTAGACTCAGGAAGTGGTCGCATTTTGCCCCCCTTACGCTCCCGCGTCACGCGATTCCGGAGGTCGTCCAGCAGGTGCCCCTACCGGCACAGTGTCACATTGGTTGACCTCTCATCGTCAAAACACCATAAGAGGGGCCAAATTTCAGTGCCCAACTTAGGGGTCTCAGGATGAAGCTGAGCACCCAGGGCCAAATAGTCTGTCGCGGACCCCAAAGGCCACCCCGCGTCGGATGAGGAGAGAGACATGAGCGAAGATACCGGAGCGCTGGCTGAGCGCGAATACATGGAATATGACGTCGTCATTGTTGGCGGCGGTCCTGCAGGTCTTTCTGCAGCTATCCGGCTTCGGCAACTCGCAGCGCAGGAGGATTTCGATCTCTCTGTCTGCGTGATTGAAAAGGGCTCTGAAATCGGAGCGCATATACTCTCCGGTGCTGTCATTGACCCGATTGCGCTGAACGATCTTCTCCCAGACTGGAAAGACCGGGACGCACCGCTCAAAACAGAAGTTGAGAAAGATCACTTCCTGTTCCTGGGGCCTTCCGGCAGTGTACGCCTTCCAAACTTCATCATGCCGCCGCTCATGAGCAATCATGGCAACTATATCGGCAGTCTGGGCAATGTGTGCCGCTGGCTTGCAGGCATTGCTGAAGAAATGGGCGTGGAGATTTATCCGGGCTTTGCAGGTGCAGAAGTTCTTTACAACGAAGATGGCTCCGTCCGCGGAGTGGCGACCGGCGACATGGGTGTTGGCAAAGAGGGCGACCAGAAAGACACCTATATGCGCGGCATGGAACTGCGCGGCAAATACACGCTCTTCGGTGAAGGTGTTCGTGGTTCGCTTTCCAAAGAACTGATCCGCAAATTCAATCTGGATGAAGGGCGCGAACCTCAGAAGTTCGGCATCGGCATCAAAGAGCTATGGGAAGTTGACCCAAAGAAGCACAAAAAGGGTCTCATCCAGCATTCCTTCGGCTGGCCGTTGAAAGCGAACACCGGCGGCGGCTCATTCCTCTATCACTTTGATGACAACCTTGTGTCTGTCGGATTCGTGGTTCACTTGAACTACAAAAACCCGCACCTCTCTCCATTTGAAGAGTTTCAGCGGTTTAAAACGCACCCGACCATTCGCGAGACGTTTGAAGGCGGAAAACGCATTTCCTACGGTGCGCGTGCCATCACTGAAGGAGGCTTCCAGTCTGTTCCAAAGCTGACCTTCCCAGGCGGCGCTTTGATTGGGTGTTCTGCCGGGTTTGTAAACGTGCCGCGCATCAAAGGCAGCCACAACGCCATGGCAACTGGCATGATGGCAGCGAACGCTGCTTTTGAAGCGGTGAAAGATGGCCGTCAGGCAGATGTGTTGAGTGCATATGACGAAGCTTACGTGGGTAGCCATGTCGAGAAAGACCTGAAGCGGGTTCGGAACGTGAAGCCGCTCTGGTCCAAGCTCGGCACGATCTTCGGTGTCGGCCTTGGTGGTATCGACATGTGGATGAATCAGTTGGGGATCGGCCTGCCATTCACACTAAAACACGGCAAGCCTGACCACGCGGCCACAGAGTCTGCTGATAAACACAAGCCGATCGATTATCCGAAGCCAGACGGGAAGATTTCATTCGATCGTCTTTCGTCGGTCTTCCTGTCGGCAACAAACCACGAGGAAGATCAACCAGTCCATCTTCGCCTGACAGATGACACGGTGCCGATCGCGCACAACTTGCCGGTATTTGATGAGCCAGCACAACGCTACTGCCCAGCCGGCGTGTACGAAGTCATGCGCGAAGATGACGGATCTGATCCGCGTTTTGTGATCAATGCGCAAAACTGCGTGCATTGTAAGACCTGCGATATCAAAGACCCGACCCAGAACATCAACTGGACAGTGCCTGAAGGCGGCGGCGGACCCAATTACCCGAACATGTGATCCAGGGCGGGTGATTTTGAGGAGATTTATCGCCTTCTCGCCAGTCTTTAGAAGGCAATAAGCAAGAAATTAAGGTAGGGTCGTCCGGTCAAACGGTCGGCCCTATTTTTCTGAGTCGGCGAGATCAGTGAAGGGTAGAGGCCTTAAGTGGGATTGCGGTTACTGACACGTGGTCTGGGTATTGTCGCGATAGCGGCATTGCTGGGTGCCTGTTCGGGATCTGGTTTTGGATTGAGCCAGAGAAACCCGGACTCGTTGTATGGAAATTATCTGGCTGCACGTCATGCGGGCACTGTCCGTGATATGGAGGCGGCGGCGAGGTATTACGCGCAGGCGCTGTCAGAAGACCCTGGCAACCCGGTTATCGTCGAGCGTGCCTTTCTCTTGTCAGTGACGGCGGGAAATGTTTCAGAAGGCCTCAATCTGACAGCCGATATTATTGAGCGCGACCCAGACAACCGGACAGCGCGTTTGGTCCGAGCGCTCTCTGCTCTCAAAGCGGCGGATTATGACCGTACGATCACCGAAATAGATGAGGCGGCGCCCGGGCCCTTCACGGCTCTTGTAGGCACCCTTGCCAAAGCCTGGGCAGCAGCTGGAAAACAAGATGCTGAGCTGGCCTATGCGGAGCTGGAGTCCTTTCAGGACCGGCCGGCATTTGATCTTTTCCGGGTTCTACATGGCGCATTGATCGCGGACTATCTGGACGATGCAGCGCGGGCCAGAACCGGCTATGTCGCAGCACAGAGTGCAAGCGGTGGCGCCAGTCTGCGGATCATCCAGGCTTATGGTCGGTTTTTGGAAACAGAAGGCGATACCGAGCTCGCCCGCGAGGTGTTCAATAATTATGGCCGCCTGGCACCAGATCACCCGATAATCGCGAATGCGCTTGCACGGCTGGAGTCAGGCGTGTCTCCAGCGCCATTGGTGAAAACACCAGCCGAAGGATTAGCAGAAGCGCTCTACGGGTTGGCTTCCGCACTGGCCCAGGAAAGCGGGATTGATATTTCAATTCTGTACACGCAGCTGGCTCTTTACCTACGGCCTGACTTTGATGTTGCACGTACATTACTCGCGGACCTGTATGAGCGTGGCGACCGTTTGGAAGATGCTATTGCGACCTATGGACGGATTGGGCGCACTTCACCTCTCTATCAAAACGCTCAAATCCAGATCGCCGTTGATATGGATCGGCTGGATAAGTCGAAAGAAGCAGTCGCCCGGCTCCGCACTCTCATTCGCCAGTATCCGGATACCGTGGAGCCTTTGACAGCACTTGGTGATATTCTGCGGGGCCGTAAGGACTATGCAGCGGCTGCGAGTGAGTATTCAAAGGCGATTGAGCTCATCGGCGACCCGAATGAACGGTTCTGGACTGTCTATTACGCTAGGGGCATGTGTTATGAACGCTTGAAGCTCTGGCCTAGCGCGGAGAAAGACCTCAAACTGGCGCTTGAACTCTCAGGCGACCATCCGCTGGTATTGAACTATCTCGGCTATTCCTGGATCGAGCAAAAAATCAATCTGGAAGAAGCCATGGCGATGATCCGTCGTGCCGTTGAACTTCGTCCTGACGATGGCTACATCGTTGACAGTCTGGGCTGGGCTTACTTCAATATTGGCGATTATGAAAATGCGGTCATTCATCTCGAACGCGCCGTTCAATTGCAGCCCGACGATGTCACGATTAATGATCATCTAGGCGATGCGTTCTGGCGGGTCGGCCGCAGGATCGAAGCGCGCTTTCAATGGCAACATGCGTTGGAGCTTGAGCCTGACGAAGAGCAAGAAGCAGCGATAAAAGAGAAGCTCGAAAACGGGCTTGAGGACGCGGACGTCGAAATGAGCGCTGACGCAGGGTCCTGATGTCCGCCGGCATTCTTGAAGTCGCAAACGCGAAGATAAACCTCTCCCTAAAGGTCAAAGGACGTCTGCCCAACGGCTACCATCAACTCGAAAGCCTTGTCGTGTTTGCGAGCGTGGCGGACCGTATCACCTGTAACGATGCAGATGCGCTGGGCTTGGAAATTTCTGGTCCCTTCGCCGATCAGTTGATTGATGAGAAAAACAACCTGGTCCTAAATGCAGCCCGTGTCTTTGCTGGGGCGCTTGGGCGTGATCCATCGGTAAAGTTTGAGCTGGAAAAGAATCTGCCTATTGCCTCAGGCATTGGCGGCGGCTCCGCAGACGCCGCCGCTGCGCTCCGTGCCATGATGCGGCTATGGGGTGATCCGGTTGGGTCTATCGACGGCATTGCATTGCAGTTAGGCGCAGATGTCCCTGTCTGCGTGAGAAAGCGCCCGAGCTTCATGACCGGCGTAGGCGAAAGCATTCGGGCCGTTCCCCGTCTTCCGGAAATCCACGCAGTGCTCGCCAACCCTGGCATTGGCGTGTCAACTGCTGACGTGTTTCAACACTTGCAAGCTGGTCCGGTTGACGGGCCAGAACGGTTGCCGCTTCTGCCAGGTGTCGAGACCCTGGATCTTCTGGTGTTATGGCTTGAAGAAAACGGAAACGATCTTGAGGTCCCCGCGATGGACATTGCGCCAGCGATCAAGACGGTGATCGACGAACTCAAAGCAACCGCAGGCTGTCGCCTGGCACGCATGAGCGGCAGTGGCGCCACCTGTTTTGCGCTCTATGACAATCCATTTGATTCAGCTGAAGCCGCGGCTACGCTCAAAAAGAAACACATTGATTGGTGGGTCACCGCCACTAGGTTTCTTGGCTCCCAATAGCGCTGGGTTTTAAGCAAAGAAGGCCTTTAGTAGGCCCGGCTGATACAGAAATCCACAAGTCCACTCAGCGCGTCACGGCGTTCGGACGCGGGGAAAATGCCAAGCGCATCACGGGCCATTTCGCCATAGTGGCGAGCCCGGGTAACGGTATCTTCGATCGCCTTGTGATTGCTCATGATCTCAAATGCGCGTTCAAGGTCGCCTTCCTGCTGATCGCCATCCTGCAGTGTACGACGCCAGAAAGTGCGTTCCTCATCATCGCCACGCCGGAAGGCGAGAACGACGGGAAGTGTAATTTTGCCTTCACGGAAATCATCGCCGACATTTTTGCCAAGCGTTGCAGCCTTGCCGTTGTAGTCAAGAGCATCATCAACCAGCTGGAACGCGATGCCGAGGTTGCGACCATATGATTCAAGAGCCGCTGCTTGTTCCGCGTTTTGGCTCGCGACAACCGCGCCGATCTCTGTTGCTGCCGCAAAAAGCGCCGCCGTTTTTGCGCTGATCACTTTAAGGTAAGCATCTTCTGTTGTGCTCGTGTCCTTCGCGGTGGCCAATTGCATGACCTCGCCCTCAGCGATCACTGAGGCGGCTTCACTCAAAATTTCAAGAGCCCGAAGAGATTTGGTTTCCACCATCAACTTAAAGGCGCGCCCAAGAAGGAAATCACCAACCAGTACGCTGGCCTGATTGCCCCAGATAAGCCGTGCTGTTGTCTGGCCGCGGCGCATATCACTTTCATCCACGACGTCATCATGAAGCAATGTCGCTGTGTGCATGAATTCAACAGATGCAGCCAGGCGAACATGGTCACTGCCCGTATAGCCGCACATGCGCGCACATGTGAGCGTCAGCATAGGACGCAGGCGCTTGCCTCCGGACTCGATCAGATGATTGGCAAGTTCGGGAATCATATCCACGTCTGAACCCATCCGGTCGCGGATGAGCTCGTTCACAGCCTCCATATCTTCAGCGACGAGGCGCTGAAGCGTGCGAACGGCTTCTTCACTGTTTTTGCGCTCACCTTCGAGCGGGACGACAACACCCAACGGGATCCCCAGTTCTCAATTTTGGCCGAGAAAACGGTTTAAAACACCCCGTCAAACAGCTCAATTGCCTATACATGTGTCACAATAAGAGCCCAGAGAGCGAGCGGCAAGTGCGTCCCAGCGCCGCTCCCTGAAGAGTGATGAGCGCAAGACCGAGGAATGAGACAATGAAGGAACTTCTACGAACAAATGATGTAGTTCTTCTATCGTTCCTGGAAGCGCGTCTCCGAGGTGAAGGGATTGAACCTTTTATCCTGGATATGAATGCCAGCATCGTTGAGGGGTCTATTGGCATTTTGCCCCGCCGATTGATGGTTATTGATGAGGATTTTGACCGCGCGGAAGTCATCGCAAGGATGGCCGTGAAAGAAAGCGACGAAGCAGCCCGCGGCGAGTCTGGCCCTGGTGCAGCTGGGTGACTGTGGCAGAACCAGTGATGGGAGCTAAAGAAGAAATAGTTGTTTTGCTTCACGGCATTGGCCGGACAGCCGGGTCAATGTCGGCGCCGGCATCCAGACTTGCGGAGAAGGGCTACGCGATTAGCAACATTGACTATCCTTCCCGTTCTGCCTCGATTGCGACATTGGCAGAAGGGGTCAATGAACGTCTTCAAGCTGAAAATACTGAAGCTTATGAAAAACTCCACTTTGTTACCCATTCCATGGGCGGATTGATCGTCCGCCAGCTCATCAAAGATTCTAGGCCACCAAACTTGGGGCGCACCCTCATGTTGGCGCCGCCCAATCAGGGGAGTGCTGTTGCGGACTTTTGGGGCAATAATTTTTTGTTCAAAGCGATCTATGGACCAGCGGGGCAGGATTTGCAGACCGGGAATGGAAGCTTTGGCCCGGTTGATTTTTCGCTCGGTGTCGTTGCCGGAACGAAATCCATAGACCCAATATCTTCCCTTTTGCTCGACGGTCCAAATGACGGCAAGGTTACTGTGGAGAGCACAAAGGTCGAGGGAATGGCGGATCATATTGTTTTGCCGGTCAATCATACGTTCCTCATGCGCGATGCCCGGGTGTTGAGGCAGATCGAAGCATTCCTGGGAAATGGGACCTTTACACCCCAATCGAAAGGGGAGCCGGTTTGATGAAGCTCACCGATGACGGCTTCCTGGGGGGCAGGCTGCAGGTGTTGCAGCCAGAAAAGGGGTACAGGGCGGGTATTGATGCTGTGATGCTTGCAGCGTCCGTACCAGCTGCGCCGGGGGATCATGTTCTCGACGTCGGTGCGGGGGTTGGCGTTGCATCGCTGTGCCTTGCCTCCAGGTTGGCGGATGTGAAAGTCACGGGCCTGGAAATACAGCGCGCCCTGGCCGGGGCAGCACTTGAGAACACCAAGCGCAATAAGTTAGAGACTCGTGTAAAGATCATCGAAGGGTCGGCGGCAGAAAAGGCCGCAATCCTCGCGACCAAAGGCGTCGCCTATGGCAGCTTCGACCATGTGATGACCAATCCGCCTTTCTATGAGGCCGAGAAAGTCTGGAACTCTCCTGATGAAAGCAAAGCGACCGCGCACATGCTTGAAGATGTTTCTTTGGGGGAGTGGATGCGGGTGACATGTGCCATGGCGAAACCCAAAGGCACGGTGACGATTGTTCATCGTGCGGATGCACTGCCGGAACTCCTCAAAGGTATTGAAGGCAAGCTGGGCGGTTTGATCGCATTTCCACTATGGCCCGCTGTTGGAAAAGAGGCCAACCGTGTGCTGCTTCAGGGAGTTAAAAGTTCGCGGGCACCCTTTAAGCTCGCAAACGGCCTTCTTCTGCATGATGACAGAGGGGGATTTACTGCTGAAGCAGATGCCATTCTGCGCAATGGAGCAGCCTTGCCCCTCAGTTCTGCTTGAGAACTGCTGAAAAAACCTTATGTAAAGCTCATGGTCAAAAAAACACTTATCAATGCTATTCCCCACAAAGGTCTCCGAGAACGTCTGCTTGATCGGATCGACCCTGATGTCTCTGTTGTTCCCGTGGTTCGTCTTACCGGTGTGATCGCTTCCTCCGGTCCGCTGCGCGAAGGGCTTAACTTGTCCGGTGTTGCAGGTGATCTCGAAGCTGCCTTTAAGACCCGGGACGCAAAGGCTGTCGCGCTGGTGATTAATTCGCCTGGCGGATCACCGGTTCAGTCTTCGCTAATTTTCAAGCGCATTCGGGCGCTGGCAGAAGAACATGACCTACCAGTCCTTGCCTTTGTTGAAGATGTCGCAGCGTCGGGCGGATATATGATTGCTTGTGCGGCAGATGAAATTTTCGCTGACGAACATTCCGTGGTCGGTTCCATTGGTGTGGTGAGTGCCGGTTTTGGTTTCTCCAAACTCATTGAGAAACTCGGCGTTGAGCGTCGTGTCCACACAGCAGGCGAAAGCAAGGCCATGCTGGACCCGTTCAAGCCCGAAGACCCGGAAGAAGTTGCGCGTCTTGAGGCGCTTCAGGAAGAAGTCCATAAGGGCTTCAAAGACCTTGTGCGCACGGCCCGTGGTGACAAGCTTGAGGGCGATGAAAAGCAGCTCTTTTCTGGCGAGTTCTGGGTCGCGACTCAGGGAATTAAGTATGGGCTGGTTGATGGCATAGGAGATCTGCGTGCCGTCACCCGCGAAAAATATGGCGAAAAAGTCCGTCTGCGTCTCATCGGCGGACCGCGTCCCTGGTGGCGCCGCAGACCCGGTATTGTCGGCGAGCTTCCAGATACTGGTAACTTCGCGACAGATTTGCTGGGTGCGATGGAAGCCCGTTCCCTTTGGTCACGGTTTGGTCTCTGACGGCAGGTTCTACTCTGCAGCCTGCCAGTTTGCCCAAGTCACGATGGCCCAATATAGAGTGAGCACTGCAAAGAACACCGTGTCCATTTTGAGCGGCGACAGCCAGCGCTCGGCGCTCCCCTCGCTGAGCAGTACCTGAACATGAACCGAGGTGACGATGGCAAGCCCGAGCGTCAATGCAAGTGCCAGCATCCTCTGAGAAGACGGCCCGGGCGGGGCAATGCCGGCGGCCAGAAGCAGCAGGGCAACGATCACCATCCAGCTGCCAACAAAGCGAAAGCTGTCTATGCCGGTTGCATGGGCATCCGCGCTTGCAAGATATCGCGTCGCCCAATCTGGAGCAGAAATGAGTAGCCAGACGGCCAGAACGCCTATAGCGGCTCCTGTGATCAGACTTGCGACCTGAAATTTGAACATTTGCGCCTCCGCCCCAATTTGGCCTTATCTACTGTAAAAGACTAAGATAGAAAGCCAATATTGGCACGTGATCTTTCATCCGCTCTTAAGCGCTATTCTCCGTCGGAGGCAGAACAATGAATGATATTGTGGTCACCGGGCTCATTATGGCAGGTGTCTATGGCATCTCGAAGCTTGTGAAAAAATACCGGGAAAAAATGCGCACGCGTATTGAAGAGCAAGCCGAGCCCATGACGGCACAGGAGCCTCGAAATCTTGGAACGCTGGAGCGGGCGCCTGACGGTAGCTTCGCGCCAGAACAATCACGCTAGGCTACATGTGTGGCTGAGTACCCGACACTAAGTAAGGAAGCCGCATGTTAGACAATCTGTTTTCGATGAAAGACAAAGTGTGTGTTGTTACCGGCGGCTCCCGAGGTCTGGGGCGGGCGATGGCAGAAGCTTATCTGCAGGCGGGTGCCTCCCGGATCTACATTACAGCCCGCAAAGCGGATGCCTGCGAGCAGGCGGCGGAAGAACTCTCAAGCGTGACCAGCCATGGCGCGTGCATTGCGATTCCCTGCAACCTGAGCACGACCGACGAGATCGCGCGTTTTGGCGATGCGATAGCTGAGCGGGAGCAAGCAATCGACACTCTGGTCAACAATGCAGGCGCCGCCTGGGAAGCACCGTTTGATCAGTTTCCGGAGAACGGCTGGGACAAGGTGCTGGACCTCAACACCAAAACACCTTTCTTTCTGACCCAGAAGCTGTTGCCTCAGCTTAAGGCCGCAGCCTCAGCAAACGGTGATGCCTCGGTTATCAATACCGGGTCTATCGCTGGCATTAAGGGAGATTCATCGAATACCTTTAGCTATGCGACGTCCAAAGCAGCGGTTCATCAGCTCACACGGAACATGGCTTTTGCCCTTGCCGACGATAAGGTCAGGGTCAATGCGATTGCGCCGGGTCGCTTCCATTCCAAAATGACTGAGGTCTTTGAGAACAATTCAGAACAGTTCGAGGCTGAGAAGCGTGCCATCCCGCTTCACCGCTGGGGTCATGATGAAGACATTATGGGGATCGCCCTGCTGCTCGCGAGCCGGGCGGGCGCCTTTATCACGGGCGAAATCATCACTGTGGATGGTGGGACCACGCTGATCTGACAGCGTTGGGCACAAACCGCAATGAGAGCCTCAGGCTCCGAAGCGTCGCCAGCTTGACCGGGTGAGCCCCACCCGGTTACTTTGCGCCCGCTTTCAGGGTTTTCCTTTAGATTCTGGGGGTTAGAGCGTTTCCAGGCGCAGTTGCATGACTTCGCCATCCGGGAACGCGCCAAGCAAGAGTTCAGGGTATTTCCGTCATTTTCTGAGAGTACGTCATGTCCAGCCCAGCCGGTTCCGCAGACAAGATCCGGAACACGTCTTTCCAGTCGCTCATTCTGACCCTTCAGAACTATTGGGCCGATTATGGTTGTGTGATCCTGCAGCCTTATGATGTGGAAATGGGCGCAGGCACCTTTCACCCGGCAACGACGCTCCGCTCTCTGGGACCAAAGCACTGGAACGCTGCCTATGTGCAGCCCTCGCGTCGCCCAACTGACGGCCGCTATGGCGATAATCCAAACCGCTTCCAACACTATTATCAGTTTCAGGTCATGCTGAAGCCAAGCCCGGAGAACATTCAGGAGCTGTATCTGGAAAGCCTCTATGCGCTCGGCATTGACCCCAAAAATCATGACATCCGCTTTGTGGAAGATGATTGGGAAAGCCCGACGCTGGGTGCCTGGGGGCTTGGCTGGGAAGTCTGGTGCGATGGCATGGAAGTCTCGCAGTTCACTTATTTCCAGCAGGTCGGTGGTTTTGACTGCTCGCCTGTCGCAGGAGAGCTCACCTATGGCCTCGAGCGTCTCGCCATGTATGTGCAGGGCGTCGACAATGGCTATGAGCTGAACTTCAACGGCCAGGAAGGCGACAAGAAGGTTACCTGGGGCGACGTCTATCACCAGAACGAAGTACAGTTTTCTCACTACAATTTTAATGCTGCAAACACGGACATTCTCTTCCGGCATTTTGAAGATGCAGAGAAGGAGTGCGCCGCACTCCTTGAGTATGATCCACCTCTTGCCCAACCGGCCTATGACCAGTGCATCAAGGCCAGCCATGCGTTCAACTTACTGGACGCACGCGGTGTGATATCGGTGACGGAGCGCCAGGCCTATATCGGCCGCGTGCGCACGCTCGCCAAAGCCTGTTGTGAGGCTTATCTCAAGACGCCTCAAGCCGGTGCAGAGGAGGGCGCAGCATGAGTCATCTCCATCACCTTCATGCTGAGGAGGCCCCGCAGGGGCCGTCTCGAAGCATTCTTTCTGTCGCCATCCTTCGAGACGCGGTTTCACCGCTCCTCAGGATGAGGAATGTGATGGGAGGAATGTTCTAATGGCCGATCTTCTGCTCGAACTTTTCTCTGAAGAAATTCCAGCCCGCATGCAAAAGCGGGCGTCTGAAGACCTGCAAAAACTGGTGATCGATGCTCTGGCCAAAGAGGAAGTCTTTGGAGAAGGTGCCCGTGCCTTCGCAACGCCGCGCCGATTGACGCTCGCTATCTCCGGTCTGCCGGCACGTCAGCAGGACCGCAAGGAAGAACGCAAAGGTCCCCGTGTCGGTGCGCCTGAAAAGGCTATGGAAGGCTTCTTGAAATCGACCGGTCTGACGCTGGATCAATGTGAGACCCGGGAAGACAAGAAGGGCGAGTTTTATGTCGCCGTGATTGAAAAGACGGGCCGCAGTACCGGCGAGCTGATCGCGGAGATTGTGCCTGATGTGATCCGGAACTTCCCTTGGCCAAAAAGCATGCGGTGGGGCACCGGGACGCTGCGCTGGGTGCGTCCGCTTCATTCCATTGTGTGTACTTTGGACGGTGAGGTGGTCCCGTTTGAAATCGACGGCATCAAGTCGGGTGACACGACCTATGGTCACCGCTTTATGGGGCCAGAGGCGATCAAGGTCCGCACCTTTGACGATTATGTGGAAAAGCTAGAGCGCCAGAAGGTCATGCTCGACCCAGAGGCCCGAGCCGCCCACATTCTCGAAGATGCCAAAAACCTGGCGCATGGTCAGAACCTGGAACTGATCGACGACGAGGCATTGCTGCATGAAGTGGCAGGCCTTGTGGAATGGCCAACGACGCTCATGGGCGCCATTGATGATGAGTTCATGGAAATCCCGCAGGAAGTGCTCACCTCCACCATGCGCGCAAACCAGAAATATCTGGCGCTGAAAGACCCAAAGACAGGGAACTTTGCCCCGCGCTTTATCGTGGTCTCAAACATCGAGCCCGCAGACGGCGGCGCAGCCGTGATCAACGGCAATGAACGTGTCCTGCGCGCCCGTTTTGCTGACGCCCGTTTCCTCTGGGATCAGGACAAGAAACACACACTCGAGGACTTTGCGAAGAAACTCGATCAGGTTGTCTTCCACGCAAAACTGGGTTCCGTTGCTGAGAAGGCCGAACGCATTTCCAAGCTGGCGGGTGAGCTCGCAAGCATCACCGGCGCGGACAGAGCAAAAGCAGAACTCGCCGGGCGCCTGTCCAAAGCCGACCTCGTCTCGGGCATGGTCTACGAATTCCCGGACCTGCAAGGCACCATCGGCCAATATTATGCGCTGGCGGATGGTCTGGACGCGGAAGTAGCTGACGCCATTGCCCAGCACTACCAGCCGCAGGGCCCATCGGACGATGTGCCGAAAGGATCGGTGGCGCAGGCTGTGGCACTTGCTGACAAGCTTGACACGCTTGTGGGGTTCTGGGCGATTGATGAAAAGCCAACCGGCTCCAAAGATCCGTTTGCCCTTCGCCGCGCAGCTCTTGGCATCATCCGAATGGTTCTTGAAGCCGAATTGCGTTTGCCGCTTCTTTCTGTGCTCTCGAATAACAAAGAACAGAATGATGATCTTCTTTCCTTCTTTGCTGATCGGCTGAAGATTTACCTTCGTGATCAAGGGGTCAAATATGACTTGGTCGATGCAGTGTTTGCGCTATCCAATCAAGACGACCTTTTGCTTGTTAAACGTCGTGTCGAAGCCCTAGCGGATTTCCTAAAGACCGACGATGGTGCGAACCTTCTGGCGGGCGCTAAACGCGCGGCCAATATCCTGCGCATTGAAGAAAAGAAGGACAAAGCGACTTATTCGGGTGCACCGGACACCGCTCTTTTCGAATCGGATGAGGAAAAGACCCTTGCCGCTGAAATTAATGTCGCACGCGATGCAGCTGCAAAAGCGGTAGCGAAAGAAGATTTCGCAGGCGCCATGGCAGCACTTGCGAAGTTGCGTGGACCCGTCGATGCCTTTTTCGAAAAGGTCACGGTGAACTCAGAGGATGACAAGGTCCGCGAAAACCGCTTAAAGCTCCTCGCAGAAATCAGAACCGCGCTTCATGGCGTGGCCGACTTCTCCAAAATCGAAGGGTGATCTGCGGCGCTTTTTAGCGCATCCTTTGACTTGAACTTTTCTGCCTCCGGCATGTGAGGCCAAACGGAAAGCGATACGCATGACCGGTTCGACGAAGTGGGTGTATGGGTTTGGCGGCGGCAGTGCCGAGGGCGATGCGACTTTGCGAGAGCTTCTGGGCGGCAAGGGCGCCAATCTCGCCGAAATGGCAAACCTCGGACTTCCGGTCCCGCCGGGCTTCACCATCACCACAGAAGTCTGTACGGCATTCTACAAGAATGACCGGTCCTATCCTGAGGGCATGAAAGCCCAAGTCGAAGCCGCTCTCGCAGAAGTCGCGAAAGTGGTGGGCACTGACTTCGGCAAGCCTGAAAATCCGCTTCTTGTATCGGTTCGCTCCGGCGGACGGGCCTCCATGCCCGGCATGATGGATACGGTGCTGAACCTCGGGCTCAATGACGCAACTGTCGCAGGCCTCGCTGCCAAGGCAAATGATGAACGTTTTGCCTATGACAGCTATCGTCGCTTCATCCAGATGTACTCCGATGTGGTGCTGGGTGTGGAGCACCATAACTTCGAGGAAATCCTCGACATCTACAAAGAAGAAAACGAGTACTATCTCGACACGGATCTTGATGCCGCCGACTGGAAAGACGTGATCGGGCGCTACAAGGCATTGGTTGAAGAAGAACTCGACGAACCCTTCCCACAGGATGTGAACGAACAGTTGTGGGGCGCCATCGACGCGGTCTTTGGCTCCTGGCAGAACGCCCGCGCTGCCACCTATCGCCGTCTCCACAACATTCCCGACGAATGGGGCACAGCGGTGAATATTCAGGCCATGGTCTTCGGCAATATGGGCGACACATCTGCGACCGGTGTGGCCTTTACCCGGAATCCCTCTACTGGCGACAAGTCTTTCTATGGCGAGTTTCTGGTAAACGCCCAGGGCGAGGATGTTGTGGCCGGTATCCGTACACCGCAGCACCTCACAAAGCTTGCCCGTGAAGAAAGCGGCGAAACGGCTCCTTCCATGGAAGAGGTGATGCCGGGCGTTTATGGCGAATTGGTCGAGGTTTATAAAAACCTCGAAAGCCACTATCGCGACATGCAGGACCTGGAATTCACTGTCCAGGAAGGCAAACTCTGGATGCTGCAGACCCGCAGCGGCAAGCGCACAGCCAAAGCCGCGATCAAGATAGCGGTCGATATGGCATCCGAAGGTCTCATCACCCGCGAAGAAGCCGTAACAAGAGTTGATCCTGCATCGCTTGATCAACTGCTCCACCCAACGATTGATCCGAATGCTGAGCGCGACGTGGTTGCGACAGGCCTGCCCGCATCACCTGGCGCTGCGTCCGGTGAGATTGTTTTCTCATCGGAAGAAGCCGGCGCGCTGAAGGCGCAAGGCCGCGACGTTATCCTTGTCCGCGTAGAGACAAGCCCGGAAGACATTCACGGCATGCACTCAGCCGTGGCAATCCTGACAACACGCGGCGGCATGACAAGCCACGCTGCCGTTGTGGCACGGGGCATGGGGACACCCTGTGTGTCCGGCGCAGGCACAGTCAAAATTGATTACGTCGCGGAGACCATGGTGAGCCTCGGCGAGAAGTTCTCCAAGGGTGACGTGATTACAGTCGATGGGTCGACGGGCCAGATTATGCGTGGCGCCATGCCCATGCTGCAGCCCGAACTCTCCGGCGACTTCAGCACGCTTATGGGCTGGGCCGACGAAGCCCGCCGCATGACCGTGCGCGCCAATGCAGAAACACCTGAGGATGCCCGCGTTGCCCGTGAGTTTGGCGCTGAGGGCATTGGCCTCTGCCGCACAGAACATATGTTCTTCTCAGATGATCGTATTCTGGCCATGCGAGAGATGATCATTGCCGACGACCAGGCCGGCCGGCGCAAAGCGCTTGATAAAATCCTGCCAATGCAGCGAGAAGACTTCCGTCAGCTCTTCACCATCATGAGCGGGTTGCCGGTGACGATCCGTCTGCTTGATCCGCCGCTGCATGAATTCCTGCCCCACAGCGACGAAGAAATTGCAGAAGTCGCCGAGGCTGCTGGCCTTTCTGCCGACAAGATGCGCCGTCGTCTGGTCGAGCTAACCGAAGCCAACCCGATGCTCGGTCATCGTGGCTGCAGGCTCGGCATCACCTATCCTGAGATCTATGAGATGCAGGCCCGCGCCATCTTTGAGGCTGCGCTGGTCGCCGCTGAAGAGACAGGCGCTGCTGTGATCCCTGAAGTGATGGTGCCGCTTGTGGCTACCAAGGCGGAGCTTGAATATCTGAAAGAGCGGCTCATTGCTGTTGGTGACGCCGTCGCAGCAGAAAAGAACAAGCCGTTGGAATATCAGGTCGGCACCATGATTGAGCTGCCCCGTGCAGCGCTCCGTGCAGGTGAGATTGCCCATGCCGCGGAATTCTTCTCTTTTGGCACCAATGACCTCACCCAGACCACATACGGGATCAGCCGGGATGATTCGGCCAACTTCCTGAAAGACTATCTGGGCAAGGGCATCGTCCCGGCAGACCCATTTGTCTCGCTCGACCAGGAAGGGGTGGGCGAATTGGTCCAGATCGCCGCTGAGCGGGGCAGAGCCACCCGTCCGGACATCAAGCTTGGGATCTGTGGGGAGCATGGGGGCGACCCAGCATCGGTGCATTTCTGCGAGGGGGCAGGGCTACATTACGTTTCCTGCTCGCCCTACAGAGTTCCTATTGCCCGTCTGGCGGCCGCCCAGGCAGCACAGAAGGCCAGCGGGTAAGCCTTCATCTGAGTCGCGGAAATTAGGCACAGCTTTCTAAAAACACCGGGTGACCAGCTGTCGCACACACCTGTGATGGCTTGTGTGATCGGCCTCTTTTTCACCCTGAATTTGGATGGGGTGTGATCCGAAAAAGCCAGTGGATTCAGTCACTTCGCGTGAGTGTTATGGTAAATATTTCATGTCACAGGATCGCCGCTGTTAACCATAATGTCGCTCGTTAAGCTTCTGTTTACCATGCCTGTGATTCCCTAATCCTATTGAAAAACAAGCGCTTAGGCTTATTTCGCCTGTGTGGCCGGGGCGTTATTGCCGGACCCAAAAGTTTATGATACTCCCCCGCCAACCTTGCTGACGGTTTGTCAGCCTGTATCGGGAGTTCCAGTGCTTCCGGCCTTGTAAGTGGCATAGGCATTGCTGAGTAAAAGCTAGATCGCGCCATCAAAGTTAAGCGCGGTCAATCTGAGACAAGAAGACCAACAAGGTACGGGCATGGGGCCCTGACCGGGACGAAAACGGACCAAAAGCGATGAACAAGCTCGCTCAATGGCTCGATATAGGACACTACGTCCGGGAACCTGCGCATCTCGCAGGGGGCCTGGCTGTGTCTGTTGTTCTGGCGTCTGTGTTCTGGGCAAACCTCGCAACAGCAACTGTTGATCCGGTTTCTGGACGCGATGGAAACCGCCTCGTCCTCTCCAGCTTCTCTGATCCTCAGTTGCTCGACCGGCCAACGCGGCTGACCGAGCTTGCAGAGCTTGACCATCGTGCCAGTGTGGCAGCGACGCCGGTTAGAGCGCTCGGTGACAGAGCCCGTCGGTTGGAGCAGGAACGCCGGTGCCTTGCCGTTGGAATTTACTTTGAAGCTCGGGGTGAAAGCCATAGCGGCCAGGTCGCTGTTGCCGATGTCATCATGAACCGTGTTGCCTCAAAGGACTACCCCAACACGATTTGTGGCGTGGTGTTCCAGGGGTCCTATCGCCAGACAGGCTGTCAGTTCTCTTTCACCTGCGATGGGGAATCAGACCGGCCGCGTGACCTGAAGCCTTGGCGGAAAGCACAACATGTCGCGAGCATGGTGACCATGCGTGATGACCGTGAACGTCAGCTTGCCGAGAACGTGCTGCATTATCATGCAGACTATGTGGACCCGGTTTGGGCATCGCACATGTTTAAAGTTGCGAAAATTGGCCGCCACATTTTCTACACACGGACGCGGTCTAGTTCCTAATCTTCTGATCGGCTTAATAACCAGTGTTTCTGCGCGTCGTTGACGCAGATCAATGAGGCAGCACTTCATCTGGCCCAGTGTTGGCCATGATGACGGCGGAGGCGCTTGAAGATTGCATCAGGCAGGTGCTCATCGGCCGACCACCCCGAGGACCAGCTTTCGACCGTCATCACCACTTTCCAGATATCGTGAGGCGCGCCCTCAGTCGAATCCAGACGATTTCTTGATGTTCTTCCGAACATAGCCAGGGAACAGCCGCGCCAGCTTGTCCATGCGGCTGAGTGACGGATTGCCAAAATAGTGTATGTCTTCGCCATGGGCAGCGCGCCAGACAATCTTGGCAATGTCTTCCGGCGTGTGGGCAATCCCGGTTGCTTTGAAGTTTTCTGTCTGATGTTCCTGGTTCTTCACCATGCCTGTATCGACATAGGAGGGCAGAACGTCGCTCACGTGGATACCATAGGGTTCAAACTCAATGGAAAACCCTTCCGTCATGGCCCTCACGGCGTGCTTGGAGGCTGAGTATACGGTGAGCTCTGGGATGCCATACACTGCTGAGGCGGACGCTGTATTGATGATCCGTGCATCGCCATGCTTGGCAGCAGTGGCTTTTAGCGCTTCAAGGCCGGCAGCAACACCGTTGATGACACCATTCACGTTGACATCAACCGTCTTGCGCTGAAGAGCGGCATCAACCTGGTCAAAATTCCCCATCTTCAGAATGCCGGCATTATTGAACAGAACGTCAAGTCGTCCGCCAGAGACGGCAAGAAAGGCCTGTACTGCATCGTTGAACTGATCAGGGTCGGTCACGTCCAGTTCGCCTGTAGTGACCATTGTTGCACCATGGACCGCGCGGAGTTCATCGGCCAGCTGTGCTAGTCCCGCCCCATCAATGTCATAGAGGCCGACAAACCAGTCTCTGCGCGCGAAATGTCGAGCGGTGGCGCGCCCAATACCTGCTGCCGCGCCGGTGATAAAGATGCTGCGGTGTTCGCTCATGATTGCTCCCTATTCTGCGGCAGAAGCCGCCGCTTTCGCTTCTGCAATGACAGCTGCCAATGGTCCTGTAGCCGCAACGCTGTCCCGCGTGCCTTCCGGATCAAGCGCTGAGGCTTTGTCCAGATCGCCGATCTCCTTCGGAACGAACCAATGCAGGCGTTCAGGGTTGTCGTGATAGGACGCCCAGACGGCCTTTGCGACTTCGATTGGTGCAACTAGTCGGAACATGCCTTCAGTGGCTGCATTCTCTCTCGCCTCATCAGGAAGGATCGGTGTGTCGATAAGGCCTGGAAGCGTGTCGGCGACGCGAATACCAAAGCGGCTGAGCTCGACTGAGAGAGCTTCGGTCAGCCCTTTAACGGCATGCTTCGTCGCGGAATAGACAGCGATGCCGGGCATGCCATAGGTGGCGGAAGACGAAGATGTGGTGAAACAGAGGGAGTTGGGTGTTGCTTTCAAGAGGTCGACTGCCAGATGAATGCCATTCAGTACGCCAATCAAGTTAACATTGACCACGGCGAGGACATCCTCAAACGGCATCTCGTCAAAGAACCCGCCTTTGCCGATCCCCGCATTGTTAAAGAGAAGATCAAGTTTTCCACCCGTTGCTTCTGCGAACTCGGCCAGAGCTTTTTCATAAGAACCACGATCCGTGACATCAAGCGACCGGACAATACAGTTCTCCGCGCCCAGCTCCTTTTCAAGCGCGGTAAGGCCGTCTTTGTTGACGTCATAACCTCCGACGAACCAGCCGCCTTTTGAGAAAAGCCGCGCAGTCTCTAACCCCATGCCGCTGGCGGCACCTGTAATAAAAATGGATTTTCTGTCTCCGGCCTGGCCCATGACACACTCCCTGAAAATGTTTTTGTTGCGACATAGTATGCCGCGTTCAGGGAGCAAGTCGAGACAGGTGTGTGAGGGTTCAGGTTGCTGCGGCTTCGTAGTCGAGACCGATATCAAGGCACGGGGCGGAATGGGTGATCCACCCGACGGAAATATAGTCGACACCGGTTGCGGCAACGCTCGCTGCAGTGTCTAGCGTGATGCCTCCTGACGCTTCGAGTGCAGCTTGACCCTGATTGATGGCAACGGCCTCTCTGAGCACGTCTGGTGGCATATTGTCGAGCAAGACCGCTTCGACGCCAATGTCGAGCGCTTCTTTCAACTGATCCAGCGTATCGACCTCAATCTCGATCCGAACCATATGTCCGGCTTTTGCGCGAGCGCCACGAATTGCTTCTGCGATGCCGCCTGCCATGGCGATGTGATTGTCCTTGATAAGGATGGCGTCATAGAGCCCGAAGCGGTGATTGACCCCACCACCGGCACGCACAGCGTATTTTTCAAAAGCCCGAAGCCCTGGTGTCGTTTTTCTGGTGCAACAGATACGTGTATCCGTCCCCGCCACCGCATCAACAAAGTGCCGTGTCGCCGTTGCAATACCTGAAAGATGGCCCAGAAAGTTGAGCGCCACTCGTTCACCGGTGACGATCGCGCGCGCATTTCCTTCAATGGCGGCAATCACATCGCCTGGAGATACGACAGAACCATCCGGTGCTTGTACAGAAATTCTGAGGCCGGGATCCATTTCCCGGAACGCCGCCCGCGCAGCGTCAAGGCCCGCAATGCATCCATGCTCACGGGCACGAAGCACGACCTGCGACCGCGTATCTGCAGGAACTGTCGATTGGCTCGTAATGTCACCCGCATCGCCTAAGTCTTCAGCGAGCGCCGCCCGAACCGCGCTATCAACAATGAGGGAGGGCAGGGGCGTGAGGTCCGAAAGAATACTCACTGAACTTGGCCTCGCTTGATTGATGGTTTTGTTTCTATCGCCACGTCCCGCGCAATCGCATCGGCCTCATCCAGAGTGATAAAGGTGCGATGTGCCCAGGCAGCGTCTGCTTGCGGGTGGTCGATCCGGAAATGACCGCCGCGGCTTTCTGTACGAACAAGAGCGGCTGCCGTGATGAGTTTTGCAGCCGTCACCATGTTCACAAGTGCCGGTGAGGAGCCCGCAGCCCGTTCAATGCGCACAATCTGCTGAAGCGCTCGCATCAGACCGTCCCCGGTGCGGACAACACCCACATGTTTGGTCATAAGGTCCCGAAGTTCTTGAACAATGGGAACAGTGTGTGACCGGCGCGCACGAAGGGCGGGAATGACAGCTGTCGCCGCCGGGCCTGCTTCAACAGATGCCAGAATATCCTCAGCAATACGCGCGCCAAAGACGACAGCTTCCAAAAGGGAATTGCTGGCAAGACGGTTGGCACCATGCGCGCCCGTTGAAGCCACTTCACCACAGGCCCAGAGGCCAGGCACGGAAGCACGGCCATCTCTGTCCACAGCAATGCCACCCATATGGTAGTGCATAGCAGGCGCAACCGGGATGGGCTCTGCCACCGGATCAATGCCCATACGTTGGCAGTTCTTGAACACAGTCGGGAAGGCTTCCTCGAAGCGCTGTCCAACCGCTTGGCGGGCATCGAGATAGGCTTTGCCACCCTCAGCAATAACGCGTGCAATTGACCGGGCCACCACGTCGCGGGGGCCGAGTTCAGCATCCTTATGCACCGCTTTCATGAAACGGGTACCTGTTTCATCAATGAGCGTTGCGCCAGCACCGCGAAGCGCTTCTGTCGCGAGCGGCGCAGGGTCTTGGGCACCGGCAATGGCGGTGGGGTGAAATTGAACAAATTCCGGATCGGCGATAGTGGCTCCGGCACGCGCTGCCATGGCAAAGCCATCTCCACGAGAGCTCAGCGGATTCGTGGTGACCTTATAAAGACCACCTGCGCCGCCACTCGCGAGCACAACAGAGCGAGCCCGTAAAAGCAGAGGAGAAGGCTCCAGGTCGCCGGTCGGCTGAACAAAGACACCGGCAACCTTTCCTTCTTCCATTGCAAGCTCATAGGCCGAAAAGCCTTCGAGAATGCGAATGGAAGGTGTCTTGCGGACAGCGGCAATCAGCGCTTCCATGATCGCGTGGCCAGCCCGGTCGCCCTGAACGTGCACGATGCGGCTTCTGCTGTGCGCGGCTTCCAGACCAACTGTCAGTTTGCCTTCCAGATCTCGATCAAACGGAACACCAAGCGACAGCAAGTCCTGAATGCGCTCACTGGCTTCTGAGGCAATGAGCTGCGCGACCTCCGGGTCAACAATCCCGGCACCGGCAGCAATTGTGTCCGCCGCATGCTCTTCCGGTGTATCGCCGTCGGAGATGGCAGCCGCGATGCCGCCTTGAGCCCAGGCAGAGGACGCACCGTCGCCAATGGGGGCTGCAGCAAGCACCGTAACCGGTCGCGGACTGAGTTTGAGTGCGGTGAAAAGGCCCGCAAGGCCCGCGCCGACAATCAGCACGTCGCCCGCATTGACAATATGTCCACCGGTAAGCGTCGGTGTGCTCATGGGCCCAGCTCCCTTACTGTGTCAGCTTAGAGTGGCAGATTGATCATGCGCTCAACAGCCGCGCGTGCGCGTGGTGCGATGGCTGGATCTACGACGACCTCATCTTTCATGTAGAGGAGACTTTCGAGGATCTTCGGCAGGGTGATGCGCTTCATGTGCGGGCAAAGGTTGCAGGGACGAATGAAATCCGTGCCTGGCACTTCGGCGGCCACATTGTCGCTCATGGAGCATTCGGTCACCATCATGACTTGGTCTGGATGGTTGTCCTTCACCCATTTGATCATGCCTGATGTCGAACCAGAGAAATCGGCTTCATCGACAACTTCAGGCGGACATTCAGGATGCGCGATAATAGAGAGGCCTGGATGTGCTTCGCGATACTCTCGAAGTTCTTGCGGTGTGAAGCGTTCGTGCACTTCGCAATGCCCGGCATAGGTGATGATCTTCACATTGGTCTGACGCGCAATGTTCTGCGCGAGATATTCATCCGGTAGGCAGAGCACTTCTGGCACACCAAGACTTTCCACCACCTGCACCGCATTAGACGACGTGCAGCAAATGTCGGTCTCGGCTTTAACCTCTGCAGACGTGTTCACATAAGTAACAACGGGGACACCTGGATATTGTTCCCGCAGGCGGCGAATATCAGCGCCGGTAATGGATTCCGCGAGCGAACACCCGGCCTTTTCATCGGGAATAAGAACCGTCTTTTCCGGGCTCAACAGCTTTGCTGTCTCCGCCATAAAGTGCACGCCGCACTGGATGATGACATCGGCGTCCGCCGTCGCGGCTTCCCGCGCGAGCTGCAGACTGTCGCCCACAATGTCACCGACACAGTGGAAGATTTCCGGCGTCATATAGTTATGAGCCAGGATGACGGCGTTACGCTCTTTCTTCAGATCATTAATCGCCTTCACATAAGGCGCAAAGAAGGGCCACTCCACTGAGGGGATAACGTTTTTGACGCGCTCATAGATCGGCGCCATCTCTTTCGCGAGGCCGGGCGTGTATTCAAGCTCTGGCATCTCAAGCGGTTTGAACTTTGGGGGAACCATGGCTGCAGTCTTGGTCGCAGCATCCTGAATATGAAGATCGGCGGTCATACTCGCCTCCCTTGATCGACTACATTTACTCAAATTGAGTATAAGTAGGGGCTAAAAAGACACCGGCAGAACCGGCTGAAGCGTTTCCAGATGAAGTTGCAGACTTCATCGCCAAAAGCCTTGGCGGAAACGCGACAAACTATCAATGTGACCCTTATACTATAATTGAGTATTAGCCCTGTCAAGAGCGTTAAGGCGCTTTAAGAAATCTTCTCAATCGCAGAAATCAGAGGTTTTTGTGAAGTTTTTGCAGCGAGTTAGAAAATTCTGACTTTAGTTGGTCAGAAACAGTCAGGTATTTGCCCGCGTCCGTGAGGGGGCGAGGCGGAGGCCAGGTGCCGGGCGTTCATTGAAGATCTCACGACGGAAGCGGAAGAGCTCAGCGGGACGTCCGCCCGTGTGCGTGCTCATGCGTCCTGTCCGTTCTACAAGCCCTGCTTTTTCCACCAGCCGCCTGAAGTTCTGTTTGTGAACATGAAGGCCCAATAGTGCCTCGCTCGTACGCTGCAATTCGTAGAGCGTGAAGGTGTCTGGCATGAGCTCAAACACGACGGGACGGTATTTGAGTTTTGCGCGCAGACGGCTGATCGCTGTCGCCAAAATGCGTCGATGGTCAAACTGCATGGGCACGCCGAGTTGCGGTGTGTTGGCTTCCTCCAGACCTGCTGCGTTGGGGCGGCCGTCTCGCAGGGCTTCGCGCACCAGTCCTGCTTCATAAAGAAGCTCGTAACGCTCCAGCACGTTCTCCTCATCCCAGGCACCTCCATCAAGGCCGAAAGTGAGGCGGGCCCGGTCCAGCCGCTTGCCGCGGACCAGTTCATCACTTTCCGTGCCTTGGCTTTCAGAAGCCCAATCCTGCAGCAGAGGCAGGATGATCTTGTCCAAAATGGGGGGGCGTCCGTCACGCCAGTCCTCCCAGGGGAAATATTGATACCAGCTGCGCCAGCTCACGCCTGCGCGTTCTTCGCCACCGCGCGTCAGAGCGAGATAGCCGACAGACACAATGTGGTCCCTGCCTTCTTCCACCTCGAGAGCATGACGGCCTCGGTCGCCAAAAGTGTAGAGCTGTTCGACATAGCCCAGATCAATCTGCGTCTGTTCTTGCACCCAGGCTCGCAGCCCGATTTCCATTGTCCGGTGGGTGAACGGATCGAAGGGCCCAAAGGGCAGCGCATCCCAGATATCCTGATCGCTGTCCTCGCCATTTTCCTGGGGGCGCACCACGACAATCTGAGGCAGCGCGTCTGCGACCTGCACGATCGCCGCATTAAGGTCGATCACAACTGGGTTGAGCGGGTTCTTAGGCGGCGCTGACGCCATCGTCAGATGTCTCCGGAAATTGGGTTCAGACTAGCAGTCTACGTGATTCTAATCACGTTTGGACGATGCTCCGTCCTGTTCGGTCAACTTCAACAGAGTACTGAACCGCTTCAGAAAAAGAGCCTGTGCCGCCGTGGGATTGAGTGGTTTCAGTTTGATCGGAGAGTGACCTCGCGGGCGCCCAAAAATCGCCGCGGCTTCTTCATCAGAAAATCCGGCCAGCTGAGTGGCCTCCAAAAACGCGGAAATCCTGTCGGCGCGCTTGATGAGAGCTTCAACACTCTTGGGCAAGTCGGCTGGGAGGCCAAAGCGCAGGTGGATGGCACTCTCCAACCGGTGCTCAAAGCTCTTGTAGTCATAGCCGAGCGCTGCCTTGAACGGGCTGATCATGTCGCCGATCACATATTCCGGGGCATCATGAAGCAGGGCAGCGAGACGCCATTTGGCGGGCCATCCTGGGCGCAGGCGATGGCAGAGCTCTTCGACAAGCACACTATGCTCCGCCACGGAAAAGGGTTCATCACCGATCGTTTGACCGTTCCAGCGGGCAACTCTTGCAAGACCATGAGCAATATCTTCGATTTCTACATCGAAAGGCGAGGGGTCCAGCAGGTCAAGCCGCCGCCCGCTCAGCATGCGTTGCCAGGCGCGGGGTGTTTTCGCTTTCTTGTGAGAATGTTTCTTTGGCGGGGCCATGGAACGTCCGGGAGAATATGGGCCGCAGACCCTAATCTTTCGGGGGGGTGCTTGTCGATGGACCTGAGCATTGTTGTTGTCACGCCGAGCGCTTAGAGTCTTCCGATAGAAGTTCTTGAACAACAAAAACAAAGTCTGCAGCTGTGCCCCTGGAACCAATTAGCGCTGATCTCCTTTATCGTGATTGCGATGTGTCGCAGTTTGAGTTCACAACGACGGCTGAGCTGTCCGACGCCATGGGACTTGTGGGTCAAGACCGTGCGTTGGAAGCCATCCGCTTCGGAACCCGGATGGACAAGAGCGGATACAATATTTTCGCACTGGGGCCGCATGGGGCGGGCATGCGCGATGGTGTGATCCGCCACCTGCAGTCAATCGTTGGCAAAAGACCAGTGCCCGGGGATTGGGTCTATGTGAACAATTTTACAGATCCGAACAAACCAGTGGCGCTTGAGACAGCAGCTGGTCGGGCGGAAGCGTTGAGATCAGGCGTCGCAGATCTCATTCAGGACTTGCGTGGATCCATTCCGGCGATCCTCGAAAGCGAAGAGTATAAAAAGCGACTGGCGGCCATTGATGCGAACTACACACAGCATCAAGGTCAGGCGTTTGAAGCTCTCCGCATCAAAGCCGAGGCGAAAAACGTCACCCTCCTCTCAACACCTTCCGGTTTTGCATTTGCTCCTCAGAGAGAGGGCGAGGTGATGAAGCCTGAGGCCTTCAACGATCTGCCGGAGGATGAGCGGGAGAAGATCAAGGACACCATAGGCGAGCTTGAGCAGGAACTGGCGTCGATCTTCCAACATGTGCCTGGCTGGGAGAAAGAACGCCGTACTCAGGTCCATGAATTGAACCGGGAGGTGGCAACAAACGCGGTGGGACGCTCCATTCACGATCTCACCTCGATGTTTGAAGGCAATGAAAAGGTCGCCGCCTGGCTGAGGGAACTCGAAGCTGATCTCGTCGAAAATATCGGCCTTTTCACGGCAGATGATCGTGAGCAATTCGCGGGGCCCATGGGTCCCATAGGGGGGGATGTTTTTCGACGATACACAGTCAATGTCATCGTCAACAATGGACCCGATGCAGCGCCAGAGCCCACGGCCGGAAACAGCAATGGTGGGTTCATCGGCGGCGGTGCGCCCATCATCACAGAGGAGCATCCTGCCTTCGCCAATCTGATCGGCAGAGTTGAGCACATGTCCAACATGGGTGCGTTGGTGACAGACTTCAGTCTCATTAAGGCGGGCTCCCTCCACCGGGCCAATGGGGGATACCTGCTCATCGATGCGCTGCGGCTGTTACGGGAACCACTCGCGTGGGATGGATTGAAACGGGCCCTTAGAACTCGTCGCATCGTGCTTGAGGCGCCCGGTGACTATCTGAGTCTTGTGAGCACCGTTGCCCTTGAGCCGGACCCGATTCCGCTTGATACAAAGGTCATCCTGTTTGGTGATCGTCTGCTCTATTACATGCTGGCTGAGAATGACCCAGAATTCAGCGATCTGTTCAAAGTGTCCGCTGATTTTGATGACCAGATCGACAGGGATGGCGATACGGATCTTCTATACGCAGAGATGATCGCCACGCTCTGCCGGGAAAACGACTTATTGCCGCTGACCGCCGCTGCAGTAGGGCGCGTCATTGAAGAGAGTTCTCGCTTCGCAGAAGATGCGGAGAAACTGTCACTTGAAGTGGGCAGCATCACTGACCTGATGCAAGAAGCAGATCTCTATGCGCGTGATGATGCGGCAGACGCGGTTGATGTGCCCCATGTTCAGCAGGCGATAGATGAGCGGGTCCATCGGGCAGACCGGCTGCGCGAGCGAAGTCTTGAATCAATCACCCGCGAAGTCGTGATGATTGACACGGAGGGGTTTGTCGCCGGACAGGTAAATGGGCTCTCTGTTTTGAGCCTGGGTCAGGTAAGCTTCGGCCGCCCGACACGTATCACCGCCCGCACCCGCATGGGAAAGGGCAATGTGGTCGACATAGAGCGGGAGGTTGATTTGGGCGGTGCGCTTCACTCCAAAGGCGTGCTCATCCTGACCGGCTTTCTGAGTGCACATTTCGCCATCAATATTCCTCTGTCTCTCACCGCCACGCTTGTATTTGAGCAAAGTTATGGCGGCGTAGATGGGGACAGCGCATCGGTCGCAGAGCTTGTGGCTCTCCTGTCTTCTTTGGCAGAAGTTCCTATCAATCAGGGCTTCGCCGTGACAGGATCGCTTAACCAGCTGGGACAGGTCCAGCCGATTGGCGGTGTAAATGAGAAGGTCGAGGGTTTCTTCGACATTTGCATGCGCCGAGGACTGACAGGAGAGCAGGGTGTGATTATCCCTGCCGCCAATGTCAAACACCTGATGCTGCGGCGCGACGTGGTGGATGCTGTTGAGCGTGGTATGTTCTCAGTCTTTGCAGCTGAAACGATTGAAGACGCTGTCACCATCATGACCGGTGTTCATGCAGGGCAGCGAGATGAAGGGGGTGACTTTCCTTCCGGCTCTTTGTTTGAGCGCATCGATCATCGGTTGCTGGAGTTTGCTGAGGCACAGGTGGCCTTTGGAAAGGATGATAGCGGGGAGACTGCATCATGAACACAAAGCCCGAAGAAGAAGCAGAAGTGGAGAGCCACAAAATACTTATAGAGATCGACTCGGCGGTGCCGCAGGCCGAAGCTATCTCCTTTGCTAAACGTATGGGCGTACCGATTGGCGCCAAGCTTGTCGGATGCTTTGTGGAAAACCAGGCACTGATGGATCTGGCGGAGTTGCCCTTCGCCTCAGAGGTATCGTTCAGCGGCATTGTGAAACCACTGGAAACAGAGCGGCTGGCACGCGAGTGGGAAGCGCAGGCGGGGCAGGCAAAAGCTGCTTTCGCCGCTGCCGCCTCAGATATTGGGCTTGAATGGTCTTTCGATGTGAAGCGTGGGCAGCCACTTTTCGCAGTGCTCGAGAATGCATGCCAAGAAGATGTGCTGGTGATGAACACCGGCAACCATCTGACGTCCTTGAATGACATTCGACGCGCATTGCATACAGCCACCTCTGACGTCCATGCAGACGTCTTGCTGACCAGTGCCAGAAGAGGAATGGGCGCGGGCGACGCGCCGCTCGTCGTTTTGGATGACATGACAAGCCAGGGCGAATTTTGCGCCCACGCCGCAGAATTGCTAGCTACACGCGCAGGCATGACTTGCCTTCCGGTCCGTGGAGCTGACACAAATCTTGCGGATCTCGCGGAGATCGTGCGACAGATGGACCCGGGTCTTGTTGTGGCAAATGCCCACTCAAAGTTCTTTGAGAAAGACGGGGACGCGACTGCCTTTTCGATGGCGGTCGGCTGTCCTGTTTTGCTGCTGGGATCGGAGCGTGAGTTGCAGGAAAGCGATTAATTTGACGGTTTGATCTGGGTCATAGGGACATCACAGATCTGGGATTAATGTGTATTCATCAGATGGCATAAAGGAGGTCGGCAATGCCTATTCGGAAAGTGCTTGTTCCTGTTCATGGGACTGACTCAGATAAACCAGTATTGAACGCAGCTCTTTTGCTTGCGAAAAAATTTGGTGCGCAGGCGAAGGTCCTGTTCGTTCGTCCTGACCCAAGTGAGGCTTTGCCTTATCTGGGTGATGGTGTGTCGGGGCAGGTTATTGAAGACCTGCTTCAGGCCGCGAAAGAAGGATCAGACGCCGCGGTTGCGGCAGCGAAAGCAAGTGTCGAGTCGGAGGCAGCGACCGCTGGCCTCCCAGTTGTGACCGATACAGGCACGCTTCCCTCTGCGCGGTTCGGCGAAGCGACCGGTCGGCGCGACCTCGTTGTTGCAGAAGAAAGCCGTCTTTCTGACCTGGTGATGTTCTCAGGCTCAGAGATCGAAGATGGTATTGCAGGTGGGGACGCCCTGGAGGGCGCGCTGATGAGCGCAGACCGCCCTGTCTTGATCGCACCCAAGTCAGCGCCGTCGTCAATCGGCGATAGTATCCTGGTCGGGTGGGACGGCAGTCTTCAGGCATCAGCTGCAGTGACCGCAGCGATTCCCTTCATTGAGAAAGCTTCCAAAGTCACCATTCTTTGCATTGACGAAGGTGATGATGATGGCGTGCCAAATACAGTGCTGGAAAACTATCTCGCCCTTCACGGCGCAACGGCACATTTTCGCTTTGTAAAAGCAGACGGACGCGCAGTTGGTGAGATCCTCCTAGAGGAAGCTGCAAGTGCAGGAGCTGATCTTTTGGTGATGGGTGGATATGGCCATAGCCGTCTTCGCGAATTCCTCTTTGGTGGCGCCACGCAGCATGTGCGAGCCCACACCAGTGTTCCGGTGCTCATGGCGCACTAAAGCCTCAAATTTTCATGTTTAGACAGAAGGAGGGCAGGTATGACCCTGTACCGTATTCATATGAATGCTGCCCGCAGCGAAGAGTTTCCAGAAGGCAGTGACAAACACGGCTACGACTTTGTTGCACCGCTGGATGCAGATAATCACCTGGACCCGGTTGCCTGGAAAGCCCACAAACAGGATTGTGTGGTGAGGCGTTTCACAAATGGAGAGCCCGACGAGCGGGGCCTTCTCCGACATATCGGGAAGGGCTGGACCATTGACTATGATCCAACCACCGCAGAAGGCGATGAGCCCTTCTTTAAACTTGATAAACACCTGATCAGCGTCGGGGAATATCTCTCCGTTTTGGAAGATGACGGAGAGATGCGCACCTTCCACATTGTGGCGGTCCAACCCTATCTGAAAAAATAATCGGATTCTGGAGAACAACAGGGCTTAAGCGATAACATCGCTTAAGCGCGTTTGCGTACGATTACGCTGCCCGCTGAATAGCCGGCCCCGAAACTACAGATGACGCCGGTGTCGCCCTCTTTGAGGTCGTCGCTATATTTGTTGAAGGCGACGATGGACCCAGCGGAGCTGGTGTTCGCGTAGTCTTTTAGAATGTTCGGCGACTCTTCGACTGTTGGTTCGCGTCCCAGTACCTTCTTGCCGATAAAGTCGTTCATGCCTTTGTTGGCCTGGTGTAGCCACAAACGCTTGAGCGCGGTGGGCTCGAGACCCTCATCCGTCGCATGCTCAATAATGAGCTTGGAGACCATGGGCACAACTTCCTTGAAAACCTTGCGGCCTTCCTGGACGAAGAGCTTATCTGCATCCTGTGCTGTTTCCGGTGCTGTGCGGTTCAGGAAACCAAAATTGTTTCGGATATTGTTGGAGAACTGGGTGATGAGACGTGTCCCCAAGACCTCCCACGCACCCTCTGCCGTGCATGTCTCGTCGCGTTCAACGATGATGGCTGTGCAGACGTCACCAAAGATAAAGTGACTATCGCGGTCGCGGAAGTTGAGGTGGCCGGTACAGATTTCCGGATCAACCACCATGACGCAGTCAGCGCCGCCGCTAATGACCATGTCATGCGCTGTCTTCAAACCGAAGGTGGCGGATGAACAGGCAACGTTCATATCAAAGCCGAAGCCATCAATGCCAAGCAGGTTTTGTACTTCAATGGAAATGGCTGGGTAGGCGCGCTGCAGGTTTGAGCACGCAACAAGAACCGCATCGATGTCATCTGGCGTTTTGTTGGCGCGCGCCATTGCTTCCTTGGCGGCGATGACGGACATCTCAGCCAGGACCGAGGGTTCGTCGTTGGAGCGTTCCGGCAGGCGCGGACACATAGTGTCCACATCCAGAATGCCTTCTTTGTTCATCACATAGCGGTTCTCAATACCGGACGCTTTGTAGATGAATTCAGCACTGGATGGATTGAGGGCTTCGACGTTGCCCGCTTCAATCGCTCGGCTGTTTTCGGTATTGAACTTCTCAACATACGCATTGAACGAGGAGACAAGCTCCTCGTTGCTGATTGAGTTAGGGGGTGTAAAGACCCCCGTGCCACTAATGACGACTTTTGCCACGCTTCCCACCCGAAGAGTTTCGCTGCGGAGAATGAGGCCAAGAGCACGACGGCACTGGTCTCAAACCCACCTGCATAATTAAATTGCTTTGTTGCCCCAAAAATAGTGCAGCGCGGGCAGGCTGGCTATAGATTTCGGTGGGCGGTTCAGAGCATTTCCAGGAAAAGTGCATAGCGATTTTCCATCCGGAAATGCGACAGAGGAAGATGGAGTGGTTACCGGCCAATGCCCGAACGAACAGACATGCCCGCCCACTATGATGACCTAGGCTCTGTCGAGAATACCTGGAAAGATATGCTGGTAAGCGCTGTTTCCGAGCGAACGCATCCTTTTAAAAAACCAGTTTTGACCACGATTGGCCTTGAGGGAGAGCCGAAAGCGCGGATCATTATCCTGCGAGGTCTCGATCTAGAGAGACGATTGATCCGTCTTCATACTGATGCCAGATCGGAAAAAGTTGCCGAAATTGGCAGAAACCCCGACGTCATGCTGGCTTTTTATGACCTGGCACATGAAATTCAAATTCAGGTCAGCGGCGCTGCCTCGGTCCACAAAGACGATCGCTATGCGGACGCAGCCTGGAAGGGCGCGGCACCCTCCAGTCGCCGAGCCTACCTCGCTGAAAGTGAGCCTGGGACACGCTTGTCGGGCCCGGCGTCGGGTCTACCGGCAGACGTTGAAGGTAAAGTCCCTTCGGAAGATAGGCTGAAGCAAGGTCGGCCAAATTTTGCGGCTTTGCAGGTGGTTTTTGAACAGGTCGATTGGTTGTTTTTGTCGCCAAACGGCAACCGGCGGGCACGGTTTGTCTGGAAAGCTGCTGGCTGGACCGGGACCTGGCTGGCACCTTAGGAGGTTTATTGGCTGATTTTGCTCCCATTTTTTTCGTGCAATCGGCGTGAACCTTCCCATATCGCCGAAAACTGACTCGATGGAGGATGCGCATGGCGACGACAAAACAAATCTGCCTGATTACCGGGGTCGGTCCTGGGACTGGCTCTGCCCTTGTAAAACGCTTTGCGGAGGCGGGTTACACTATTGCGATGATTGCCCGCAATGAAGAGCGCCTTGCTGAGCTTGAAAAAGAGGTCGGCGGCACACATGCCTATCCCTGTGATGTATCCGATGAGGCTGCGCTGAAGGGTTGTGTGGGGAAGATCCAGGCGGACTTAGGGGCGCCGGAGATCGTCATCCACAATGCTGTGGGAGGCGCATTCGGGAGCTTTCTGGACGTCGATCCGAAAATCCTGGAGCGAAATTTTAAAATCAACACCATGGCCCTCTTGCATCTGGCACAATTGACTGCTCCAGCGATGATCGAGGCGGGCCACGGCGTTATCCTCGGCACCGGAAACACATCCGCCTACCGCGGCAAAGGCAACTTTGCAGCTTTCGCGCCGACCAAGGCAGCACAGCGCATTTTGCTGGAGAGTATTGCGCGTCATGCAGGGCCGAAAGGGGTGCATGCGGCCTATGTCGCCATTGACGCAGTGATTGATGTGCCTTGGGCCCGTGAGGCCATGCCGGATCAGCCAGACGAGTTTTTCTGTAAGCCTGCTGATATTGCAGATGAGTGTTTTCGAATTGCCCGTCAGCCGCGTTCCGCCTGGTCATCAGACGTGGTCATCCGTCCTTTCGGCGAAAACTGGTAGGGCAGCTACTGGTTTTGCGAGTGCCGCACATTCCTTATGGCGGAAACAATTGGTCGTGTGATCATTCACCATGCCGACGGCTTGGGCGAACGCGTAGACAATTGTCGGGCCACAGAATTTGAAGCCGCGCGCTTTCAGTTCTTTCGAGAGCTTACGGCTCATCGCAGTTTCGGTGGGGACTGATTTCATCGTTTTGAAACTGTTTTGAACAGGCGTGCCATCAACAAAGTCCCAAAGGAAGTCCGCGAAACTCCCCTCCTTTTCCATGATCGTTAGGTACGCCTTCGCATTGCTAATGGTTGCTTCTATTTTTCCGCGGTGACGAATAATGCCTGCATCCTGAAGCAACCGATCGACTTTCTTGGGCGTGTAACGCGCGATCTTTTCCGGCTCGAACCCGTTAAAGGCTTTTCGAAAATTGTCGCGCTTTTTCAGGATCGTGATCCAGGAAAGCCCGGCTTGAAAGCCGTCGAGTTGAAGCTTTTCAAACAAGGCACGATCATCCCATTCAGGCACGCCCCATTCATCATCATGATAGGCAACATAAATCGGATCGTCGGCGGCGGGCCAGGAGCAGCGTGTCTTGCTCATTCTTTCGAGCTGCCTGTTGCCGCATCAGACAACCACTCGGGAAGCGATGCCTGAACAGCAATCTCATTCGCGGTCAGCGGGTTATCCAGGCGGTCAAGACGCAGCAGGGCAAGCCCTTGTCTGCCGCAAGAGGAAAGCAATTCACCAGCCTGCCGCTCCCCAGCCATCACTGCTGTGTGGGGGGCAGGGAGGTCGATGTCAGCGGTCACCGTGACGATACGTTTGCGCACCTGGCCCTTGCGATGGGTGCGAGATGTCACCTCTTGCCCGACGAAGCAGCCTTTCTGGAAATCGATCGCACCCAGCAAATCCAGATTGGCTTCCATGGGGAAGGTCTTGTCGGCGGTGAGGTCTAGGGCACCGGGCACGGCCAGGGAAATGCGATGGGCATTGTAATCTTCCGGCGTGCTTGCCTCGCCCATGGATTGCGCCGCGTCAGCGGAGGCTGTGGGTACCATGAAACGTTGGCCCAAATCCGCGAGGCGGGGGTCGTTAAGCAGCAGGCCTCCATGAAATGTTTCCGCCAGGCCTGCCTCGCCAGACGTTTCGGTGTTCCAAATTGCCCCCACAACCCATTCCTGTCCCACGCTTGCGAGCGTCACGTCGGCACGGAGCTTGTAGAACATCAGTCGTTTCAATAGCTCCGGCGCAGCGCCTTGGTCGCAATCGACCAGGTAATGCCCATCCTGTTCAATGACAAAAAAGTCGAACAGATATTTGCCCTGCGGTGTTTGCAGGAGCGTGTAGATCGCGCGCGTGGGCGAGACCAGTTCAAGATTGTTGGTCAACAGATTCTGCAGAAAATCATGGGCGTCTGCGCCACCAATCTTACAAACCACCCGGTCGGGCAAGAGGCTTACTTTCGTCACGGGACCACCCTGTATCTGTCCCCTTTATCCATACGTCGTAATGGGGAGCCTTAGATGTAAGTCGCCCGTTGCCGCCCCGCAAGCGGAAGCTCACACGCAACATGCCTTGGCAGCGCGGGTTGGCACACCTATAACCGGGGGCAAGACCTAAGGATCGCAGACTTCCAAGGATCATCGTGCCATGCGCCTACTCTTCATTACCTCAAATCGGATCGGGGACGCCATCTTGTCTACCGGCCTGTTGGGGCATTTGATGGAGACGTTGGATGCCCCGGATATCACGGTAGCCTGTGGTCCTGTCGCTGCGCCCCTGTTTGCGGGGGCGCCTGACGTGTCGAATGTCCATGTGATGCGTAAGGAGAAGTATTCTCTTCATTGGTGGCGCTTGCTCCGCGCAACGTTTGGAACCCGGTGGGACGTCGTTGTTGATATTCGGGGATCTGCAACAGCTTACTTGCTCCGTACCGGGAAGCGGTTCGTCCTGAAGCCAGATCATACAAAACCCCGAGTTGAGCATCTTGGAGGCGTGATGGGGCTCAATCCGCCTCCATCCCCCAGATTATGGCCTAGTGAGATCACAAGGGCGCGGGCCAAGGCGATGCTGCCTGAGGGCGTTCCCATTCTCGCAATAGGGCCAACCGCCAATTGGCCAAAGAAGATCTGGCCGCAGGAGCGGTATGCGGAGCTTGTGCAGGCAATTACCGGCCCTGGAGGCCAGCTTGAGGGGGCACATCTTCTTCTCACCGGCGGCCCGGGAGAACAGAACCAAGTAAAAGCACTCTATGAGGCGGTCCCGCAGGATCGATTGATCGACCAGATTGGGGCGGATCTTATTGATACCTATGCACAATTTGAGCGAGCGTCGGTTTTCGTCGGAAATGATTCTGGCCTTATGCATCTGGCGGCAGCGGCTGGCATTCCAACACTCGGACTTTTTGGTCCTACACGTGATGACCTTTACGCGCCCTGGGGCGACAATTGTGCCTCTATACGCGGAGGCCGGACTTATGATGAGATCATCTCAGACCCGGCATATGATTTTGATAGCCCTGACAGTGCTATGACTGACCTAACTGTTGACCAGGTTGTTGAAGCGGTAAGTGACCTTCTCGATAAGGTCACCAAGAAATAGGCCCCACCAATAGGCCAACCAAATAGGCCCACTAAATTAGGTAAGGAGACCTTTGTGTCCGAAATTTCCCCCACAACCTTTGATGTCATCTACTCCGGCGGAACTGTCGTCAATCAGGACGGTACGGGAATAACCGATGTCGGTATTCGGGACGGTCGCATTGCCGCTATTGGTGATTTGTCAAAAGCTGATGCGGGCGAGCGCGTTGATGTAACGGGCCTTCATGTGCTGCCGGGTGTCATTGACACCCAGGTTCATATGCGCGAGCCGGGCAATGAGCACAAAGAAGACCTGGAAGCCGGTGGCAATGCTGCGGTCTTGGGTGGTGTGACGGCAGTTTTCGAAATGCCCAACACCAAGCCGCCGACAACGAACTCCGAAGCTCTGGCAGACAAAGTGAAGCGAGCGCGTCACCGCATGCAATGCGACTATGCGTTCTACGCCGGCGCGACCACCGAGAATGCAGACATCCTTGCTGACCTTGAGCGCGAGCCTGGCTGCTGTGGCGTGAAGATCTTTATGGGGTCATCAACCGGCAACCTTCTGGTGCCCGACGATGAGCATGTCCGATCCGTACTCCGCGCCATCAACCGTCGATGTGCGGTTCATTCAGAAGACGAGTACCGCCTGCGGGAGCGTCGTGAACTGGCGGAATTGGATAAGCCGGAGACCCATCCTGTTTGGCGCGATGTACAAACCGCGGTCATGTGTACCGAGCGGCTTCTCCGGCTCGCGCGCGAAGAGGGGGCTCGTATTCACGTGCTCCACATCACGACGGCAGATGAGATGCCGATCCTCGCAGCAAACAAGGATATCGCGACCGTTGAGGTAACACCTCAGCACCTCACCTTCGCGGCACCGGATTGTTATCAGGAGATCGGGACGCGTGCACTCATGAACCCACCTATTCGCACAGCCGAGCATCGCGCGGGTCTGTGGGCGGGGATCGCTGCAGGCATCGTGGACATCGTTGCGACGGATCATTCCCCTCATACACTTGAGGAGAAGTCGCAAGCCTATCCCAAGGCGCCGTCTGGCATGCCGGGGGTTCAGACTTTTGTGCCCGTCATGTTGAACTATGTGAATGAAGGTAAGCTAAGCCTTGAGCGTTTTGTGGACCTGACATCACATGGTCCAAACCGCGTGTTCGGAACGGCCCGTAAAGGCCGTATTGCGGTAGGTTATGACGCGGACCTCACAATTGTGGACATGAAGAAGAGCCGCACCATTGAAGATGACTGGATTGCGTCCGTCTCGAAGTGGAGCGCGTTCAGCGGCCGCACAATGACCGGCTGGCCCATTGGCACGGTCATCCGCGGACGCCAGGTAATGTGGGATGATGAGATTCTGGGTGCTGCTCAAGGCGAACCCATAACTTTCACAGAGGTCTTGCCTCGCGGTTAGGCGTCCTTCGACGCTGCGAGCTCTGCACCCGGGCCAAGCGGCTGGCCATAAGAAAATTCGATAAAGCGCCCGTCCGGGTCTTTCAGAGCGCAATAATATCCGACCGGATAGGGGGCTTGGCGTGGTGGCCAGGCAAGCAGGTCGCCGCCGCGCGCGGCGATGTCATCGACCGCCTGTTTGCTCTCAAGCGCAAAACCCAAATGGCTGAAATCACCATCCGGCTGCGGCAAGGGGCTGCCCTTGTCGATGAGGACCACTACAAACTCCTCCCCTTTGCCGGGTTCAGCGAGCCAGGCCACATTGGCACCCTCCGGCTCATCTCGCAGATGCACGGTCTCAAGACCGCAATAGTCCTCATAAAATCGGATGGAGCGGTCTAGATGGGCCACATGGAGGGCGATATGGGTGAAGGCGGGTTTCATGCGCGCAGTTTATCCCACAAATCTTGGTTTTCGAGCGGCTTTGAGGAGGATTGCTTGACCAGACGCCTGTTTTCGGGTGGGTTGTGCCCAACAAAATCAACAATTGGCAGTACGGCAGCTCAATGAGCCAAAAAAGCCGCGCACCACATGACATAGGGAAATCTCATGAGTGACACGTTTCGCGCCCTCCAGCTCTCCAAAACCGACGATGGACAAGAGGCCAACATTGTTGAGTTGACCGAAAATGATCTGATGGATGGTGACGTGACTGTTGAGGTCACCCACTCAACGATCAACTACAAAGACGGTCTGGCACTCACAGGCGCTGCGCCCGTTGTCCGCACCTGGCCAATCATTCCAGGAATTGATTTTGTCGGCACCGTCACAAAGTCTGAGCATAGCGGTTGGAAGGAAGGCGACAAAGTCATCCTCAATGGGTGGGGCGTTGGCGAAACGCATTTCGGCGGTTATTCCCAACGTGCCCGTGTGAAGGGTGACTGGCTGGTGGCTTTGCCTGATGGCATTTCGCCAGAACGTGCCATGGCGATTGGTACCGCAGGCTATACCTCCATGCTCTGTGTACGTGGTCTGGAACGCCAGGGCATCACGCCCGACGCAGGCGATATTGTTGTCACTGGTGCTGCCGGAGGTGTGGGGTCTGTCGCTATCGCGCTTCTTGCGAAACTTGGGTACCGCGTCATCGCCTCAACGGGCCGCGCCTCTGAAGCTGACTATCTCAAAGGGTTGGGCGCGGCAGAAATCATCGATCGGAATGAACTCTCAGGTGAAGGACGCCCTCTGGGCAAAGAACGCTGGGCCGGTGCTGTGGATGCTGTCGGCAGCAAGACCCTCGCCAATGTGATTGCTCAAACGAAGTACGGCGGGGCTGTCACTGCATGTGGTCTGGCGCAAGGGCCGGATCTGCCCTCATCGGTCATGCCTTTCATCCTGCGCGGTGTACAGCTGATCGGTATCGACTCCGTCATGGCGCCCATCGAAAAGCGGCAGGACGCGTGGAACCGTCTCGCGACAGATCTCGATATGGCGAAGCTTGATGCCATGACCGAGACGGTGGGCTTGAGCGGCGTGAGCGAAATCGCTCCGAAAATCCTCGCGGGCCAGGTGCGCGGACGCGTCGTCGTAGACGTCAACGCGTAAGCCAAGCCGCATTCAAACAGCTCTGAGGAGGAAGCCTTATGGATATGCCAGCAGGGAACTTGCCCCCATACAGGCAGGTAAACTATGCGGAACGCCGCGTTGAAATTGATGAGCGTCCAGATGGCAGTATCGTCTTGCGCAATCCTCATCCCGTGGGGGAACCAGCGTCCAACCTGATCGAACCCTTGCGCAAGTGGGCTGTTGAGCGACCCGACCATGTGTGGCTCGGCAAACGTCTGACGCCGCGTGACGGGCAACAATTCGGTGATTGGGAGACCGTCACTTATGCGGAGGCGAACGCACGCGTGAACGCGCTGGCCGCCGGCATGTTGGCGCGGGGGCTCTCCCAAGACGCACCGCTCATGCTCCTATCGGGCAATTCTATTGAGCATGCGCTCATGACCTATGGCGCGATTTTGGCTGGCGCTCCCGCGGTACCGGTATCGCCATCCTATTCTCTTATGAGCTCAGATCATGAAAAGCTGAAATATGTCGTCGACCTTATTCAGCCCAAGATGATCTTTGTGCAGGACTCACGGCCTTTTGAAGGCGCACTTGCCGCTCTTGATCTTGATGGCATTCCCGTTGTGGCCTGTGAGGGCCCCTGCGACATTACTTATGCAGAGCTTGTCGCCACGGCGCCGGCCGCGGCTGTCGAAGAAAGTTATGCCAGGCTCCATTGGGACATGGTGTCCAAATACCTCTTCACGTCCGGCTCCACCGGCATGCCTAAGGCGGTCATCACGACCCATCGTATGATGTGCATGAACTCCGTGATGGCGGAAAATCTTATCGTCAAAGATGAAGATGAGGAACCGCCTGTCCTGTTGAACTGGCTGCCCTGGAACCATTGCTTTGGCGGCAACGCGGTTTTGAACAATCTGCTTACCTCAGGCGGCACACTTTACATTGATGGCGGGCGGCCTGTACCTGGTGGCTTTGAGGAAACGCTTCAGAACCTGCGCGAAATTGCACCGACGACGTATTCCAACGTTCCAGCGGCTTATGGCCTCTTGATCGCAGCGTTGGAAGAGGACGACGCACTGGCGAAAAACTTCTTCTCGCGCGTGAAGTTTCTTTCCTATGGAGGCGCCGCGTTGGCGCAGGATCTCTATGACCGGCTGCAAAAGGTCTCGATCCGCACCATTGGCGAACGCATGATCTTATCGTCCGGTTATGGCGCAACGGAAACCGCTCCGACGATCATGAATGTCCACTGGGCGACGGAACGCATGGGGCTTTTGGGCCTGCCGCTTCCTGGCGTGGACATTAAGCTGGTGCCTACGGGTTCCAAGCATGAAGTCCGCGTGAAGGGTGATTGCATCACCACGGGCTATTACAAAAACCCGGAAAAGACGGCAGACGCCTATGACGAAGAGGGCTTCTATAAGCTCGGCGATGCAGCCAAATTTGTTGACCCTGACAACCCGGCTGAAGGCCTGGTGTTTGATGGACGCGTGGTTGAAGACTTCAAATTGTCAACAGGCACTTGGGTAAGCGCAGGGCGTCTGCGGGTTCAGACTGTGGGAAGCTCAAACGGGATATTGCATGACGCGCTGGTTGCCGGGTTGGATGAAGCCTATATTGGCATTCTGGGTTTCCCCAATATCGCTGCATGTCAGGCCTGCGCTGGCGAGGGCGATTTGCCAGTCGAAGAATTGGTGCGCCATCCAAAGGTGCTCGAAACTCTGGCAGAGGGGTTGCGTGCTCATAACCAGGAAAACCCGGGCTCAAGCACGCGCATCAAGCGCGCACTTTTGATGGTGGAACCGCCGAGTGTCGACAAGGGCGAGCTTACCGACAAGGGTTACATCAACCAGTCAACGGCATTGGCGCGCCGAGATGACCTGGTGAAGAAGCTCTATACAGAAACACCCGGCAACGATGTTGTGGTGCTTTAAAGACGGATTGGCGTAACGCCTCATGGACATATTGGTCCTCATATTGAGTGGGCTTTTGATCGGCGTTGCCGTTGCAGCACCTATTGGTCCTGTCAATCTGATTTGCATTCGCCGAACGCTCAAGTACGGCATGCTGAACGGGTTTGCGTCTGGCGCAGGCGCTGCGGTAGGCGATGGCGTGTTTGCGATCGTCGCCGCCTTTGGCGTCACGGCAGTGATCAGCTTTGTGGCGGCCTATTCAGGCTGGTTGCAATTGGTGGGCGGCATCTTTCTCTTAGGGCTTGGCGTCCGTACCTGGTTCGATCAACCGCATTTGCATGATAAACTGCCAGAGGGAAGCCTCGGAGACTTGTTGCCTGTGATCTCCGTCACGTTTTTTCTCACCATCACCAATCCAGCCACCATGCTGGGCTTTATCGCGATTTTTGGCGGTGTGGCAGATTTCACCATCGGTACCGAAGACTATATGCGCGCAAGTATCCTTGTTGCTTCTGTCATTGGCGGCTCGGTCTTGTGGTGGGCGGCAATCACGGGGTTCGTGTCCCTGTTTCGCGACCGCATGACCGACACTGGACTGGTCATATTGAACAAAGTATCTGCCGTAATCATCGTCTTGTTCGGGGCGGGCATTCTTGGGCGCCTTCTGCTGGCGTGACCATGGTGCCTGCTCTGGCTTAAGATGAACACGGTGGTTGAGGGAGGATAGTATGTCAGACACGCAACAGGGTTTTCGCTCGTTCGGGGAACAGGCGCTCCACTATTTTGACCGTCCCCATGAGGCCGCTACAACGGCTCAGATCGCCAGTCCTGCGGCCTGGGTCGGGAGTGACCTGCCGCCATTGGAAGATATGGCGTATGTGTTGTCGGAAGATGAGATCGCCGAGATTGATGCTGCGCTCGTGGTGGCCAAGGCAAGTGGTAAGGCAACCGGAGCGCTTCTGAGCGATGACTTTCCACTCCCTTCATTTGCAGCACGTATTCACGAGTGGCGGGATGCTGTCGGTGAGGATGTTGGATTCCAGGTTGTGCGCGGCGTACCGGTTGAGCGTTGGTCGAGGGATGACGCTGAACTTTTTTTCTGGTGCCTGGGCCTGCATCTTGGACGGCCTGGCGGGCAAAACCCGCAGGGTGATCTTTTAGGCCACGTTACCGACACAAATGCCTCAAAGACCGATCCCATGGTCCGGCTTTACCAGACATCGGCCAATATCGAGTATCACTGCGATGCGGCTGATGTCGTGGGGTTGCTTTGTCTCAAGAAAGCAAAGTCAGGGGGACAAAGCAGGATTGTGAGTTCCGTCACGGTCTTCAACGAGCTCGTGACGAGGCGCCCGGATCTGGTGGCGCGCCTGTTCGAACCTTTCCAACTGGATTCGCGCAATGAGACCAAGGGCGATGCGCCCGGCAGCATTCCCATCACACCCTGCTGCTTTGCAGATGGGAAGCTCAGAACCTTCTATCATTCGGACTATTTTCGCTCAGCTGTGCGTCATGCAGAGGTTGCGCCCTTTACCGACGACGAACAGGCATTGCTCGACACATATGAGCAGATTGCGGCTGAGGCCGGCATCTATCTGGATATGGATTTGCAGCCCGGCGACATTCAGCTGTTGTCGAACCATACAAATCTTCACGCGCGCACAGATTATGAAGACCATGAAGACCCGGCCGAGCGGCGCCACCTTTTAAGGCTTTGGCTGTCTCTCTAGTGCGCATAGGTGTGATCTGTGTATCATTGGGAAAACCGCCGGGCGTAAATCGCGATAACCGGCACAAAAATTCGCAGGGAGAAAATCCATGAATGGTGCGGAAAGCCTTGTTCGGACGCTTGTTGATAGTGGCGTCGATGTCTGCTTCACAAATCCAGGCACATCAGAAATGCACTTTGTGGCAGCACTCGACAAAGTTGAGGGCATGCGCGCAATTTTGGCGCTGTTTGAGGGCGTTGTGACGGGGGCTGCCGACGGATATGGCCGTATGGCGGAAAAACCGGCAGCAACACTGCTTCATCTGGGCCCTGGCCTCGCGAACGGATTGGCGAACCTTCACAACGCTCGCCGCGCTGATACACCGCTGGTCAACATTGTGGGTGATCACGCGACGTATCATGCCCAATATGATGCCCCACTGGCCTCTGATCTACAGGGTTTCGCCTCTCCCGTATCAGGCTGGTACCACTCATCGCCGTCGCCCAAGACGGCGGCAGCGGACGGTGCCCGCGCCGTGCAGGCCTCTATGTCGGCACCTGGCCAGATCGCAACGCTGGTCCTGCCTGCAGACACTGCCTGGCTGGACGCCGAGGGTCCATCTCCTGCGCTCGATATTGTAGGGCCTGCCGCTGTTGAAGGCGCAGCGGTTGATCGCATCGCCGCATTGGTAAAAAACGGGAAGAAGAGCGCAATCTTGATACGCGGTGCAGCCCTTAAAGAAGATGGGCTTTTGGCTGCGGGGCGCATTGCTGCAAAAACCGGCGCACGGATCATGTGCGATACGTTCACAGCGCGCATCCAACGCGGAGCTGGGCGGGTCATGGTGGACCGACTGCCTTACTTCTCAGAACAGATCGAAGAAGATTTGGCCGGAACGGAGCAGTTGATCCTTGTAGGCGCCAAGCCGCCCGTCTCCTTCTTTGCCTATCCAGGCAAGGCCAGCTGGATGACACCGGAAGGCTGTGAGATCAATATTTTATCTCACCCTCATGAGGACGGTACAGGGGCATTGGAAGCGCTGGCGGAAGCTGTTGGCGCACCGGCTGAGCCGATCAATGTCGCCAAACTGGAACTGCCGGAGCTGCCAACAGGCAAGCTCGACAGCTTTACGGCAGGACAGATTGTTGCTCATTTTCTGCCGGAGGGGGCGATTGTTTCTGATGAAGCAGCCACCAGCGGCATCGGCCCGGCAATCTATACCGCCACGGCGGCTCCTCATGACCATCTTTCGCTAACGGGTGGGGCGATTGGGCAGGGCCTGCCTGTCGCAACCGGTGCAGCTGTCGCCTGCCCGGATCGCAAAGTTGTCTGCCTCCACGGTGACGGCGGCGCCATGTATACCCTCCAGTCGCTTTGGACACAGGCGCGCGAGAAACTGGATGTGACCACGGTGATCTTTGCCAACCGCTCCTATGCCATCCTCAATGTTGAGTTGATGCGGGTGGGCGCTGAGAACCCAGGACCGAAGGCGCTTTCAATGTTGGACCTGCACAATCCGGAGCTGGATTGGGTGCAGCTTGGCCAGGGCATGGGCGTCAATTCCATGCGGGCAGAAACAGCTGAGGAATTTGCTGAGCAATTTGCGGCCTGTATGAGAGAGAAGGGACCTCACCTCATCGAAGCGGTGATCTGACAAACATCAGACAAACAAAAAGGCGCTCTGCTGACAGCAGAGCGCCTTTTTTGTTTCGTGAAAGCGCTTAGTGTCGCGTTTGGTTGAGCGTGAACTCGCCTTGTTGCACACGGGCCTTCATACCCTCAGCCATTTCGCTGACGGCTTCCTCACCATAAGTTTCCACCATGTCGCTGAACGCTGCAAAGATAGCGGTACTGGCGAGAACGTCAGGGTTTACGCCTTCTGCAAGGGCGTCATCCCAGGCATCCAGGAATATCTGAAGAGCAATCCGACGCTGCTCATCATCATTTGGCAGTGGGAACTCGAATTCTTCATCTTCGTGAAGCAGATCGTCGGCAGCAGTGTCGCGAGAGTCGGCCATGTGCGGCGGCGGCCTTTCTTGAAACAGGCAGCTTCAAGGGCTGCCTTTAGGAACATGTTTTGTTCTGTCCCGAATTGGAACAGAGCGTGGGTTCCTTTTAACACATATCACCGCTTTGTCCCGCTACAAGTTGGGTCAAAGGTTAATGTCAGGCTGAAAAATCCGGGAAACTCTTAAGTAGATGGGGTTCAGCCGCGGGTTCTGGCGGCCAACCTCTGGGTCAATCCTGACCCTTCATCGAGAAAACGTGCAGCGTCTGCGCGAGCCTGTCCCGTACACCGGGGATAGGCAAGCCGGTGTTGGTGATAAGCCCGGTTGAAGCGCGCCACCATGAGCTCTTTCATGTCGGGCACAGGCTTTTCGTGGCGCAGCAGGTCCTGCATCTTCGAGCGCCAGAGCTGACCTTCATTGGCGTTGCAGACCTCACGGAGATGGTGCACAGCGCCCAGAATTTCAGCCAGACGGACCATTTCGCCCTCACTGGCGCCGCTTCTTGTCTCGCCCCGAACCTCTCCATTGGCACTGCCCGCAAAGGCAAGAGATACCATCAAGAGGGCCGCTAGCCCCATAGCAGGACGCAGCAGTTGTTTTGTCCCAATTTGGGACAGATCAACCAGGCGTTGCTGTCGATTTCGCACATAATCCAACATCATGGACGAGGAAATGCAGGAAATGCGCCGGAACCGGAGGCATGAAAAAAGGCCCGCACGTTTCCGCCCGGACCTTCCTCAACTCGGTGGTTACAACTCTCGGTCAGAACCCAAAACCGGGTCAGAACATAGAGTAGCCGCCATCAATGATCATGGTTGTTCCGGTCGTGTATGTGGAGGCGTCACTCGCAAGATAGACAGCCATGCCGCCGAAATCTTCCGGCTCACCCCAGCGGCGGATGGGCACGCGCGGGATCACTTTTTCAGCAAATGCGGGCGCGGCCTGGGCCTGTGAGGTCATATCCGTGGCAATCCAGCCAGGAAGAATGGCGTTCGCCCGAATGTTGTACCGGCCATACTCTGAGGCGCAGGCTTTGATCATGGAGATTACACCGCCCTTTGTTGCAGCATAGGCCTGATTGCGGGCGGCGCCTTCAATTGCAGCGAGGCTTGCAATACCCACGAGGGACCCGCCTGTATCGCCGTCTTTTGATCGCTCAACCATATGTCGGGCGGATTCACGCAGCGTCCAGAATACACCGTCGAGATTGACGCTCAGTACCTTTTTGTAAACCTCAGTCGTCATGTCGACAAAGGAGGGGGACCCGAATCCAATCCCAGCATTGGCAACCACGGTGTCGATGCGTCCAAGCTCGGCGACGGTCGCTTCAACGCCGTCAATCACTTCCTGTTCGTTGGAAACATCAACCCGGCGAACCGCGACCTTTGTTCCATGTGCTTTGAGCGCTTCTGCTGCCTTAGCATTTTTCTCTTCATTCGTGCCCCAGATGGCAACATCCGCACCACTTGCGGCCATGGCATCTGCCATGCCAAGGCCAATGCCGCCATTGCCGCCTGTCACCAGAGCGACTTTGCCTGTCAGGTCGAAAGGTTTGTAAGTCATGATCGTCTCCCCAGAGTCTCTGTTTTGGTGATTTTTATTGGGAAGACTATAGCACCGACGGCCCTGAGAACGAGTGTCCTTTGGGTGAACACTGTGCTGACGGAACGCTAGTCGAAAAGCGCATCAATTTCCGCTTGAGACGCTGCGTCATCTTGCTCGCCCAACGGTACGGGGGTATCTGTTTCCGCGGAAACAGTCTCCGGCTCTGTCTCTTCTTCGTCGATTTCTGAGAGCAGCGTGTCGATTTCGTCCTGGCCGGAGGTCTCGACCCGTCCGTGGATCACGGCACTTGCGACGTCGACAAAGCGTTGAAGCTTTGTCGTCACCCGTGAGACAAGCAGGTGCGTTTTTTCCGCATCACCCAACTCCGCTGACGCGCTCAAGCCCTTCAATGCGGCAATGACGGTGGCATCCATTTGCGCGACAAGTTGATCAAAAGGTTCCCGGTAGCGCCTCGGGGCGTTTTCATAAGCGAAAATTGCAAGCGCTTTATTTTGAAAGCTCGAGTCCTCGAAATGTGCCTCGTAGCTCTTTGGCTTCCACTCAAGCGCGTCTTCAAGACAATCGGGCATGTCCGCAACGAGTTCCAGCAGCATAACGATCTCGTTGAAATGGTTGAGATAGTCGGTCGCCAACAGCGTATCTTCGTTGATGTTTTTGCCCTGGACGAGCAGACGCAGCGTGCGCGGAAAGCCGATGCCACCCGCTGGACGCTCCATATCATCCCGGAATGTTTCTACGTCCGTTGCCATCTTGCCTCTGCATATCTCCGACCTGCACGTATGCCGCCGAAAACCGCTGCTCCCTAAGCCATAAGTTAGGGGTGAGATCTTGATATTTGGTTGTCTTAAAAATGGCACAAAACTGCCAAAAACCGTGTTGCTTGCGGCTTTTCTTAGCTTCTGGCTCTCAGGAGAAGCGCCGCTGCGCCATTGGCACCGAGAAACAGCAGCAGGGCCGCCACCACGATCGAGGGACCCGAAGCCGTGTCAAAGGTGAATGAACCCCCAAGCCCAAGCGCCACAGAAAGTGCACCCGCACCTGCCGCCAAAACAGCCATCTGTTCGGGTGTTGAGGAGAAACGGCGTGCCGCAGCAGCCGGGATGATAAGCAGAGCAGTGATGAGCAGCACCCCCACAACCTGCATCGCAAGGGCGATGACCACCGCCAGCAAGAGGCTGAAGAGGAGCCGAATGATCAGCGGATGAATGCCGTCTGCCTGCGCAAGTTCCGGGTCAACCGTGACCGCGAGAAGACGCCGCCAGATGATGAGAAGACCGGCAAGGACGATGCCTGCACCGAGGTAGATGAGGGTCACGTCACTCCAGGAGAGCGCCAGAACGTCGCCAAATAGATAGCCCATCAGATCGATCCGCAATTGATCCAGAAAACCAAGAACCACGAGGCCAAGTGCGAGTGCGGAATGAGCCAGGAGTCCGAGAACGGTGTCCGCCGCGAAGCGTTGTTGTTTCTGGAGAAACGTGAATGCGACCGCGAGGACAGCGCCAGCGACCAGAACGCCAAGAGCCGGTTCTATGGAGAGGAGGAAGCCCAATGCCACCCCCAGCAGAGCCGAGTGGGCGAGTGCATCGCCAAAATAGGCCATGCGCCTCCAAATCACAAAACATCCCAGGGGACCAGCAATAAGCGCAACGCCAATCCCGCCTAACAGTGCACGCAGAAAAAACTCTTCAAACATGGGTCTCGTCCTCCCCATGCACATGGCCAGAGACATCGTGAACATGATCATGATGGTGTTTGAACACTGCCAGTGACTCCGCATGGCCGGGGCCAAACAGGGCGACATAGGCGGGGTCGCTCGTTACTGCTTCCGGCGTGCCTTCGCAGCAGACGTGACCATTCACGCAAATGACGCGATCAGATGCCGCCATCACAACATGCAGATCATGCGAAATAAGCAGGATCGCGCACCCTCTTTCCTGGCGAATGGTCGCGAGAAGGTCGTAGAGCGCGCTCTGACCAGCAAAATCGATCCCGGTGGTGGGTTCGTCCAGGATCAGGAGATCTGGCGACCCGAGGAGAGCCCGTGCAAGAAGAACGCGCTGATACTCACCGCCGGAAAGCTCTGCTGCTTGTCTGTCGAACAGGTGTCCTGCGCCAACCTCCTTCAAGCTCAGGTGCATCTCTTCTTCAGCATAGGGGCGGGTGAGCGACAGAAGACGGCGGACGGTGAGCGGAAGAGCCGCCTCAATCTGCATACGCTGAGGGACATACCCGATCCGCGCACCCTCGGCGGTGGTCACGGCACCTGATGATGGTTTCAGGATTCCCAGAAGCGTGCGGGCAAGGGTGGTCTTGCCCGCGCCATTGGGACCAATCAGCGTGAGGATCTCGCCTCGGTTCACCTGAAGGTTTACATGTGCGAGGACCTCCCGTCCGCCAAGGCGGACTGAGACGTCGCGTAGGTCAATCAAACTGGGACAACTCATGGGATCCAGCACGTCTATGGAAAACGGCGCACCCTATCTCATCAAAGTGAAGGGGGCCAGCGGCATCACACTCGCGGCGGCTGTTAGACACGTGATAGAATGAGCCGCAAATATTTGCCTGGCTGAAGAGGATCTCGCTGATGCCCAGTATTCTGGAGCTCGTCGATGCGGCGGAAACCGAAATTGACTGTTTGAGCGTGGACGATGTCAAAGACCTGTTTGAGGAAGCCCATGTCACTGTGATTGACGTCCGCGACATACGAGAGATCTGGCGCGAAGGACGTATTCCAGGCGCTTATCACATGCCCAGGGGCATGACCGAGTTCTGGGTGGATGAAAGCAGTCCCTACTTTAAGGACATGTTCAAGGCAGAGGATCAGCGGTTCATCTTTTACTGCAACAAAGGCTGGCGATCGGCTCTTGCGGGAAAGGCTGCACAAGACGTTGGCCTCAAGAATGTGGCGCATATGCGCGGTGGCTTCACGGCATGGGCTGAAGCAGGAAATCCCGCTGAAGCCGTTGAGAAGAAATAGCGCGCATGTGTGGTCGCTACAAAATCGAACGCTCACCAGAAGAGCTACGCGCCTTCTTCAACTTTGAGGAACACCCGAACTTTCCACCGCGATACAACATTGCGCCAACGCAGCCTGTACCCATCGTTCGGCTGGTTGCGGGCAAGAGACATTTTCAGCTGGTTCGCTGGGGGCTGGTCCCCTCTTGGATGAAGGAGATGCCGAAGTCCGTTCTGATAAATGCACGGGCCGAAACGATTGACGAGAAGCCGTCTTTCAGAGGTGGTTTCCGGCATCGGCGGTGTCTCATACCCGCAGATGGCTTTTACGAATGGCAGGCGCGCGATGGGATGCCCAAACAACCCCACCTTATTCAGCGCAGCGGGGGTGAGCCGTTCGCAATGGCGGGGATCTGGGACGACTGGTTGAGCGCTGACGGATCAGAGCTTGAGACCTGTGCTGTCGTCACGACAGCTGCGAATGATCGGTTGGCGTCTGTCCATCACCGCATGCCAGTAATACTGGACCCTGAAGATTGGGATGCCTGGTTGGACAATGAAGGGACATCGGCAAAAGAGGCAACAGAGCTTCTAAAGCCTGCACCAGACGATCTGATGGAGGCAGTGCCGGTCAGCACAAGAGTCAACAAAATCTCGGAAGATGATGCCGGATTGACGCAAACTGTCGATCCCAACTTGGATCTGGTGACCCCTGACAACGCAAAACAAGCCCGGTCTGACGACGATCAGCTGAGCCTTCTCTGAGGTGGGAAAGCCGCTCAGGAAATATGGTCATTCCCGGTGTGAAACACCAAATTTGACGTAGGGGAAGAAATCTCTTCACCAGCGATTCCGCTTGAAAAACAAGTGCTGTATACTATGTATCCGACTCTGGAGACGTCATGGCAGCCGACATTGTTATTCTCGCCGTTCTCATTCTTTTGAATGGCTTTTTCTCCCTGTCTGAGATGGCAATCGTGTCATCCAGACGGCAGCGTCTGCTTGGCCTTTTGACGAGGCAGCAAGAGGCTGGGAAGAGCAGTACCGGTGGGATCGAACTCGCGATCTCCTTGAACCAGGATCCAAGCCGCTTCCTTTCTGCGGTTCAGATCGGCATCACGCTGGTTGGCGTTTTTGCAGGTGCCTTTGGTGGCGCCACATTGGCCGCGCCTCTGGGTAACGTTATTGGTCAGTGGGAAATGCTGGCCGAATATGGCGAGCCCATCGCTTTCGCACTTGTTGTCATCATCATCACCTATTTCTCACTCATCATTGGCGAACTGGTGCCCAAACGGGTAGCCCTGTCCAACCCGGAGCGGATTGCCATCAAGATCGCCCGCCCTATGGTAGCTGTCACCCGGGCGCTCTCGCCTGCGGTGACGCTGCTGTCTTATTCCACCGAATCTGTTCTCAAAGCCTATGGCGCAACAGGGCAGGACGTCGTTGAGGTGACGGAAGAAGAAATCAAGCATCTGGTGGAAGAAGGTGTGGCGACTGGCGCTGTCGAGAGTGTGGAGCGCGACATTGTAAACCGCGTGCTCGGACTGGGTGACACCCGTGTCGGTGAGGTAATGCGGCCTCGTACGCAATTGGTCTGGCTCGATACCGAAGCTAGTTTTGAAGAAAACATGTTGACCATTCGCGCGAACGAAAATCAGCGCTACCCGGTGCGCAAAGGTCCCGATGGACCGACAGTGGGCATGGTTCGCATGGAAGACCTCTTTTCGAACATCGAAAAAGCAACCAACGAAGCCCTGTTTGCGCGGATGACCGCTCCGCTCTACGTGCCACGCACGTCTACCGTCCTAAAAGCGCTGAGCCTGCTTCAGGCTGAGAATAAGTTCATGTGCTTCATCGTCGATGAATATGGCGACATTGTCGGCACGTTGACGATGGCAGAAATCTTTTTCGCCATGGTGGGGGATACGTCGGCTAACGCGTCTGACAACAATACAGCGATCGTGCAGCGGGAAGATGGCTCCTATCTTGTGGATGGGGTGGTGTCTGTTGATGAGGTCAAACGCCTTCTGATGCTGGCCAGCTTGCCGGGCGACAATACCGGCGATGTGAACACACTTGCCGGCGTTATGCTGCACTGGTTTGAGCGTCTGCCAACAGAAGGGGATTATTTCGCCTGGAACGGTTACCGCTTTGAGGTGGCTGATATGGACGGGCCGCGGGTTGATAAGATTCTGATCGTACCCGCGCAAAACCTGCCCATTGGTGATTTCCTCTCAGGCGGCGCTGACGGCGCGCCGTCGGCGGACAGTTCTTTGCTGATGAAAGACGCGGACGCGGCCAAAGCCTGAGCTCCTAAACGCTCACGACTTTTCCAGGATTGAGGATGCCTTTTGGATCTAGCGTGCGCTTCAATGTGCGCATGAGGTCGAGCTCAACATCTGACTTGAGCGCAGCCATTTCATCCCGCTTCAACTGACCAATGCCATGCTCAGCACTGATCGATCCATCTAGGTCGAGCGCTATGCCATGCACGATCTGGTTGAAGTGAGTCCATTGAGCAAGGAATGCGTCCGTATCCATGGCCTCAGGCTGGCTGAGATTAAAGTGAATATTGCCGTCACCCAGATGGCCAAAGGGCACAGGCCGAATGCCCGATAACTCGGCTTGCACGGCCTCGGTCGCGCGCTCCAGAAAGCGGGTAACGTTTGAAACCGGCACGGACACATCATGCTTGATGCTGCCGCCTTCATGGCGCTGTGCATCCGACATGGCCTCGCGGACCTGCCAGAAGGCCGACCGCTGGGCGTCTGACTGTGCAACAACCGCATCAGATACCCATGTCTTTTCAACAGCGCTGGCAAGTGACCCTTCCAGAAGAGCGTTGAGATCATCGCCGTTGCTGCCCGACGAGAGTTCTACAAGCACATACCAGGGCGAGGGCGCGCTGAGAGGGTCGCGTGCACCGGGCACATGGGCGCAGACCATCTCGATGCCGATCCGGGGCATCAGCTCGAAACCGGTCATGCCGCCGCCGCTTTCGGACTCGATGTGACGCAGAAGAGAAACTGCGGCGGCGGGCAACGGGACCGCCGCGATGGCTGTCGCGCGTGACTTGGGCGCAGGAAAAAGCTTCAATACAGCGCCCGTAATGATGCCGAGCGTGCCCTCTGACCCTAAGAAGATTTGCTTGAGGTCATAGCCTGTATTGTCTTTGCGCAAACCGCGCATGCCATCCCAGATGCGTCCATCTGCCAGCACGATTTCAAGACCCAGAACAAGATCGCGGGCGTTGCCATAATGGAGAACGGCGGTGCCCCCGGCATTGGTCGCCAGGTTGCCGCCAATCTGGCAGGTTCCTTCCGACGCAAGGCTGAGCGGAAAAAGCCGTGAGGCAGAAGCTGCTACCTCCTGCGCGGCGGCAAGGGTCACGCCCGCATCAACACTCAGCGTGTTGTTCTCAACATCAAGGGACCGCACAGCATTCATGTGACTGAGATTAAGAACAATGGCCTCACCGCTTTGGTCGGGCGTCTGCCCGCCCACAAGACCCGTATTGCCACCCTGGGGAACCACAATGGTGCCTGTCTGATAAGCATGCTTCATGACGGCCGCCACTTCGTCCGTCGAACCGGGGCGCACAATTGCAGCCGCCTTACCCACATAGAGCCCCCGCCGCTCTTCTAGGTAAGGCGCCATGTCGTCGGGATGGGTGGTTACGGCGCCGTCGCCAACAATCGCGCGGACCTGTGCAAGAAACTCGGCACTCATGTCAGTTTTCTACCCGCGTGAAAGCCCGCACGCCGGAATAGAGGTAGCGCGGTCGACCTTGATCATCTGGTTCAAGAAAGTTGAAATTGACCGATTGCGACATGCCGGGATTGCTACCCACAAAGCGGCCTTCGCCAACCGATTGGAGGTCTACCTCTCCACCACTACCAATGACGCCATAATTGGCGCTTGGCTGGATCGTCACATAAAGGGTGCCCTCTTTAAGCGTGACATGAGCCGTCTCGCTGCTCTTGGCATACGTGCCCACATAGGGACCGAGCTGGTCTCCAGTGTCTACAGGCGTGGGGTTTGCAGGTGGCGCCACATCTGCCGTGGCGGTGAATATTCGCGACAGAAGCGTCTGCGCCATCCCTTTGCCATCCCCTCCATTGGTCAGCAGCACGACAATGGTGTCGCTCTTGGGGTGAATGCGCAGGAAGGCGGCCTGACCGATGGTCGAACCATCATGGCCGAACACGTCATACCCCCCCGATGTCGAATTGCCGCCCCAATTCCAGAGAAAGGCACCAAGACCGATGGCGTCGAGCGACCCGCCAGGAGGGCAGGCGCAGTGTGGGCGGGTGAGGAGGGCAGAGCTCTCTTCAGAAATCAGTTGATGGCCATTTGGCGCTGTGCCGCCTGCCAAGAGTGTTCGTCCGAAGGTCACGATGTCGTTGGCCGTTGCCATGGGTGTTGAGCCTGCGGGCGCATTTGACTGTGCGAGATAGGCGATGGGCGACACCATCAGCCCTTCACCGGGGGTGCCTAGATGCCCAATGGCGGTACGGTGGCGCATGGCCTGCTCGGGTAGCGTAGAGAAAGAGGGAGTGCCGATATTCTTGGCGATGCGGGTCCGCATCGCTTTATCCCAGGCGAGGCCCGTGACTTTTTCGATCACCCGGCCAGCGATCACGAAGCCTACATTGCAATAGGCAAACATGTGTCCCAAGGGTGAGAGATTTGGCAGCTCACCCAGTGCTGAAACAAATTTCTCAATCCTGTCTTCGCCGCGCCCTGCATCGACAAAATAATCACCATTAATGCCGCTGGTGTGGGTGAGCAGGTGCCGAAGGGTGACCTTCGCTGTGGTCTCAGCATCCCCGACTTTGAAATCGGGCAAATAGGTTCTGACGGGCTCATCAAGGGCGAGCAAGCCTTCATCCACCAGCTGCAGCGCCAAGACGGTTGTGTAGAGCTTGGTGATAGACCCGATCTGGAAAAGCGTATCTGTCGTGGCCTCAACGCCTGTATTCAAATTGACCACGCCAGCCGCCCCTTGAGACAGCGCACCATCATGCCAGACGGCGATAGAGGCGCCAGGAACATGGAAGCGTTGGATGAGCTCTGGCAGGTCGTCCAACTCAAATTGGGAACTCTTGGTTTCGGCAACAGGCATTTGATGTGGTTACTCCGATTGTCTGATGGAGTTTAACACATGCGCAAGCTGCGTCGCGCAAATGCAAGCTTGGCCGGGTGAGGGCGGCCAAGTAGGCTCTCCCCCATGATTGACACAATTGACCATATTATCATCGCTGTGCGGGACCTTGGCGCGGCCAAATCCACCTATACACGCATTCTGGGGCGCGAACCGTCCTGGGAAGGGGAGCATCCGGGACTTGGCTCTTCAAATCTCATATATCGTCTCAGAAACACCTATCTGGAGTTTGTGGCCGCGACCGGCGAGGGCCAATTCGCCGATATGATCCGCACAAAGCTCGACCAAGAGGGTGAGGGCTTGATGGGGCTGGTCTTTGGGACGGTGAATGCGGATGCTTGCGTACGGCATTTGAAAGCAGCAGGGCTCAATCCGACCGATCCCATTCCAGGCGGCGCAAAAGACGCGGCAGGCAATGAGCGGTCCTGGCGGAACGTTATGCTGGTACCAGAAGAAACCGGCGGCCTCTTCATGTTTGTGATTGAGCAGGAAGACCGCCTGGCAATCCCGCTTTCGCCAGCAGCTGATGGGGTGAATGGCCGGGCCGCCGTGGATGCGGTGGACCATGTGGTGGTCAATACGCCGCGGCCCGATGAGCTCATCGCCTTTTTTGAAGGACAGCTGGGTCTGCGTCTTGCACTCGACCACACGATTGAAAAATGGGGCGTCCGCCAGCTCTTCTTCCGCGTGGGGAATGTAACGCTCGAAGTTGTGACACCAACGGCAAAAGATGAAGTGCCGGAGAAAGACAGTCTCTGGGGTATTGCTTATCGCGCGCCTGACTTGGCCCTCATGCAGGAACGGCTGACGCAGGCAGGCGTGAATGTGTCAGAGGTGCGGACCGGGCGGAAGAAGGGCACATTGGTAGCAACCGTGAAGCCGGAGACTCACGGCATTCCAACCTTGCTGATTGGTCAGGATCCTACGGTTTAGTCTCTCGGTTGTTTAGTTCCTGGGTGCGGCTGCACGTGCGAGCCGATCATTGATCGCTTCGCCGAGCCCCTCCATCGGGATGGGGCTGACGGCGAGACTTTTGCCGTCAGCTTCAGCATCTAGCTTCCGCAGCATGGAAAAAAGATTGGCGGCAGCTTCGCTCACATCTCCGCTGGCGCTGAGGTTGAGCGCGCAGTCCACATCTCCAAATCCGAGCAACATTTCGTCCTCGCCGCAGTCGGTTGCGTTGAGACGAAGCGATGCGTTGGGCGCGTAGTGGCTCGCCAGCATGCCAGGTGAAGACCGACCCTCCTCGCCGCCGGGGGCTTCCGGGTCGGCGAGGGCGTGCCCCAGAACCGCTTCAATGTCGCTGCGCGGAATGGCCCCGGGCCGAAGCAGGGTGGGAGGCCCGATTGTCGGAAGACCCACCACCGTTGACTCAAGTCCGAGGCTGCAGGGCCCCCCGTCTATGACATAGGAAAGAGCGTCTTCACCGCCGAGCCCCTCCATCACGTGGGCAGCCTCTGTCGGGCTCAAGCGTCCGGAAGGGTTGGCAGAAGGTGCCGCAAGCGGTCGCGCGACGGCGTCCAGCAGGCGCTGCGCCACATCATGCGCGGGTACTCTGAGCGCAACCGTATCGAGGCCAGCACTCACGAGCAGCGACAGGCCGCAATCTACAGAGCGCGGCACGACGAGTGTCAGCCCGCCAGGCCAGAAATGTTCAGCCAGCAGATGCCCCACATCATCAATCTCCGCATATGTCTCGGCCTCTGAGACGTCGTTCACGTGGACAATCAGCGGGTTAAAGGTTGGGCGCTTTTTTGTGGCGAAAATCGCAGCCACCGCATCGTCATTCGTTGCATCCGCACCAAGGCCATAGACGGTTTCTGTGGGAAACGCGACAAGCGTGCCAGCGCGTAAGGCGCTCGCGGCGCGGTCGAGATTTTCGGCTTCAGGGGTTAAAAGTTCAGGTGTCACGGGCAGGGGAAACGCTTTTGGTCATGATTTGTTGAGCAAATTGTCAGTAACCGAGCTTATTACTGGACTGTCCTGTCTTTTACACCATTTTCTGGTTCAGGCAGTTCGCCTTCACGAGAGAATACAGTAAAAGGTGTCAATTCCTTTGAGCGGCCACCAAAGCTTAGAAGCCGGAGAGAAAGATGACCTATCGCGCACCCGTCCAGGACATGGCATTTACCCTCAAATCCCTCGCGGGCCTGGACAGGTTGCAGGCATCCGGTGCCTTTCCCGATTTGAGCGATGATCTCATCGACGCGGTGCTTGAGGAAGCATCAAAGCTTGCTGCTGACGTGATAGCCCCGATCAATCAGACGGGCGACAACACCCATCCTGTGCTGACCGACGAAGGTGTTGTGACCTCGCCGGGCTATGCAGATGCCTACAAGCAGTGGGTTGAGGGGGGCTGGGGCTCCATTTTGGGCAGCCCGGAATTTGGCGGCCAGGGGCTCCCGGTTGCGCTCGCCGCTGCCATGCAGGAAATGTGGAACGCGGGCAGCATGGGCTTTGGCCTGTGCCCACTTCTGTCCCAAGGCATCGTTGAAGCGCTGACCGCCCACGGCACAGAAGAGCAGAAGGCAACCTATCTGCCGAAACTGATCTCCGGTGAATGGACCGGAACGATGAACCTGACGGAGCCTCAGGCGGGGTCTGACCTGAATGCGTTGAAAGCGAAAGCAGAGCCCCAGAGTGACGGCACGTATCTGATCACGGGCACGAAGATCTTTATCACCTACGGCGATCACGACTTTACCGACAACATCATCCACCTGGTTCTGGCCCGTCTGCCGGATGCGCCAGCGGGCACCCGCGGCATTTCGCTCTTCTTGGTGCCAAAGGTCATGGTCAATGAGGACGGGTCCCTTGGCGCGCGCAATGATGCGAAATGCATCGGGCTGGAGGAAAAGCTCGGCATCCACGGAAGCCCCACCTGCGTCATGTCCTTTGGCGAAGAAGGCGGTGCAGTCGGCTACCTGGTCGGCCAGGAAAACAAAGGCCTCGCCTGCATGTTCACGATGATGAACAACGCTCGTCTCTTTGTGGGCATACAGGGCGTCGCGGTTGCAGAGCGCGCCTATCAGCAGGCGCTGGCTTATGCGCTTGACCGCAAACAGGGCCGGCCTGAAGGCGTGGATGTTCCAGCCGGCGAGATGGGGGCAATCATCGGCCACCCGGACGTGCGCCGGATGCTCATGACTATGAAGTCGCTGACCGAAGCATCGCGCGCCATTTGCTATGCCAATGCGGTTGCAATTGACACCGCCCACAATGGAGTGGATGACGCTGCCAAAGCGGTGGGCCAGGCAAGATCAGACCTCCTAACACCCATCGCCAAGGCCTGGAGTACTGATATAGGTGTCGAAGTTGCCTCCATCGGTCTGCAGATTCATGGCGGCATGGGCTTTGTCGAAGAGACAGGCGCCGCTCAACACTATCGCGACGCCCGCATCGCCCCGATCTATGAGGGCACGAATGGCATTCAGGCGATTGACCTTGTCTCCCGGAAGCTGCCACTCGGCGATGGAGAGGTCGTTAAAGCCTATCTCGCAGAAATCCGTGAGACCGCTGAAGCTGCCGCCGCGCACAATGATGCGGATCTGAACATTGCAGGCCATGCCCTCAGTGATGCGCTCGACGCGTTGGAAGAAGCGACCGACTGGATGGTGGAGACGGCCAAAAGCAGCGTTCAGGATTGTCTGGCTGGCGCCACGCCTTACGCGAAGCTTTTCGGCAATGTTGCCGGGGGACATTATCTAACCAGGGGTGCGCTTGCTGCCGTTGAGAGCCCGGACGATTCGTATCTCGCGTCTAAAAAAGCCACAGCGCGCTTTTTCGCGGAGAATACGCTGCCCACATGCGCCGGTCTTGTGACGCCAGCGACGGCAGGGGCAGCCTCACTTTTCGCGCTGGACGAGCAGCAGTTGGGCGCCTGACCCTCTTTTCCGGCGTTTGACCTCGGCTGCCACACTCGGCACACTCCGCCCAACAGTAATTTTGGGAACAAATTCCTATGAGTGATGTGTCGCTGGGCGAAGTTGATGAAAAGGGTCTGAGCTACCCGATCGAAGGTATTCCGGAGGCTGGCGACATTCGCGAGGTGGCACCCGGCATCTATTGGGTGCGCATGACGCTCCCCTTCGCGCTTGATCACATCAATCTCTGGCTCATCGACGATGACGATGGCTGGGTGATTGTCGACACGGGCGTGAACGACGATGCCACCAAAGCTTCCTGGCGCAATATTTTCAACGAGAAGCTCGGCGGTAGGCCCGTCAAGCGAGTGATCGTGACCCATCTGCATCCCGATCATGTGGGGCTTGCTGGATGGATAACACGTGAGTTCGACGTCACCCTTGAAATGTCCCGCACAGACTACCTGATGTGTCGCACGCTGGTGGCGGACACAGGTAAAGAAGCACCCCAGGACGCATTGGATTTTTATCGGGCCGCTGGTTTCTCCGAGAGGGGCGTGGAGGGTTATGCCAAGCGCTTCGGTGGATTTGGCGAGCGTGTGTCGCGCATGCCCGACGTTTTCAAACGCTTGAAGGAGGGTGACAAGCTCTCGATGGGCGGGCGTGAATGGCGTGTGATTGTGGGCTCTGGCCACGCACCCGAACATGTTTGTCTGTTCTGCGATGAGCTCAACATTCTGATCTCAGGCGATCAGGTGCTGCCACGCATTTCGTCTAATGTCAGTCTACACCCGACCGAAGCTCACGCCGACCCGCTGCAGGAATGGATCGATAGTTGCAAGAAATTGAAAGCGGCGCTGCCTGCAGACGCGTTGGTGCTACCTGCACATAATGAGCCTTTCTATGGTCTCCATACGCGCCTTGATGCGCTTGTCGAAGGGCACGAAGACGGACTTGCGAAACTTCTGGAGATGCTGGCGGAGCCAAAGCGGGCAATCGATGTGTTTCCCGCGCTCTTTAAGCGCAAGATCGGCCCGGATGTGTTCTTCATGGCAACCGGAGAAAGTCTTGCGCATCTGTCCTGTCTTGTAGCGCGCGGTGATGCAACGGTTAGCCGAGACGATAAGGGTGTCGACTGGTACGTGCGCGCATCGGCTTAACTGGCGCTTGAAACGCAATTGAACCCACGCGACACTTAAAAGTATGACGACGCTCCTTCTCAGCCACGGCGCGTGCCTGGATCACCAGACACCTGTTGGACATCCAGAAAGTCCGGCCCGGTTGCGCGCTGTGTTGGATGCGCTGAGCGATCCGAATTTCGATGAGCTGGAGAGAGAAGCGGCCCCAAGGGCGAGCATCGAAGATATTGCACGTGTGCACCCACGCGGGTTTGTTGACGACCTGCTCGCCAGCGTCCCGTCCAAGGGTGTGGCGCACATCGATGCAGACACTGCCATGTCGCCTGGCTCTGGCGAGGCAGCTCTTCGTGCCGCCGGGGCTGTCTGCCGAGCAGTAGACGCTGTTGTGAGCGGCGATGCCCAGAATGCATTTTGTGCCGTGAGACCACCCGGGCATCACGCGGAGCCTGAAACCTCAATGGGGTTCTGCCTTTTCAACAACGTCGCCGTGGGCGCGCTTTATGCGCGCGAGAAGTTCGGCCTCGAAAAAGCGGCGGTGATCGACTTTGATGTGCATCACGGCAATGGTACCCAGGCCATGTTTGAGGCGGACGAGAACCTCTTCTATGCCTCCACCCACCAATCACCTCTCTATCCTGGCACTGGCGGTGCCAGCGAAACCGGCGTCGGCAACATCGTCAATGTACCCCTGGAACAGGGGGCGGACAGGGTCGTGTTTAGAGCGAGCTATGAGAAAGTGATTCTCCCGGCTTTGAGAGCCTTTGACCCGGACATCTTGTTTATTTCAGCGGGATTTGACGGCCATGCCGATGATCCCCTGGCTGGTCTCAATCTCTCAGAGCCAGATTATGTCTGGGTAACCAAGGAGTTGATGGATGTGGCCCAAAATGCGTGTGAAGGTCGCATTGTTTCGACCCTTGAGGGAGGTTATGACTTAGGCGCACTTGCACGGAGCACCAGCGCTCATGTAGCCACGCTAATGGGCCGCGACGTGTAAGCTCAAAGACCGGAAGATAAATCGGAGGACACTATGGCGGCCAGTAAATCAGCGGCACCAGCCGAGATTGCGAAAATGAGTTTCGAGGCAGCCCTCGCTGAGTTGGAAGAAATTGTCCGCCAACTGGAGTCCGGTGAAGCTGAACTGGAAAAATCCATCGAGCTTTACGAGCGCGGAAATCTTCTGAAAGCCCATTGCGAGACCCGTTTGCAATCAGCGCAAGCCAAGGTCGAAAAGATTACCCTGTCTGCGAATGGTGATGTGGGCGCTGAGCCTGCAAACATTGAGTGACCCATGGCCAACCCAAGCGCCACCCAAGCAATGGAAGACACAGCTGCCGACGTTGAACTCCTGCTGGACCGTCTGCTCCCGGTCGCTGAGGGCCCGGAGGGCCGTGTCGCGGAAGCCATGCGCTACGCCACCCTCGGCGGCGGAAAACGCTTCCGTCCTTACCTAGCTTGCGAAGCGGCGAAGCTTTTTACCGTGAGTGAAGACAGGGCGCTCCGCACCGCCGCAGCTATTGAATGCGTCCATACTTATTCGCTCGTACATGATGATCTTCCTTGTATGGATGACGACGACCTCAGAAGAGGACGGCCAGCGACCCACAAAGCATTCGATGAGGCGACCGCCGTTTTGGCAGGCGACGCGCTTTTGACCTTTGCCTTTGAGATTTTGGGCGACGCGGACACCCATGACGATTACCGCGTGCGCTGCGATCTGGTTCTTGGGCTCGCCAAAGCTGTGGGGACCCACGGCATGGTTGGTGGCCAGATGATCGATATGGAAAGTGAAGGCACCATTTTAGATATCGGAGCCCTCACACGGCTGCAACAGCTCAAAACGGGGGCTTTGATCGCGTTTGCGTGCGAATCTGGCGCAATATTGGGCAAAGCGTCTAAAGATGCACACCATGCTCTGCATGCCTATGCCCATGATTTGGGCCTTGCCTACCAGATCATCGACGATTTGCTCGATGAAGAGGGCGACAGCGCGACCCTTGGTAAGACAGCCGGGAAAGACCGCGCGAAGGGTAAGGCCACCTTTGCCACAATTCTGGGACCAGAGAGGGCGCGCGAACAGGCCCGAATGCTCGCAGATCAGGCCATTCAACATCTTGATTTGTTTGATGAAAAGGCAGATTCTTTGCGCAGCGCAACAAGCTTCGTTATAAACCGCAGCGCGTGAAGAGGTGCGGCGCAATGCGGCCTTACCTCGGCCCTCAATTCGCCGTACGCTGAAGAGAAGATGAGGCACTGCAATCACGAGCCGGGTGATCCGGTTCGAGTATCGCCCCAGGTTAAATACGAAAAGCCAGAGTCAGAGAAGAACCAGAGTGACCACCACGAGTAAGACGCCGTTGCTGGACCGGATCAAAATTCCGGCCGATCTACGCGCGCATGACGATGACGACCTGCCTCAGATTACAGATGAGCTGCGTCAGGAACTGATTGAAGCGGTTTCCATAACCGGCGGTCACTTGGGTGCCGGGCTGGGTGTGGTCGAGCTCACGGTCGCACTGCATTACGTCTTTAACACGCCCGATGATCGCATCATCTGGGACGTCGGCCATCAGGCCTACCCGCACAAGATCCTGACCGGGCGTCGGGACCGTATTCGCACGCTTCGCCAGAGTGGAGGCCTGTCCGGCTTCACGAAACGAGCAGAGAGCGACTATGACCCGTTTGGGACAGCCCATTCATCAACGTCGATCTCTGCTGGCCTCGGCATGGCAGTCGGGCGCGATCTGCAGGACAAAAAGAACAACGTCATTTCTGTTATTGGAGACGGCGCCATGAGTGCTGGCATGGCCTATGAGGCCATGAACAATGCAGGTTCTATGGATAGCCGCCTGATTGTCATCCTGAACGACAATGACATGTCCATTGCACCGCCTGTAGGTGCGATGAGTGCTTATCTGGCGCGGCTGATCTCTGGTGGCACCTATCGCGGGTTCCGGCATTTCGCGAAACACATAGCGGAAATGTTTCCGAAGTCTCTTGAAGAAAAGGCGCGGCGCGCCGAAGAATATGCCCGCGGCATGGCAACCGGCGGAACGCTCTTCGAAGAAATGGGTTTCTACTATGTGGGGCCGATTGACGGTCACAATCTAGATCATCTTCTACCGGTCTTGCGCAATGTGCGCGACGCGGATGAAGGACCGATCCTCGTTCATGTTGTAACGCAAAAGGGCAAGGGGTATGCGCCTGCGGAAGAATCCGCGGACAAGTATCACGGTGTCAGCAAGTTCGATGTGGTTACTGGGGCCCAATCCAAACCGCCTGCAAACGCGCCGAGCTATACGAGCGTCTTTGCAAAATCGCTGATGAAGCATGCGGAGAAGGATGACAAGATTGTTGCTGTGACGGCTGCAATGCCTGATGGCACGGGGCTTGGTCAATTTGCAAAAACTTTTCCTGACCGCACCTTTGATGTTGGCATTGCTGAGCAGCATGCGGTGACTTTCGCGGCGGGCATGGCAACAGAGGGTTTAAAACCTTATGCGGCCATCTACTCTACCTTCCTGCAGCGCGCTTATGACCAGGTCGTCCATGACGTGGCGATCCAGAAGCTGCCGGTCAGGTTTGCGATCGACCGGGCAGGCCTTGTGGGTGCCGATGGCCCAACCCATGCGGGCTCCTTCGATATTACCTACCTCACCTGCCTGCCGGATTTCGTCGTGATGGCGGCGGCGGACGAAGCAGAACTCATGCATATGGTGGCAACCTCCGTTGAGATTGACGACCGCCCAAGCGCATTCCGTTATCCAAGAGGAGAGGGCATAGGCATCGAGCTTCCTGAAATCGGGACGCCACTTGAAATCGGCAAAGGCCGTGTCATGCGGGAGGGCACTACAGTAGCGCTTGTCTCGCTCGGCTGCCGTCTTCAGGAGACGATGAAGGCCGCTGATGAGCTTGCAGCGCAGGGTATCTCAACAACGGTCGTTGATGCGCGATTTGCCAAGCCTATGGATGAAGAACTGCTTGCCCGTCTTGCCCGCGAGCACGAAGTGCTGGTCACCGTGGAAGAAGGCTCTGTCGGCGGATTTGGGGCGCACGTGCTCGAGTTTCTCAGCACCAGTGGTCTGATGGATCGTGGTCTTAAAGTGCGCACGCTGACCCTGCCTGACATCTTCCAGGATCACGACAAACCTGATGCTATGTATATCGCTGCGGGTCTCACGGCGCCGAACATCGCAGCGACAGCACTGACCGCCCTCGGTCACGAGCGCGCGCTGGTCTCTTTGGCGGCAGAACGCGCAAACGCTCTTCCTGGAAAGTCCTGAGTTCATGACTGTGCGGCTGGACCGCGCACTGGTCGAACGTGGGTTCATGCCGACCCGTGCCAGGGCACAGGCAGCAATCAAGGCTGGGCGAGTACGGATCGATGGAGCGACTGCATCAAAAGCATCCCAGTCGGTTGGAGCGAATGCCTCGCTCAGCATTGACGGGTCAGGTAACCAGTGGGTGTCACGAGCCGCGCTGAAGCTTGTGGGAGCGCTGGAGGCCTATCCGCTGAGCCAGGAAGGATTGATTGCGCTGGATGTCGGTGCATCAACTGGTGGCTTTACCCAAGTCTTGCTCGCCAATGGGGCCGCGAAAGTCTATGCGGTCGATGTGGGGCATGGGCAGCTTGCGCCGGAAATCGCGGAAGATGCCCGTGTGATCTCCTTAGAGAAGACAAATGCTAAAGATCTGACCACTGACCTCATCACAGATTCGATTGATCTTATTGTCAGTGACGTGAGCTTCATTGGCCTGGAAAAGGCACTACCAGCCCCGCTAAGCCTTGCTCGTGTTGGCTCACAGCTCATCGCCTTGATCAAGCCGCAGTTTGAAGTTGGTCCCGGTAAGGTAGGGAAGGGCGGCATCGTGAAAGATACGGGGCTTCACGCCGAAGTCTGCAAACGCATTCAAAGATGGCTTGAGAATGAGATGGGCTGGATGGTCAAAGGTCTGATAGACAGTCCCATCAAAGGCAGTGACGGTAACAAAGAATTTCTGATTTACGCGGAGAAGTCATGAGCGAAGCTAGCCTGACAATCGATCATGTCGGTGCCCAGGGGGACGGTGTGGTCCGCGCTGATGAGGGACCGATCTACATCCCTCGCACGCTTCCCGGTGAAACAGTGCGGGCAGACATTGTTGAGGGCCGTGGCTCCCTGCTGGAGGTTCTCACACCGTCGCAAGATCGCACCGATCCACACTGTTCTCATTTTGGAACCTGTGGCGGCTGCGCACTTCAGCACCAAAGTGAGCCAAGCTATCTTGCCTGGAAGCGGGATCAGCTTTTGCGTGCGCTTGAGAGCAAGGGCATTGACGCACCGGTCGCAGAAACCATCGCTTGTGAACCGGGGACACGTCGCAGAGCGACTTTTGCCGCGATGCGCACACGCAAGACTGTCCGCTTTGGTTTTTTTGAACGCGCCAGCCATACAATAGTAGATGTCGCTTCCTGTCCGATCCTTCTGCCAGAGATCGAAGCCGCCATTCCTGCACTGCGGGAACTTGTGGGCCCGGGCCTGACACGAAAAGGAAAAGCAAGCGTCAGTGTCACGGCGACGTCGTCAGGGCTTGATGTGTCGGTCACTGGCGGGAAGGCAGACCCTGATCTGGCTTTGCGCCAAGCTCTCGCCGACGGCGCCGCAAAAGCAGATATTGCGCGATTGACCTGGGACGGAGATATTCTTGCAGAACGTAGACCCCCAGTGCTCGACCTTGCTGGCATTGAGGTGGCGCTGCCGCCGGGCGCTTTCCTGCAGGCAACAAAAGCCGGTGAAGAAACCATGGTCAATATGGTCACAGAAGCTCTGAGAGAGAGTGGATCAGTGATTGATCTGTTTGCTGGCTGTGGAACCTTCTCTCTGGCACTTGCCGCCAGCCACAAAGTCAAGGCTGTCGAGGGTGCGAAGGCACAGTGCGCAGCGTTGGAACTCGCCGTGCGCCGTCTGGGCCCGCGCGTGGGACTAAAGCCATTGACGGTGGAACGTCGGGATCTGGCACGCAGGCCGCTCAGGCCCGATGAACTGAACAATTATGAAGCCGCCGTGATTGATCCGCCGCGCGCAGGGGCAGCCACCCAGTGTGAGGCTTTGGCATCATCGTCTATCCCGGTTATTGCATCGGTTTCCTGCAATCCAGCGACATTTGCCCGGGATGCACGAACGCTGATTGACGGCGGATATCGGCTGGAATCCGTCGCCCCTCTGGACCAATTCCTCTGGTCGCCCCATATTGAGCTGGTAGGAATTTTCAGGAGGGAGTGACGGCCATGCTGCGACCCTTAGTGCGTCCCCTAACGCGCCCCCTAGCACGTCCTTTGGCGAGATTGCGATACGCGGCGGAACAGGGCGCCCGGGTGGCCTGGTATGCCGGGCATTATGCAGCAGTCAACCGGTTGCGTGGGCCGGTGACCCGACCAGGCGAGGCACCCTTCAAACCCACCGCACCAATCCCGAAACTTCCCGATATCCTGCACTCAATCCGTGAGCTGTTCGAACGCGATTATCGAAACATCGAGGCCGGGATCTACAAAGCGCCAGAGCTTGGGACTGATCCCCGGAAACCGATCGATAGAGCCATCCGTTTCTTTTTGGATGCTAAGAAGGTCGACGAGCGCCGGATGGACAAAAGACACTCGGAAGTAAATACCGGCGTGAAGAGCAAGCACTTTCCCCGCTACTATCTTCAGAACTTCCACTTCCAGACCGATGGCTGGTTATCAGAAGAGTCCGCCAACCTCTATGACACACAGGTGGAAACGCTCTTCGCCGGAACTGCTGATGCCATGCGTAGGCAAGCACTTGTTCCCATCTCAGATTATATGAGTGACAAAGATCAGCGGGACGTATGTCTGTTGGACATAGCCTGCGGGACTGGGCGCTTCTTGCGGGAGGTGAAACGTAACTGGCCGCGCACAGGCGTGACAGCACTTGATCTGTCTCCGGACTATCTAGCAAAGACCAAGCGTGCCCTGGCGAAATGGGGGCGGACTCACTTTGTCAATGCACCTGCCGAGCGCTTGCCTTTGGCAAAGGCGTCTCAGGATATTGTCACAGTGACCTACCTGTTTCACGAACTGCCACCTAAAGTGCGGCGGCAGGTAGCAGACGAAATCGCCCGTGTCTTGAAACCTGGAGGCCTGTTCATCCTGGTGGATGCATTGCAGACAGATGATCACGCATCATTCAACAGCCTGCTGGAGTTTTTCCCGGTCGCTTTTCATGAGCCCTATTTTTCGACCTATTTGGAAGAGGATTTTGAGGCACTGTTTGCACGTGCAGGGCTTAGGTCTCTCCAGCAACAGACGGGCTATCTGACCAAGATGGTAGTGTTTGAGAAGAGCTAGGCAGTTCTTTGGTTGAGGAACGCTTGAACAGCTTCCAGGATCGGCTCTGGGGAGACGTCTAGCGGCTCCAGTCGGATCACCAGCGTGTCCTTATTGTACCGCCAAATCTGCACCATCAAACGGCGCTGAAGCCCGCCCATGTCTTCCTCCACCAGCGCTTTGTCGAGGGACTTGCTGAGCGTTAGGTGCAGCTCTGTATTGCGGATTGTCCGAACCGCCTTATCCACGGTGGTGGCATTGACGATGGCATCCCAGGCGACCGTGCCCAGCCCCGTTATCATCAAACCAGCAGAACTCGCGACGACAGCTGGCGTGTTTCGCCGCACAAAGGGCCAGAAGTGATAAGCCACCGCGAACAATGCAAGGCTGATGATGAGGAGGGCGATGTCTCCGCGCGCGAGCGCAACGCTCAGAACAAAGCAGCCAAAGAAGCCGCCGCCATAGACCATCATCTCCCCACTGCGTTGATCGAAACGGGCCATTAAAGGCTGGGGGGAGACGGGCGATGGGGTGGTCATAGGTCTAGCTCTCCAGAGCATTTCCAGCTGAAGTTGAAAGACTTCAGCGTTCGGAATTGCGACAAAATTAGGACTCGTGTTGGCCGTTCTGTCCGCGGTGCCTGAGGAAATGGTCAGCTAGAACGCAGGCCATCATGGCCTCGCCAACCGGTACCGCACGAATACCAACGCAAGGATCGTGCCGCCCTTTGGTCATAACCTCGGTTTCTTCGCCAGACCGGGTAATTGACTTACGCGGTGTAAGGATCGACGAGGTGGGTTTTACCGCAAACCGGGCAACAACATCCTGGCCGCTGGAGATACCGCCAAGAATTCCGCCCGCATGATTGGCACCAAAGCTCACTTTATTGCCATCAATGCCCATTTCGTCGGCATTTTCCTCACCCGTAAGGGCAGCGGTTGCAAAACCGTCGCCAATTTCGACACCTTTCACGGCATTGATGCTCATGAGCGCTCCTGCGAGGTCCGCATCAAGCTTGCCATAGATCGGTGCGCCGAGCCCTGCCGGGACCCCGCTCGCGACCACTTCAATCACCGCACCGCAGCTAGAGCCGGCTTTCCGGATACCATCAAGATAGGTCTCCCATTTTTTTGCCGCGATTGGGTCAGGGCACCAGAAGGGGTTCTGATCAATTGCGTTCCAATCCCACCGTGTACGGTCGATTTTATGGGGACCCATCTGAACAAGGGCGCCACGCACCTCAACCCCCGGCATGACCTTGCGGGCAAGAGCGCCTGCCGCCACACGCGCTGCAGTTTCGCGGGCAGATTGCCGTCCGCCACCGCGATAGTCGCGAATGCCGTATTTGGCTTCATAGGTGAAGTCAGCGTGGCCAGGCCGGAACGTATCTTTGATATCGCCATAATCTTTGGAGCGCTGATCGACATTCTCAATCATCAGGGAAATTGGTGTGCCTGTCGTCACTTCCTGACCGCCCTCATCCTGGAATGTGCCGGAGAGAATTTTCACTTGGTCAGGCTCTTTGCGCTGGGTGGTGAAGCGCGATTGGCCTGGACGACGCTTGTCGAGAAAGGTCTGAATTTCCTCCGCTGTGATCGGCACCAGCGAGGGCATGCCGTCAATCACACAGCCAAGCGCTGGCCCGTGGGACTCGCCCCACGTGGTCACGCGAAAAAGATGGCCAAAACTATTGTGTGACATGTGTCCTACCTCATTGAACCAATTGAGGAGGTTCTAGCTGAATTTCACGAAAAACGGAAACGAGACGCCGAATTCAGACAATACTCATGTCTGGCGCATCTTCGGCCTTCATGCCTACCACGTGATAGCCCGCATCCACATGGTGTACTTCGCCTGTGACGCCTGATGCGAGGTCAGAGAGCAGGTAGAGACCTGTTTTGCCGACTTCATCGATCGTGACTGTACGCTTCATAGGAGCATTGAGCTCGTTCCACTTCAGGATATACCGGAAATCGCCAATACCGGCTGCCGCCAGCGTCTTTATGGGGCCTGCTGAAATCGCATTGATACGGACATTGTTCCGGCCAAGATCAACCGCCAGATAGCGCACGCTTGCTTCCAGGGCAGCTTTGGCAACACCCATCACATTGTAATGGGGGATAACTTTTTCAGCGCCGTAGTAGGTGAGGGTAGCAATGGAGCCCCCATCGGCCATCAAAGGCTCAGCACGTTTTGCCACTGCAGCGAGTGAGTGGCAGGAAATGGTCATGGCCTGTGCAAATTGGTCAGCTGTGGTGTCGAGGTAGCGACCATCGAGCGAGCTTTTGTCGGCATAGGCAATGGCGTGCACAAGAAAATCGAGTTTGCCCCACTTTTCCTCAAGTGTTTTGAAGACAGCGTCCATCGAGGCGTCATCAGTCACGTCACAAGGAAGAACGAGGTCTGATCCAACAGATTCGGCCAACGGCTTCACGCGTTTGGCTAGCGCTTCACCCTGGTAGGTGAACGCCACGTCTGCGCCATGCTCAGCGCACGCCTTCGCGATGCCCCAGGCAATCGACCGATTGTTCGCCACTCCCATGATGAGCCCTTTTTTTCCGCTCATCAGACCGCCGGATGCTGTCACGGGACCCCCTATCTTGTTGAATTCCCTGCCCCCATTAGCGCGGCATCCTACACAAATGGACTTAGGGGTCTAGCGAAAAGGACTGAAAAACCGCTTGTATTACAGACCATTACATAGGTGTGATCCAAAACGGGTCAGCTCTTGCGAGGGCTATGTTCGAGACCTGGTGCCCAAGTGGCTGCAAAGTCTTTCAAGGCCTGGTCAGATTTGGGGGGCAGAACAAGCGTCAGGTGGACAAATTGATCCCCTTTGCCGAATTTCCGCCGTCCCGGAGGGTGAGCGAGACCTTTTCCTTTCAGACGCAGAATGCTGCCACTGTTAGAGCCTGCAGGCACGCTTAACGCGACATCACCTTCCACGGTAGGAACAGTGATTTTTGCCCCAAGCACGGCCTCAGAGAGGCTGACAGGCGCGTCGATATGCACATCAGAGCCTTCACGGCGAAATGTGGGATGGGGTGCGACTGAAATGCTGACAAGTGCATCACCGGCGTCACGGCCGGTAAGACTGGGGTCGCCTTGGCCTCTCAGGCGAATTTGCTGACCATCTTCAACGCCCGCAGGGATATGGACGTCCAGCGATTTTCCATTGTCCAGAGTGAGCCGTCGTTTTGTGCCTTCAACAGCATCCAGAAAGGGAATGCTTATTTCGTAGCTATGGTCGGTACCCGATGGGCGAAAAGCGCGGCGACCAACACTCTTAAGATTGGTCAGGATGTCCGCAAACGGCGGAAACTTCTCAGGTTTGGGAGATGAAGTCTCTCCCGGTGCGGCGCTCTGCGAGCCAGCCTCAGCATCCACATCAACTTTCGGCCGGGAAGCAGGTTTTCCACGTGATTGACCTGATGGCCGCGTCGCTTTTTTTCTGACGTCTTCCTCAGCTGATCGAGCAGCATGGTGACGTCTGGTCGGCCCGTTCCTAGCAGATGTCTTGGCTTTTCTGCTCAGAAGGTCATACGCGGCTGTGACCTCATGAAAGCGTTCTTTTTGATGAGGGTCGCCTGATCCAGAATCTGGATGGTAGGTTTTCGCCAGCCGCCGATAAGCGGATTTGATTTCATCAGGACCAGCCTGCGGTGAAATACCAAGCACATGGTAGGGATTGCGCATAGAGTTCCGCCAGACAGGGTTCGCTGAGAAGTCAGGGTTTGCTGAGAAGATACTGTTAGCTCAGAAACTCTGCGATCATGGTTAAAAAAGCATGATCAAACCTACCGCAGCACAAATACCAAAACGTTAAGGTACCGGTAAAACTTCGAGTGTTTCAGCGGCTTTTTTGTGGCCACGCGCCGCTGCCGCAGACAGCCATTTTCGAGCTAGATCCACATCTGGCCCGACCCCGAGGCCAAAACGATAAAGCCGTCCCAGTCGATATTGCGCTTCGACAACACCGTCTTCGGCAAGTGGGCGCCAATGCTCGGCCGCAGCGAGGAAGTCACCGTCGTCGAATGAGTAGACACCTGCCATAAACTGCGCGCCCTGCTCGGGTGCTACGAGGGGTGGGGAAGTATTAGACGGCGCCGGAATATTGCTTCGCCGTGTTGAGGGTTGAGGAGGCTGTAGCGATTCAATTCTCTCGCCAATGCGACGCTTGGCTTCTACATGACCAAGTTCAGCAGCACGCCGAATGAGAGCCTCGGCAGCCTCAACATCCGAAGGCGTGCTCTTGGCGCTGTTTTCAATGAGCCTTCCCAGTTCCCACATGGCATCGGGGCTACCCCCTGCCGCCGCTAGATTGAGCCACTCCGCGCCTTTCTCAAGATCATGATACGCGGTATCTGGCTCAATACGCATCATGCCAGCGTTAAGGGCTGCACTCGCAAGCCCGACGCTGGCCGCGCGTTCGTAAAACCATAAAGCGCGCTCGCGGTCCTGGGGCACACCCTGACCGCGGCGGAGCATGTGCGCCACGTTGCGTTGGGCTGCAATGTCTCCGGATTTGGCGAGCGGCAGCCAAATCGCATAGGCAGTTGAAAAATCGCCAGCGTCGTATGCCGCAACGCCCTTGTTAAACTCCAATTGGTTCCCGGCCAATTCTCCAGGCAAGGCTGGAGTGGTCGCTTGGTCGACTTCGGTCGCAAGTCCATCATTCGCAATCGGAGCCAGAAGAACGAGAGTGGTGAGCGCAAATTGGCATGTGCGAGTGAAAGTCATCTGCGTTCTGCTCTTGCTTTCTGTGCTATCGAATCTGGGACAGGCCCCAATGAGAGTTATATATAGTGGTGACTATATAAGAGGAGCCGCAGGGCTAAAATAAGGCTCAAGATGCGCATTCGAGCCGCGGCAAAAAATGAGGACCGCAATGGCGGACACTGACGTAGAAAGTATTACTGGCACAGATCCTTTTGCGCTCTTCAAGGAGTGGATGGTGGACGCGGGGAAATCCGAGCCAAACGATCCCAATGCCATGGCGCTGGCTACAGCAGACGCGTCCGGGCTGCCGGACGTACGCATGGTGCTTCTCAAAGACGCGAGCCCGGATGGGTTTGTTTTTTATACCAATCTTGAGAGTGCCAAGGGCAACGAGTTGGCTGAGAACCCGCAGGCGGCACTGTGTTTCCACTGGAAAACGTTGCGGCGCCAGATCCGGGTGCGTGGGTCCATCTCACCCGTGAGCGATGCGGAAGCAGACGCCTATTTCGCAACCCGAGCCAAAGACAGCCAGATCGGCGCCTGGGCCTCCAGACAATCCCGCCCCATGGAGGGACGGTTTGAACTGGAGAAAGAAGTAGCTCGCTTTGGCGCGAAATACGCCATCAAGAAAGTGGATCGCCCACCGCACTGGTCCGGTTTTCGGCTCATGCCAAGTCAGATTGAGTTTTGGCGGGACCGTCCGTTCCGTCTTCATGATCGGCTGGTGTTCCGACGTGAAGCTGCGGATGCGCCTTGGCAGACGTCAAAGCTGTTCCCGTGATCCTATGATCAATAACGAAACAATGAGCACCACCGCAAACGACACGCTGATGCGCCGCGCCACCTACGCGGCTGTCGGGGTGGCGCTTTCATTGATCGCCATGAAAGCAGCTGCCTTTATTATGACGGGGTCGGTCGCCATGCTAGCGACCTTGTTTGATTCAGTGCTCGATATGGCTGCCTCCGTCCTCAATCTGTTTGCTGTTCGTGCCGCGCTCACACCTGCGGATTATGATCACCGTTTTGGTCACGGCAAAGCCGAGGCAATGGCAGGGCTCGGTCAAGCGACCATCATCGTGCTGTCGGCGATGTACATTCTGTGGGAGGCCGGGTCGCGTTTGATTGACCCTGAACCTGTGTCTAGCTCTGGGATCGGGATCGTTGTGACCGTGTTGGCCATTGCACTGACGTTGGCACTTGTTGCCTACCAGACCAAAGTTGTCCGGGCGACCAAGTCACTGGCCATCGCCGCAGACTCGATCCACTACAAGGGTGATCTGTTGATGAACCTTGCCGTGATCGCTGCATTGGCGCTCTCTGCCTTTCCGGGGTTCATCTGGGCGGACCCCATCTTCGGCATTCTGATCGCGTGCTTCATCGCCTACAGTGCCTGGCAAATTGCTGACCAGTCTGTACAGCAGCTCATGGATCAGGAATTGCCTGAAGAAGAACGTGAGAAAATCAGGGCGATCGTTCTGAATGATGCGGACGTGCAGGACATGCATGACCTGCGCACCCGTATGGCAGGCAGTAAACTCTTTATCCAGTTTCATCTGGAACTCGATGGGAATATGAGTCTGACCAATGCTCATGAGGTTGCTGATCGCGTCGAAAGTGCTGTGCGGCATGCCTTCCCAGGCAGTGAAGTGCTATCGCATCAGGATCCAGCGGGCCTTGAGACAATCTCGGCGTTTGAGCGGACATAATGGCCGCAATCGATGCTGCCGCAGTCGAGAGATTTTTGGCGACCAGCGCAGCCTACGGTCTTCCTGAAGATAAGCCAGTCGAGCGTATAGATACCCATATCTCGGTCATCTTCTTGGCTGGGCAGCATGCATACAAATTGAAGAAGCGCGTGGATCTCGTCTATCTCGATTTCACAACGCTCGATGCCCGCCGTGAAGCCTGTCAAAATGAACTGAGGCTTAATCGGCGCACCGCGCCTTCTCTTTATCTTGATATTGTTCCTGTCGCTGACACGGGCGACGGACTATTGCTCGGGGAGGGTGCGGACGGAACGATTGTTGATTGGGTGGTGAAGATGGCCCGCTTCGATCAATCCGACCTTCTCTCGCAGATGGCCGATCGCGGCGAACTGACTGTCACGATCATTGAGAAACTGGCACGGCAGTTGGTACAGTTTCATGAGAGGGCTGACATAAGTCAGACGGACGGCGGGCCGGGGCGCTTTGCGGAAATTCTTGAGAGCAACCGCAAGAACTACGAACCTTTCATTGGCCAGATTTACCCACCGAGACTTATCGAGGGGCTGGGCAGTCACTACGCGGACATCCTCAAGGCATTGTCCAGTCTTATTGAAAAACGCCGCGCCTCTGGCTGGGTGCGCCACTGCCATGGAGACCTCCATCTAAACAATGTTGTGTGCCTCAACGGTGATCCGGTGCCGTTTGATTGCATCGAGTTTAACGATCAGTTTGCGCGTATTGATACGCTTTACGATTTTGCTTTTCTGCTCATGGACCTGGCGTTCAAGGCAATGTCTGACCAGCGGCTCGCTGCTCACACAAATGCGGCGCTCAACGCTTACCTGCAGGCACACTCTCCAGAAGATCTTTCGGAAACCCTGAAGGGTCTGCGAGCACTGCCTTTTTTCATGAGCGTGCGGGCAAGTGTGAGGTCCCATGTCAGCGCTCGAATGTCGGCGAACAAAATGCCCGGTCACGAGGCTCTTGAAGAGCTCGCTCTGGCCTATGCTGAGTTTGCAGTGGATTTATTGCAGGGGCGGAAGGCGAGGCTCTATGCGATCGGTGGTTTGTCGGGGACGGGCAAGACCACCATTGCCAAACGGCTTGCGCCTGAACTTGGGGGTGCGGTTGGCGCGGTTCATCTTAGGACAGACATCATCCGAAAGAGACTTGCCGGTATCGCCGATACTGATCGTCTGTCATCTGATGCCTACTCGCAGGCAGCAAGCGACCAAGTATATGCTGAGATGGCGCGCCTGGCAGGCATCGCTCTCGACGCAGGTCAAACGGTGATCTGCGATGCCGTCTTCGCAAAGCCCGCAGAACGGGCGTTGATAGAGAACGTGGCCATAAACCGTTCAATTCCCTTTGAGGGGATCTGGCTCGAGGCGCCTGCAAAACTGTTGGAATCCCGCGTTGAACAGAGATCTGATGCGGGAACAGACGCCTCGGACGCAGATGTGCGTGTCGTAAGGCACCAGCTTTCATATGTGCTCGGTGATCTCAGTTGGCCCGTGATTGAGGCGGTTGGAGGGCCTGAGATGGTCCTATCCAGCGTTCGCACGGCATTAAGCCCAACGCCCTCACCCTCTGAGATTTAACGAACCTGTGACAAAGCTCTTGCTGGTCATGAAAGCTCGGTTCCACTAGATTGCCCAGATGAGTGAGCCATCAAACCATAAAAAGACCCTCATCCTGACCGGGGCAAGCCGCGGTATCGGCCACGCGACCGTGAAGCGTTTTTCAAGCGCGGGATGGCGGGTGATCACCTGTTCCAGACATCCTTTTCCAGAGGACTGTCCGTGGGAAGCGGGACCAGAAGACCACATTCAAGTCGACCTTTCTGATCCGGTAAACACGGCTGCGGCGGTGGCCGAGATGCGTCTTCGTCTCCGGGATCAGGGCAGTCATTTGAATGCGCTGGTGAACAACGCGGCGATCTCTCCAAAAGGGGAGGATGGCAGTCGTTTAGGCGTTTTCGAAACGGATATGGAAGCATGGCGCTGGGTATTTGAAGTGAACTTTTTCGCACCGGTGAGCCTTGCTAGGGGACTGGTGAACGAACTGCAAGCAGCAAAAGGCTCGGTTGTGAATGTAACATCCATTGCTGGAACCCGCGTGCACCCCTTTGCTGGATCCGCCTACGGAACATCCAAGTCAGCACTTGCGGGATTGACGCGCGAAATGGCATCTGACTTTGGTCGGAAGGGTATTCGTGTGAACGCGATTGCGCCTGGAGAGATAGACACAGCGATTTTATCTCCTGGGACCGACAAGATCGTCGCGGAAATTCCCATGCAGCGCCTGGGCACGCCAGAAGAGGTGGCGCGCACCATCTATTTCCTCTGCACAGACCAATCTTCTTATGTGAATGGTGCAGAAATTCACATCAATGGCGGCCAGCACGTCTAAGTGGCAGCACAGCTCTCCAAAGCAATGGTCAAATAGGCGGTTCGCCACGAATTGCATTCAAAAAAACTTGTTCGTGTGAGGCAGGGGCGGGTCGATGAGACAGATAGATTTCGACATTCTGCGGAAAACCTATCGGCAGCGAATGAAAGCTCACATCCTTCATAGATAGCCTTGTCAAACTTTCTTGTACGACCGCAAACCCAAGTCCCGCACTGACTAAATCAAGCGCTGCCAATGGGCTTGTCGCTTCCAGGCTGATGTCAGGTTCGAACCCTGCCTGACGGCAGTCTTGTAAAAAAGCTACCCGTGCATCGGGGAAATCGTTCTCTGGCAGCCATACAAATTTTTTCCCGTTTAACTGGCGGGCTTGAACCTTCTTGCCCAGACCGGACCCTGCCGGTCCCGCGAGGACAAAAGCTTCAGAGTGTATCTTTGTGCTGACAATGTCTTCCCAGTGAAAAGGGGTGGCATATGTCAGCGCGATGTCGATTTCACCTGCCGCCAATCTCTCAAACTGCTGTTGCGAGCGCATTGGAAGAAGTTTGAGATTGATTGAACGAATACGTTCGTCGTGAGACCGGAGTGCAGTTGAAATCAGCTGCGCGTGAATGGCGCCATCGACATATCCAATTATCAGCGACCCGGCCCGCCCTTCCGCAATGGCATCTACCCGCCGCTCTAGCCGATCAGCATTCGCTAACAATAACTTAGCCTCAGCAAGGAATTCTCGACCTGCGGCTGAGAGCTTCAACCTCTTTTTTGAGCGGTGGAATAAACTCACACCAAGCCTGGCCTCAAGCTCAATCATCTGGCGGCTAAGGGGTGATTGGCTGATGTTCAGCTGTGTTGCCGCCTGCCCGACATGTTCGTGTTCGGCAACGGACACGAAATAGCGCAATTGTCGCAGATTAAACATAAGACAAAAAAGGTCTCAACATAGATATAGATCAGATTAGACAGATCTATATACGCTTGGTAGATGTTTCGCAATGGAGGGGCACACATGGATCGTCGAACATTGCTGAAAACACTCATGGTGGTTTCCCTTCTTCCGAGCAACGCAAACGCGAAGGGGAACAACATGGGCCTGTCGAAATTTGGATTTATCGTAACGGGGAGTAATCTCAATCCGGACAGCAACAGAATGTCGATGAAATCCGATACGTTCGAAATGATTGCGGTAGGTGTGTCAGAGGCATCAGAGGGCGTGGCCGTTGCGGTGGAAATGGTCGCTGACGGAGTCCAACTGATTGAGCTTTGCGGTGGATTTGGTCCAGTTTGGACAGGTCGCATCATCGATGCGATCTCAGGCACCATACCTGTCGGGTCTGTTGGCTATGGTCCGGAATCTATCGACCAGATGTATCGCCTGTTTCAGTAGGTGGCGCGTTCCATCTACTTCCTCTGCACAGACCAATCGTTCTATGTGAACGGGGCAGAAATTCACATCAATGGCGGCCAGCACGTCTGATTACCTAAGAGACTGCCGCAACCCCGATTAAATAGTACTCAAGTAAACGGTTGTCGCCACGATCAGCCAGAATGCCGCTGTGGTCGACAGTGCAAACAACATCTCACGCATGGGCCTCTCCTCCGAAGGAATGCGGGTGTGTTCTCTCAACTTCTCTGATTCTGATGATTGATAAGTGATTCGTCAAAAAAGATGACAATGGGATGTCAGTGAGAAGCAATGCTGGCGCTAGAGATCAGCGAAGTCGATCTCGTCTCGCGCCTTGTCTAGATGGACGCGGACCTGCTGCAAAAATGGCAGGGCGGCTTTGATTTCCGACACATCAAGGTCCTCAACCATCTGCGCGAGCGCTGGAGTAGTAGCGGCCAGCGTCTCGTCACGCTTTGAGAGTCCCTTGTCCGTCACGGTCACGATCTTGCTGCGTCGATCCTTGGGGTCTGTAGCGATCGCCACATATCCCTTTTCCTCAAGCTTTTGCAGTGTGTTTGTAATCGCCCCTTTGGTCACCTGAAACGACGCAGCGAGTTGGGCAGGGGTCCGTTCTCCGCCCAGCCGGGCAAAATGGTTGAGCACAGTGAATTGCGCACTGGTCATTCCTTCCGGGAGGGCACGTCGAAAGGCTGTGGAGAAGAGCTGGTTGATGATGCCTACTTCGTTGAAGAAGGCGTAGAGAGTGGAGCGATTGTCGTTTTGGCTCTCACTCTCAGGTTCGTCTGTCACGCTTATAAAACCCTTGTCTCGATAGGCCAGCGGGGTCCGCCGGGGATGGTTGGACCGTACCCCAAACGTCCGAGCATTTGTATCCTGTGTCCGGGTGCTGCAAGTTTTGTGTGCACCTCTTCGTAAAGCGGCTCCATCTCCACATATTCCTGCAATGATTGGGAAAGCGGATGAATGCCAATACCGAGCTCAGTCGCTTTCATATTTGCCCTGATCCAGGCCGCACCGGCATTGAGCTGATCAATCCGCGTATTGCCCTTTGTTGTGAGCCATAGATGTGCCATCGCGGTGAACATCATCTCCTCATACATGTCGAGACCGATTTTGAACCCTTCTGACGAGGGATCAGCCAGTTCTTCGCGCGATATGATTCCGGCAAGGGCAGCAGCATCGAGAAAAGCGGAACCGCCAATATCAATCCCATCAGGGTTTGCGTTGATCTCTGCTTTGCCGATCCGCATCAGGTCGACACTTTCCATGTTGGTGCGATGCGTTGTGATCTCGAGTTTGTGTGCGGCCCAGGTGAGTGCGCGCAAATCTTCGCGCTGCGCGGGGTCGGCTGTGAATTCAACTTTGACGCTGCCGGGCACCACAGAAGCGATAGCCGACAGGCTGCTTTCAGAAACCTCCCGACTGGTGTCGTAGGGTTCTTTGAGCGAGCGTCTCATCAACACCTGCGCAAAGAGCGGGTCAGGTGTGGCAGATCCCGGTGCGCCAAACCGCATGCGCGCAATGGGGCGTGTATCGAGGTTTTGATCCGGCGCACCGTCGGGGAATGGCTCTACTGTCAGGGTGCGACCATCTTCAGCTGCCGCCATGCGGGCAAGCTCCAGAAAGCACCCAAGGCCAATGACGATCTGTCGTTCAAACGGATCGGTTTCCGGTAGCAACCTATCGAGATCGCAATAAAGCATGGCGACATCAGGCTCGGACAGGTCCACCTGCCAGGGCTGCCGGTTGTGCGGGTTGGGGGCGAGCACAGCATAGGAGAGAGTGCGCATGCGTGGCTCAGCGTAGTCAGGCCCACCAGCACGCTTCCAGGGCGCAAGGGCGTCAGTTGGTGTTCTGGTAACGGCAAATCCGCCAGCGCCTGCAGCGGCGATGATGGCGGTCGAGCCCATGATTTTCAAAAAACGGCGACGGCTGGCCATGATGTATATCCTCAATTAGTTCAACGCTAAACCAATATAGTTTACCGTTGAACTAATTCAAGGAAATATGACGATCTAGACGTCAGCTCAGGCCAAGTACTTGTTTTGAAATGATATTTTTCTGCACTTCTGTGGCACCACCATAGATGGTTTGGGCCCGATTGAAGAAATAGGAAGCCGTAGAAGGTGCGGCAAACGCTGGGATGCCACTGCCATCGTTCCAGTCGGCATCACTGCGATCCTGGAAAAAGGGAACAGCATTGGCACCACTCGCCTCTAGGAAAAGCTCCGTGATCGCCTGTGCGTTTTCAGTCGCGAGGATTTTCAGCGCCGAGCTTTCTTCACCCGGCGCATCGCCCGCGGCGACGGAGGAGAGTGCACGCAGCGCTGTGAACTCCAAAGCCGTCAGATCAATCTCAACTTCGGCGAGCTTGGAAGCGAAAGCCGGATCATCCATCAAAGACCGGTTGCCCGATTGGATGGATCCCGCAATTTCTTTGAGCCGTGCAATGTCAGCGCGCTTGCCCGCAATGTGGGCATAGGACGTACGTTCGTTGGACAGAAGATATTTGGAATAGGTCCAGCCCATGCCTTCTTCACCGATCAGATTTTCAGCAGGCACACGCACATTGTCGAACTCGATACGGTTCAGGTAATGGCTGCCATCAATGGTGATGATCGGATAGACCGTGATGCCTGGCGTGTTTGCGTCCATGCACAGGAAGGAAATGCCTTCCTGTTTCTTGCCGCTATTGTCCGTGCGCACAAGGCAGAAGAACCAGTCCGCATAGTGGCCCTGGCTCGTCCAGATCTTGGTGCCGTTGACGATGTACTCGTCACCATCGCGCTCGGCTTTGCACTGTAGAGAAGCCAGGTCGGAGCCGGATTCAGGTTCGGAATAGCCCTGGCCCCAGAAGGTTCGACTGGCCAGGATGTCGGGAAGCCAGCGTTTCTTCTGTTCTTCCGAGCCGAACGTATAGATGACGGGCGCGACATAGAGCAGACCCATAGGGATGACGTTTGGGGCGCCCGCTCTTTCCAGCTCATCATCAAAAATGAACTTCTGCGTCGCTGTCCATCCTGTGCCGCCATATTCTTGCGGCCAATTGACGGCGACCCAGCCCTTGTCATTGAGGGCAGCTTCGGAGCGTTGATAGTCAGCTTTGTTGAGCTGCTGTCCGTTTTGCACTTTGGCGAGAATATCTGTCGGATATTCCTTAGCGAAAAACTCCCTGACGTCGAGCCGGAATTTTTCGTCTGCGGCGCTGAAACTGAGATCCATGGGGCGCACTCTTCCTGAAGTTTGAATGTTGATGAGGAGAGGATAGGCGCTTGCGCGCCAAAGGAAAGCATTCAGGCCGTATTTTTTCGCAAAGTCCGGACGATAAATCGTGCGGGGTGGACGGCTTCCGCAAGGTCACGAGGGAGCGGCAGGGGCGCCCCTGTGATTTGGGCCGCGAGCAGCTCGCCCAACAGCAGACCGGTGGTAAAGCCACGAGCACCAAGCCCGCCGAGGAGAAAGAGCCCGGGATGAACCGGTGCAGGCGGGTATGCGGCAAACCGGTCACCGTGGCGAAGCCGCTCATAGGCAGTGAGATAACCACCTTCGATTGGCGCGGGACCGGCGAAGGGCACACGATCAGGCACCTGAGCTCTGAAGGAAACACGACCCGACAATTCGTCGGGGGCAAGCCCGGCGAGCGCCTGCGCAAAAGCTGGAAACGTCTCCGCGAGGTCCTGCAGATTGTGCTGATGGCCGATCGCCGTCGGCGTCAGCGCACTTTTATCCTCTCTGCCAAGTTCGTACGTGGCACCGGTCAGCGCTGATCCGTCTCCATGGGAGATGAGGTAAGGACCAGCAACAAGAGCGTGGGATTGCCGGGGCAAGGTGCCTACTGCCAGGTTTGTAATTTGGCCAAGCACCGGCTCAAGGGGTAGCCAGCGTGTCTCAGGAAACGTGGAGAGCCCCGGACCATTTGCAAGCACCAGAATGTCTGCAGCGTTCGCAGTAAGGTCGTTTATGTGCCAACGCTCCTCTTGGTTTGAAAGGGTACCTGCTGTGACTGGGTCAACGTCAATTTCTTGCGTGAGATAGGCGAGGAGACCGGCTGGGTCGACAACACCGGCGCGGGGAAACAGAAAGGCAGGGAAACCTGTTTCAAATCCTGCGACCTCCCTCAAACCATCTGCAGGAATGAATTCCAGGTGGCCCTCTGGCAAAGGCGCGCGGGCAGCAATTTTTTCAAAACGGGCCGCCTCAGCATTCGTGCGTGCAAACTGCAAAACACCTCTTGGGTCAAAAAAGGGAGTGGAAGCAGTTTGTTGCAGGTTCTGCATTTCACGCTCAGCGTAAAGATAGGCCGCGATATGGAAATCATCTTCTGGTGTGGGCTTGACCGAAAAGCGGGGCATGAAGAGCGCGGCCGGATTGCCTGAGGCGCCTGCACCAACGCCGTCTCCGTCCACGACCCGAACCGACATACCTTTGCGTTTCAGCGCATGGGCGGTCGCAGCGCCGGCAATCCCCGCCCCAACGACCAGGGCGGACGTGGGATTTGATGTGGGTGGGATGCGATACCATGGCTTGGTCTCGACGCGTGCAGGCGCTGCCGTCATGCGACCCACAAGCATCTCCCGTTTGCGCCCGAAGCCTTTCATTTTCTGAACGTCGAACCCGTGTGCGGCAAGTCCTCTGCGCACAGCCCCCGCTGCTGTGAATGTCGCGAAAGTTGTGCCGGTACGCGACAGCCGAGCGACTTCAGACAAGACAGAGTCTGACCACATGTCAGGATTGCTTGCCGGAGAAAACCCATCGAGAAACCATGCATCAACCTGTGCCTCAAGCTGGCTCAAGGCAGGGAACGCTTCATCTTCACAAAGCGTCAGAGAGACATTCTCCGACAGATGGAGCAGGTGAGTACCGACATGCGGTGCGGGATAGCGAGCCAAAAGCTCCGCCGCGAGGGGCGCAAGTGAGGGCCATTTCTCCAGCGCCTGGGATAATTGCTCAGCGCTGAGCGGAAAACCTTCAACAGAGACGAAGTGGAGATGTTGATCCGGCGACCGGGTTTCCTGCCACCGCGCCCAGGTCGTCAGGAAGTTGAGGCCTGTCCCGAAGCCTAGTTCTCCAATTGTGAAATGGGCTCGGTTGGCCCAGGCATCCGGCAGATGATTGCCCTGCAGAAATACATGTGCTGTCTCCGCCAGACCGTCCTCACTGGAGAAGTAGATGTCCTCAAATCGAGTTGACTGCGGACTGCCGTCAGCGCGCCAGGTGATGTCGGCAGACGGCAAGCGGGTCATGGGTGTCAGTTAGGCGCCGCGCCGGCTCGGTGCGAAAGGATGGGTGCTGGACAGGCCGCCGCAAACAGGGATCGCTTGCCCGTTTACGTAAGAAGCCTCATCGCTTGCCAGGAAGAGTGCCATATTTGCGATCTCTTCCGGGTGGCCATAGCGGGCCGTCGGATTGAGCTGCCCGATCTTCCCCTCGCTGCCGCGTGCCCGCGCTCCTTCAAAGAGCGGTGCGGTCATGCCTGTTTCGATGAGCCCCGGACAAATCGCATTGACCCGCACACCTGTGCCATAGAACTGATTGGCAGCGGTTTGTACGAGGCTGATGACCCCGGCTTTTGAGGCCGAATAGGGCGTGTTGCCAGCATTTGCACGAAGCCCAGCCACGGAGGCCGTGCAGACAATGGAACCTTTGCCCTGCTTGATCATGTGCTCAGACGCATGCTTGATCGCGAGGAACGGCCCGATGAGATTGACCCGGAGGATTTCTTCCCACATTGCGGGCGTTTGGTCCTGAATGGGGACCAGCCCACCGCTCACGCCAGCATTGGCATAGATGGCATCTATGTTGCCATATTCCGACACACAAAAGTCGACAAAGCCTTTGACTGCATTCTCATCGCCCACATCCGCGGCGACGGTTTTGATGGTGCCACCTTTGGCACGAACCATTTCAGCAGTTTCATCAACGGCGCCTTCAACCCGATCAACTGCAATGAGGTTTGCACCTTCACGTGCAAAGATCAGTGCACTTGCTCGGCCGATACCACTTCCAGCACCAGTGATAATTGCGTTTTTGCCTGCCAGTCTCGACATCGTAAGGCCCCTCATTGAGAATCGATATGGCGCTAAGTCTACTGCAAGCAATCCGTTTGCGCAGGAAAACAGTTTTGCGCAAATACAACAAAAAAACGGCCCCATTTGGAATATAGGGGCCGTTTTGATTAAATCCTGATCTAAGGACTTAGAAGTCTTTGCCTGCGGTCACGGCCCACGCCACCGATCCGGTCTCACCATCGATTGAGCCTGAGCTTCCGATCGCCGGGGCATCGTCGATGGGCGGTGTACAGTTTTCTGGCTGATCACCTGCTGTCGTGCAGATTGAGTTGCCGTCAACGCGCCAGGTCCCTGGCACCTCGGCGCCATCGGGGAGTCTCAGCACAATGTTGGAAGCATCGGGATAGTGCACTTTGGTCACTGTTCCGTCTGGCCCGGTGAGGGTGACCGTGTTGCCGACTAGGCCTGCGCCGATATCTGCCATCGCAAAGCTTGTGCTCATTGCCAGCACGGCAGCGGTCAAAACGAGTTTCTTCATGAGTGAACCTCCCAGATTAGGCGCTCCTGCAGCTTGTTCATCAAGAAGACAGAGTGCGCAAAGGCATCAATTGGACCGGCCGACCACCGGCACGGTTCCTAAGGCACTTAATTTAGTGCTTGAGGCTTCCATCGCAAGTGAAAGCCTTTGGCTGAAGCCTATTTATTGATACCCGGAGGTTTTAGGAGAAAGAGCACAAGCCAGATAGGCACGATCACCATGGCGCCGAGCATGAAATGCGGCAGCGCCCAGTCAACCGCATCGGATAGAACAATCCGCATCTTTTCTGGGGTCAGCCCCATGTCAGTCAAAACATCCGCAGCATGGATATCGAGAGCAGACAAAGCCGCCCCGATCGCCACGGAGGCAATCGCGAATTTCACAAGAGCGGCGAGTGCGTTGTACAGCAAAAGGTGTGCCTATGAGTGATTCGAGCAAGCACAGTCTAGACATCCAGAGGCCCCAGCACCATCTAGGCCATACCATCTAGAGGACGCGTGACCTCTCATAGGGAGTTTGAGTAATGGCAGAAAACCCCAAAGACAGCTGTTTTTTTCCTGCGTCCAGGATCAAGAACATGGACGAGCGGCGTCATGTTCACCAGTACAACGAAAATGCGGTCCGGCTGACAAGAACCCTGGGAGACCTGGCAGGACTGACCGACATGGGGTTGCATGTCGTCAGGATTGAGCCTGGCCGTGAGACGACCGAGTTTCACTATCATGACCAGGACGAAGAGTTCGTCTACATTATCGAAGGGCAGGGAAAGTCTGAACTGGGAGAAGAGGTGTTTGATGTGGGCCCTGGTGACGTCTTGCTCTTCGCTAAAGGCGGTCCTGCGCACGCGATGCGCAACGAGGGGTCCGAGGACCTTGTCTATCTGATGGGTGGAACACGTCCCTCAATCGACGTCTGTACTTACCCAAAGTTACAGAGACGGCAATATCGGGTAGACGGCATCAAGGAATATGCTGACCTTTCAGCCTTTAAGAAAGTTTGAGGTTTGGAGGGAAGGGCGCCGCGCGCCCTTCCAGGTACCACTTAGCGACAGATGCTTCAGCGGCTGGTTTTTAGCGATTGAACAGGCCCCGAATGGCATCTTCCACGCGTGGTTTTTCTTCATCGCTTGCGCCACCGGAGCCGTTGTCTGAGGCTCCGCCACCGCCCAGAATACCCTGCAGCAGGCCTTTGCCGCCATCCTCCTTGACGCTGTCAATCACGTCCTTGATGCCTTCGGGATTGCTGATGATTGCGGCAAGGTCAGGTGTGAAGCTGGGATTGCTCCACGGGCCTGAGATCACAATTGGCACTTCAATCCCTTTGACGTCACCTGAACCACCCTGACCCTCAAGGGTTGCGGCAAGTTTTGGCTCAACGCGGTAGTTGAGCGTTTGTGGGGGCATGCTGACTGTGCCTTTGCCGGTGACCCGAACGAGCGGGCTCAACATCTTCAGGTCATTGTTGGTTAGCACACCGTTGGTGATGGTGAAGGTTCCGCCAAGTTCTGAAAAGTCGGTGCTCTGCGCGCCACCAGATTCCCATCCGCTGGTCGCAGCCGCAAATACATTGCGCGAGAGCTGCGCGATGTTGATGCCTCGAATGGCGCCGTCGGCGAACGTCACAGCACCTGAACCATTCAGGGCGCTCATCATAGCTTTTTGGCTTTTCCCACGCGTTGTGACATTCACATTGAAGGATCCCAGTCCTTCCAGGCGCTCAAAGCCAGCGGCGTCTTTGAGGAAGGGATAAGCAGACAAGCCATTCAAATTGAAGTTGGCTCCGACAGATGGTGTGTTGCCCGATCCGTCGAGAACCAACTGACCAACTCCGGCCCCTTCATAAAGAGCGAGCTCCGTGAGTTTTGCCGTCAGCTTGCCGCCGCTCATCAGCACATCAAGAGCGCTCTTGCCAATAGTGAGGTCCTGGAACAGGATTTCACCAACGCTGAGATCAAGGTCCGCATCAACGGCTTTGAGGCCTGACAGATCAATCGGGGCGTCACTCCATCCTGAAGCCGCCGCGCTTCCGCCACCGCTGCCACCCGATCCACCAGAAGGCGCTGCCTGACCATCGGACGAGCCACCGGTGCCGCCACCAGCCAGATAAACATTGGCGTCGAGCCGGTCGAGCGCCAGAGCACCGGAGAGCTTCGGACGCGACCTGCCAGCATCAACAGTCAGGTCGCCTGTGCCATTCATACCGTCAAAAGCAAGGGTTGCACCGGTGAAGGAATATTTGTCGCCCACAACCGCGACAGTGCCGTTGAGATCAAGGGCGCCAAAACCGTCGCCATCGGCCATCGGTTGCCCGGCCCAGGCTGCAAGACGACGAACGGACGGAATATTGAGAGACGTTGTCCCATTGATCGTGAGTACAGGGCTTATCTTGCCGTTGCCGGTGAAACTTGCTGTCACTTTTGGTGCATTGATGTTGAGGCTGATGTCCGAAGCTTCGCCCACGGAGAATGCCCGCGGTTCGGCAACATCCAGGCTTAGCTCAACTGTGTCGCCATTCCAGGCAACCGAACCGTCAAGCTCGAGTGGGGCGTCAAGGCTCGGCAGGGACACATCAAGGTTGATTTCGCTGGCATCGTAAGTCTCGCCGTTCGCAAGGTTTGAATATTTAACAGACCCATCGATGAGTGAGATTTCGCCCAATTGAATGTCTGTGACTTGAGGCGTGAAGCCACCTTCATCACTTGCAGGTGCGGTTTCCGCAGCAGGAGTAGAGGCACTCGGTGCCGGAACATCGAATACCCAATTGCCCACACCTTGTCGATTGACCGCAAGGTCAATTTCGGGGCGACGCATGATAAATCGGTCTAGCGCTACCTCTCCCCGGATAAGTGGGAAGATCTTCAGGACGATTTCCAGCTGTTCCATCTTCGCCATGTGAGGGGACGAAGCCCAGGAGGCGTTCTGGAATGTGACATCGTTCACGCTCACAGCCAGACGAGGGAGAAAAGAGAGGCTGATGTCACCATCAATCGTCAGGTCCCGCCCAGTCTGTTCTTTCACCAAGGCAGCAATCTGCGGCTTGTAGCTCTCCACCGGAATAAAGGATGGCGCGGCAAACAGAACGCCGACGACGAGCAAAACGAGGACGAAGAGAAAAGATAGAAAGCGTGACATGAAGCCCCTCAGTGTCTTGGCTATAAGATCCGCAGTTTGAAGATTAAGTGTGGCGGAAAAATGATCCCCGCACACCTGGGCCTGGTCGAGAGAATGCGGCTTTTCGGTCACATTGATGTCAAAATCAAAATCGTGTCCGGCTGCCCTCTTGGTTTCGGCCGGGAAGTGCGTATCTTGGATGGATCAACGGGCGCACATTGCGCCCGGCGCATTTGCGGAAACGCTATTGAGCGACGCCGCATTGGACACGGGAAAAGGCTCCAGCATGGAACCGGTAGTGAAAATTCCGAACCACCTCTACGTCGGCCTCTGATTTAGGTCTGAGCCGCGAGGACCTCCTTTTGGAGGCACTCAAAGCTTGTCGATGAGAGGCAAATGACCGCTCCAAGCCGTTGGCTGGAGGTGAGTCACGTCTGCGCAACTGCCCATCTGGGCACTTCTCAATAAGAATATGTGAGCCGGAAGACAGCGATCTTTGTGATCCGTCGTGGCTCTTTTGGTTAGGAGCGTTTTCCGTCAGGGAAACGAAAATGGCATGAAACGTCCCGTCTCTGCACGTCAGGTGGCTTCGTTTATCTGGTTCTACTGGCGCCGCCAGGGCCTTTGGTTTGTCCTTCTCATGGTGGGCCTGGTGGTCAATGTCGCCATCGACATCATGTTCCCGGTCGTCTCCGGTTACCTCGTCGATGCGATCTCAACCGCAGACGTCCCTCCGTCGCCGGAACAGGTTGATACAGCGATTTGGGCTGCGATCCTTTTTGTCAGTCAGAGTGTTGTCTTCTTCACTGCCCAGCGCCTGAAGTTCCGCCTCTGGATGCATTTTGCCGCCCGGGTGATGCGCGACATCATCACGGAAGGCTTCGCGCGCGTACAGCGCTATCCCGCGAACTGGCATGAAAGCTCGCATGCGGGCGCAACCGTCCGGAAGTTGACCCGAGGCATGTGGGCCTACGACACCATTGCGGACACAGTGTATGCAGCACTACTCCCGGCTGCGCTCATGCTTGTCGGCATTTTGGCAGTGCTTAGTTGGCGTTGGCCTCTGGTGGGCCTCTTTGCAGGTGCCACAAGCGTCTTTTACGTCGGTGTGACCGCCTGGCTTGCCGTGCGACATCTGCCGGACCGCCATCGTGCGCATATGAATGCTGACAGTGAGGTCGGCGCCCAGGTGGCCGATGCCATCACCTGCAACTCTGTTGTGAAGAGTTTTGGGACTGAGGACCGTGAGGACGCGCGTCTCTTCTCTCTCGTGGAGTTTTGGCGAGGCAAGGCTGTTGGGGCGTGGGCGATGATGGAAAACCTTCTCATCGTGCAAAATGTAGCCTCCGTTGCCCTGGTTGCTGGGATTGTCGGTCTGATCGTCGCCGAGTGGGCGGCTGGGCAGGCAACCACTGGAGACATTGTCTTTGGGCTGACGGCCTACCTCATGATCAATGCCTACCTACGGGATATGGGCTACCACCTGCAGAACCTGCAGCAGGGCGTGTCCGAGATTGAAGACCTGGTGGCATTCCATGATTTGCCAATGGAGCCAGCCGTCAAAAAGGGTGCACCAGCGCTTGACTTGACCGCAGGGGCGATCAGTTTCGATCAGGTGGGGTTTCACTATCCCCGCAAGGACCAGGCGGTCTATTCCAACCTGTCTCTGGATATCAAAGCAGGCGAAAAAATCGCTCTGGTGGGTAAGTCCGGCTCTGGCAAGAGCACTTTCGTGAAACTGCTTCAACGTCTCTATGACCTGGACACTGGCAAGGTGCTGATTGATGGGCAGGACATCGCCACGGTGGACCCGGTCAGTCTGCGCCGGGCAGTCTCGGTAGTGCCGCAGGAACCCCTGCTATTCCACAGAAGCCTTGGCGAGAATATTGCCTACGCGAACCCGGATGCGACGGAAGATGACGTGATGAAAGCGGCACGTCTTGCCCGCGCGGACGAGTTCATTACGGCCCTTCCTGATGGGTTGAACACCATGGTGGGCGAGCGGGGCGTGAAGCTTTCCGGTGGCGAGCGTCAACGGGTCGCTATTGCTCGGGCCTTCCTCGCGGATGCCCCGATCCTGGTGCTTGATGAAGCAACCTCCAGTCTGGATGTTGTAACGGAGGCGGCCGTGCAGGAAGCCATGGAAGACCTTATGAAGGGTCGGACAACCATCATCATCGCTCACCGTCTGTCGACGGTGCGGCAGGTCGACCGGGTTCTGGTCTTTGAAAATGGAGCGATCGTTGAGGATGGAACCTATGACGAGCTTGCTGTGCGGGAAGGGGGCTATCTTGCTCGCTTCCATGCGGTCCAGTCGTCAGAGGACTTAAGTCCGGCATTAGAGGAGGATGAGGCGTAAGGCCCCACCTCCGGCACTTGAAGGAATTGGGGGTGCGGCTTAAAAGCTGGGTATGAACAACCAGCAAAACGCATCCCCAAAGTCCACCACACCACTATGGGCCCCGAACGCTACCCGAGTGGCCGCCTCCGCGATGACCCGGTTTCGCCTGGAGACAGAGAAGAGTATCGGGCGAAGCCTACCGGACTATCAGGCGCTTCACGCCTGGTCGGTGACGGAAACAGCAGAATTTTGGGACGCTGTGTGGGAGTTCTGTGGGGTGATCGCTTCCAAAAAAGGCGAGCGGGTTCTAGGTGCCACGACAATGCCCGGTGCAGACTTCTTCCCGGACGCGCGGCTTAATTTCGCGGAAAACCTGCTGCGCAAGGACGACTCATCCCCTGCGCTCCACTTCAATAATGAGGGCGGGCACGAACGCGTGGTGACCTGGGCAGAGCTGCGGGCCTCGGTGTCGCAATTTGCGCAGGCATTGCGTGCCTGGGGGGTTGAGCCCGGCGACCGGGTGGCAGGCTATATGCCCAATATGCCCGAAACCATTGTCGCGATGCTGGCGACGGCAAGTCTCGGCGCTGTCTGGTCTTCCTGTTCGCCTGACTTTGGTGCGAGGGGCGTCCTGGACAGGTTCGGACAGATTGAGCCCAAAGTTCTGATTGCATGTGATGGCTATCGCTACAATGGCAAAACGCTGCGGCTCGAAGACAATTTGCGGGAGATCACGGGACACCTGCCCACCCTGGAACATGTGGTGATTGTGTCGCTTGTCGGTGCTGCTGTTACCGGCGTCGAAAGAGTCACTCTTTGGGAAGACGCATGCGCACCATTTGATCCGAGCGATATCGTCTTTGAGCAGCTACCGTTCAATCATCCGCTCTACATCATGTTTTCCAGCGGCACGACCGGCGCACCCAAGTGCATTGTGCATTCTGCGGGTGGTACGCTTCTGCAGCAATTAAAGGAACACGTGCTTCATTGCGATCTGAAAGAAGGCGATACGCTTTTCTATTTCACCACCTGCGGGTGGATGATGTGGAACTGGCTCGTGGCGGGTCTGGGTGTGGGAGCAACACTTGCGCTTTATGACGGTTCGCCTTTCTATCCAGATGGCAATGTTCTGTTCGACTATGCAGATGACGTTGGGGTCAATGTTTTTGGTACTTCGGCCAAATTCATTGATGCGCTCAACAAAGAGAAGCTGAAGCCTGCTGAGACCCACGAGCTGAGCGACCTACGCTTGATCCTCTCCACCGGGTCACCGCTGGTGGATGAAGGGTTTGAGTATGTCTATCGCTCAATCAAAAAAGATGTGCAGCTCTCCTCCATTTCTGGTGGGACAGATATCGTCTCCTGTTTTGTTCTCGGCAATCCTGTCCTGCCGGTATGGAAAGGCGAAATACAGTCCAAAGGCTTAGGCATGGTTGTGGAGATTTGGGATGAAGGCGGTGATGCACTCACCCACGGCAAAGGCGAGCTCGTTTGCACGAAACCTTTCCCAAGCATGCCCATTGGGTTCTGGAACGATCCCGACGGGGCCAAATATGCCGCCGCCTATTTTGATCGGTTCCCGGGCGTTTGGCATCATGGCGACTTTGCTGAAGTGACAGAGCAGGGTGGTATCATCATCCATGGTCGGTCTGATGCAACGCTTAATCCCGGTGGTGTGCGGATTGGGACAGCTGAGATTTACGCAGTCGTTGAAACCTTGCCCGAAATTCGTGAGGCGATTGCAGTCGGCCAGAGCTGGCAGGACGATGTGCGCGTCGTTTTATTTATCGTTCTCGCTGATGGTGCCGAGCTGACGGATGATTTGATCGCAACCATCAGGTCAAACATCCGTAAAGGGGCAAGTCCCCGTCATGTTCCGGCGAAAGTCATCGCGGTCACCGACATTCCGCGAACAAAATCGGGCAAAATCACAGAGCTCGCGGTACGCGACATCATTGAGGGTCGAGACGTCAAAAACCGCGAAGCGCTGGCGAACCCGGAAGCGCTTGATCTCTACAGAAACCTGGGCGACCTGCAGACCTAGTCCTGCAGTACCTGCGTTGAGGGAAAGGTGAGCTCCACGATAGTCCCCTCACCCGGCGACGAGACGATGGCAAGCGCACCCCTGTTCGCCTCTGTCAGCGCTTTGGCAAGTGGCAAGCCGAGACCAGTTCCCTTTTTGCCGTGAATAACGGCACTGCGGGCCTGCCCGAAGGGTGCGAAGGCACGAGACAGGTCCTCATCTGACATGCCAATGCCTGTATCCTGCACTGTGACGACCAGGTCTCCCGCCTTTGAGAGTGACGAAATCACGCTCACCTGGCCTCCGGGGCGCGTAAATTTGACCGCGTTGGACAGAAGGTTCAGTAAAATCTGAGTGAGGCTGCGTTTGTCAGCGACAAGACCCGGCAGATGTTCATCAATCTGCGCGCGAATGGAAATCCGTTCATCCGCGGCACTTGGCTTCACCATGTTGACACATGTGTCGACAATAGAGCTGATGTCGACCTGCTCGAACTCTGGTTCAAACTTTCCCGCTTCGACTTTGGAGAGATCAAGCAGATCGTTGATCAGGCTGAGGAGCAGCTCGCCACTGTCGTGTATGTCGCCGGCATAGGTGAGATATTTCTCGTGACCCAAGGAACCGTAATGCTCATCGCGCATGATTTCGGAAAATCCGATGATCGCATTGAGCGGGGTGCGCAGCTCATGTGCGACCGACGCAAGGAAATCAGATTTTTGTGTATTCGCAGACGTCGCCTTTGAGAGTGCGTCACGCAGTTCTGCTTCTACCTGTTTGGCGGGGGTAATATCTCTGAGAGCTGCTGTAAAGGCAGCCCCGGCATAGTCACTGCCAAGGGGCTGGATAACCAGAAGCAAAGACCGACTGGGGTCTCCGCGAGTCATGACTTCCAGACCATTGTCGTAAGCTGTCGCAAATCCTGTCTCCTGCAAGCTCGCGATATAGTCGCGCACACGCGGCTGGTCTGGCGCAACAAAGGAGCGTTCCAACGGCTGTCCCTGAGCAAGATCGAGGATTTGTTCCGCTTCCGCATTTGCTCGGATCACCTGACCCACATCATCGAGCATCAAAACACCGTCTGTGACGGAACTGAGCAGCGTATCGGGATCGGATGTTGGAACAGCAGGAGTAACTGCATTTTCAGCGGGTGTTTCAGCAGGTTCAGGCGATGCGACGACCCGAGCAACACCATTCCAGCCATCAAAGCCTCCCTCACTGTTGCGTAATGGGAGAGCGCTGAGCAGCAGGTGGATCACATTGCCATCAATCCCAGGCCATAGCAGTTCTTCTTCACGCCATGGAGCTGTCGAGGACAGGGCTTTTGTCAGACCAGGGCTCGGCCCAAGCCCGTAGTTTTGAACCAGGTCGGACCATTTTTTTCCTATAAGCACTTCGGCCCGTGCGTCAGTGGCTGCTTGCACACCGGCACTCACGCGCGTGAGGGTCAGGTCCTTGTCCAGGCGCCATTGAAAGTCGCTGACGAGATCAAGCATCGCCTGCATTTTTGTGCGCTCCGCGTCCGCTGCTTTTTCCAAAGCCCGTCGGTCGCCAATATCCCGAAAGAGACCAAGCAGCGCTTGACCGTCCGTATCAGGATCGTGCACCCGCCTGAGAGTGATGCGATGGAGGCGGTCGCCGTGACGGGTTGTTAAACGCAGAGATTTGCTGACGGTCCCGTTACGCACAGCCCGTGCGATAAGCGGCAAGGCATCATCGTCTGACGGGAGAAGGGCGGTGAGCCCACCTTTTCGTAAGTGCGCCCCAAAAATGCGTTCGGCTTCAATGTTTTGATGCAGGAGCAGTCCATCCGTGCCGAAGAGAACCATGGGTAGAGGCGCTTCCTGAACCATTTCGCCAAACCGGGAAAACCCCGCGATTTGTTCAGAGGTTTCATCGGGGACGGTGAGAAGAAGCCCTGGCCGACCATCGTCGAGAGTGGAGGGGTAGCAGGTGCAAACAGTCCAACGGCTTTCATCTGCGAGGTGAAATTCCAGCTTGGCTGTCAGAGGCGCGTCCTCATCAAAACCGGTGGCAAGTCTGTCGAGTTTCAGGGTGGCTGGGTCATCAGGGTCGAAGTCCAGCTCAATCAGGTCCAGCAGACTTTCTTCGCCCCAAAAGGTGACAGCCGCCGGATTGCCCCATGCGATGCGCCGACGCGCGACATCCCAAAGCCAAGCGGGGTCGGGTGAGCCCACAAGGTCTTCAATACTCAAACTGGACGCGGCGCTCACACATATCTCCCGAACAGGCGAGCATCACGTGATGCTGCCATACACAATGGCATGTTCAAATTTGTCGAGAGGCTGACCGCCGCGATCATACCCTCTATTCAAGGGTACCCTAACGTCTATCTCGGGATCAGGTCCAGAGCAGGTGGTTAAGAGTGTCCCCGTGAGCCAGACCTACTTCTTCTTCTTTTTCTTTGGGCCTGATTGACGGGCAATATTGGCCGCCTCGACGATTTCGGCTGCAATCTCCTCGGCCTCGTCTGGCATGAAGTCCATGGGCAACTCAAATTGGGAGGTCCGAAAAAACAGGCGCACCATGCCTTCGGAGGTCGGGCCGATCTGGATTTCGCCGCTCTCGTCAGTTTCTTTGTTAATACCCGACCCACTCATTTTTTGCTTACCTCTGACGCTTCTGGCACCGGCCTGCCGGTTAACCATGCTTCCAGCATAGCATTCACCGATTGGGGCGCCTCCTGTTGGACCCAGTGTGACACATTGGGGAGATATCTGAGGGTGAAGTCTTCCACCAGATCCTCCGTGCCATATGTCAGTTCCTTCCCCAATGCAACGTCCTCTTCACCCCAGACCATCAAGGTGGGTGTTTTGACGTGGGGCGGGTCCTCCCAGACCTCTTTCAGCGGATTGCTGCGAAACGACGCCCGGTAGTAATTGATCATCGCTCTCATCGCACCTGGAATAAGAGCGTTCTGTCTGTAATGCTCAAGGACCTCTGGTCCAAAATTCGTCTGGTCGATCGCCATATTCGAAAAAGCGTCTCCGACCGCCTGCGCGCCTCGCAAAGTCATGAGTTTCTCCGGCAGCCAGGGGAGCTGGAAAAAGAAGATGTACCAGGATCGCTTCAGCTGCGCCCAACCTGACACACTCTTCAAAAACTGCGTGGGATGGGGAAGGTTCATCACCACAAACCGTTCCAGCGGTCGGGCTTCCGTCAGCACAAAGCTCCAGCCGATGGCACCGCCCCAGTCGTGGGTCATGAGTGTTGTTGGCCCGGTTATGCCTTCGGCACGCGCTGTATCAATGAGACCAGCGGCATCTGCAATCAGATTTGTGATGTTGTAATCAGCAACCTTGGGTGGTCGTGAACTGTGGCCATAACCCCGCAAATTGGGTGCCCAGACCGTGTAGCCGAGCTCCGCCAGCAAGGGTATCTGAAAACGCCAGGAATGCTTGCTCTCGGGAAAGCCATGCAGCAAAAGGGCAAACTTCTCGCCCGATCCACAGACATCTGTTTCGAAGGTGAGGCCATTCGCCTCTATCATTCGTGTTGTAATGTGTGTGTCGCCCACGGGGTACCTCCTGCGGACGGGACTATAGGCGATCGTGCGATGGCCTGACAGGGGCGAAAATCCGGGTTAGTGTGGCCTTAACAGAGGCTGAAATGTCGGCGGGGGCCGCCATGTTCAGCCAAAAGGCCAACGAGGGGATAATATGGCGGTTAGCGTAGCGCGCGAGCATTGGTCGTCGCGATTTGCATTTCTCATGGCGGCGATTGGATCTGCCGTTGGGCTCGGCAATATCTGGCGGTTCCCCTTTGTCACCGGCGAGAATGGGGGCGGTGCCTTCATCCTGATTTATCTACTCACCACCACCTGTATCGCGCTGCCGATTGTCATTGCAGAGGTGATGCTCGGCCGCATGGGTGGCCAGAGCCCGATTGGCTCTCTGATGCAGATCACCCGCAAGCACAAGAAGTCCATCTTCTGGGTGTTGATGGCCTGGGGCGGCACGCTCGGTGCCTTCGTTGTCTTGTCCTACTACAGCGTTATCGGAGGGTGGGCGCTGAAATATGTGACCCTCGCGGCCTCAGGGACCTTTGGTAATCTCAATGGTGACAGCTCAGGGGAGATTTTTGGCGCTTTTATCGGTGACCCAATTGCGCTCATTGGCTGGCATACCCTGTTCATGGGAATCAATATTGGCATCGTTATCTGGGGGCTGCACAAAGGGATTGAACGTGCGGTCGTCTTCCTCATGCCACTACTCTTCGTCCTCCTGGTGGGGATGGTCTTCTACGCGGCTTCGACGCCGGGTTTTGAGCGTGCGGTAGACTTTCTCTTCACCTTCGATTTTTCAAAAGTAACATCCAACACATTCTTGATGGCGATCGGGCAGGGGTTCTTCTCCGTTTCCGTCGCGCTGGGTGCTATGATGACTTATGGCGCTTACCTTGATGAAGACGTCTCTATCCAGAATTCTGCAATCATCATCGTGATCGCTGACACAGGTGTTGCGATCTTGGCGGGGCTTGCTGTCTTCCCACTGGTCTTCTCCTTTGCGCTGGAACCTTCCGCAGGGCCAGGCCTGATTTTCGTGACGGTTCCGATTGCCTTTGGGCAGATGGATGCGGGCCTTCTGGTCGGAACAGCCTTCTTTGTGCTGCTGTCGGTTGCGGCGGTCACTTCGGCCATCTCGCTTCTGGAACCCGCCGTGGCCTACATGGAAGAAGCACTTACCTGGTCCAGAAAAGCGACCGCGATCCTGGTCGGCGGCGCGGCCTGGACGCTCGGCATTGCAAGTGTTCTCTCCTTTAGTGATTGGTCGGACTTCTACCCGTTGGCACCGATGGGCGTTCTGGTCAATCAGACAGTCTTTGACGTATTTGACTTCATCGTCACCAGCTGGGTACAGCCCGGCGTGGGCATTATGATGGCGATCTTTGCAGGCTGGGTGTTGAGCCGGGAGACAGTTCTGGATGCCCTCAATGCCAAGGACCCAAATGCCCTTTGGTTCCGGGCATGGCTGTTTGCTGTTCGTGTGGTCTGCCCGATCGCGGTGCTCCTGGTCTTTGCAGGGGCGGTGTGGCCTGACTTTGTTGCATCCATGATGCCGAACGGTGGGGACTAAGGAGCTGAGAGGGGCTGAAAACCGCCCAAAAATAGGCGGAAAATAAGGCGTGGAGAGGCCTTGCAAGGCGAGCGCAAGGGAATTAAGTTCCGGCTCTCGGAGTGCATGGGCCCAAGCCCCGCATGACGGATGTGCAGCTGTAGCTCAGTCGGTTAGAGCGCTTGATTGTGGATCAAGAGGTCGGTGGTTCAATTCCTCCCAGCTGTACCATTTTCCCCGCATTTAATAGACTCGACACACTGTCTTCGCGTTCAGCTCCTTGATCCTGGCTACTGACTATCTGTGGGAGAGACCAGCCTCGGCTGGCCAGGTTCATCTACACGCACTGCGTAGTCTGAAACCTCAGACAGCAATGGTTGCTGTAATTTCACGCCATAGGCTACGACGCGATCATTGGATTTTTCATACTTCCGAAGAAGCAGGAACCACTCGCGAAGAAAGTCTTCGCGCTCAGTCATATTCCAACCTCGTCGGTGAGCACAGCGCTTTTAGCTCCGATAACACTCTGTTCCATCTCGGCTATTGTCTCAGCCATAAAGGTTAGCGCGTCTTCTTCCAAGGTTGCGGAGACCACGAAGAAGGGGGCTCCATCCACCTGAATAGCGGGCCCATGTCGTGTCGCACCGATAAGGGTGGTTTCGGCGACGCGCTTTGGTGTTAAGAAAAACATGTGTGGGCGACCACAGGCTTGCATTGCCTGCATAAACCCAAATTGAATTTTGAGCACCGCAAGCGTAGCTATCTGAGGGGGCAAGTCTTCGCATTTTCCGATGCGATGCAGTTCCACTGACCGGCTTTTGTCCGGCAGTGGGGTCTCAATGCCATGAGGCCAAACCTCTTCAACCATCGTAAATGGGCCATCTGCTGGGATCATGCGCCCGACAGCAATAGTACGTCCTTCATGCACCACTGACGCCCAAGTTGGTTTGAAAAATATCTGGTCGAATACGTCAGCTTCGCACCCGCCACAATAGTTAACATCTGGCCAGCCAGCGAATATCTCAGCTCGAGCCCGGGAGTGGTCAAACAGCAACTCCTGCTGTTCAGCTGCAGTCTCTATGTTGATTAGATGAAGTTTCATTCTGCCCTCTGACATTAGTTCGAGGACAGAATGTTCTGCGTGTATAAATCTCGCTAGCTTAGAAAGCTAAGGTAAAACGCCCGCTTGGAGTAGAAGTCGTATTACACTTATGTCCTTGGCGACACCGAATTGTTCCCGAATTTCTTTGAAGCGTTGATTGAGTGCGCCAACCGTGCGGCCTACCATTATGCTGATTTGGGCCCGGTCATATCCTTCCCAATAAAGACGAAGGATTTTGAGGTCGTTTGCAGACAGCTTGTATCGCGCGGTGGTTTCCGCTGCCATCTCGGCCTGTGCAAAAATGCGAAAAATCTGAACCGCTGAGAAAATCTGTAGAGCGATCGCACCCTTTGCCCGCTTGTCTCGTCCGCTGACAGAGAAACCCGCTCCTCCTCCACCCGGAGCGGCAGCGATTCCGCTAATGCCGTTCGTCGCTCCACCGTCTATTGCTGCTCTGTCCATGTGCCGCTTCTGCGCATCTGTTTGTGGAATGTCATCCCAGAATTGAGGCAACAGAAACTGCGGACTGGCGGACCATGTAGGATCGATAGATGCAAGTTTGCATGAATGATATTCGTGCGCCCATTGTTCGTTGCGGCGATCTATGAAGTGGAAATTCTCCATCGCGTATGGGGTGGGAGAAAAGGGGTCGCGTTGAAGCATTACAGCCCAGTACTGAAACCCATGCCCTTTGATGAGGTTATCAAGCGCTATCGCGCGTTCTTCAAAGACTGAGCTGGCTTCCATCTCTTCGAAGAAAGTCAACGCATTGAGTGCAAGATCGGGCACGGTGTATTCCTCGTTTCCGATTGACGAAATCGAAGTTTCAGATTTACTATGAAACTATAGGTGAGGAACGACGGTGGATTCAAATATAATCAATCTTGAGCCGGGCCGGCCCGCAAAGGTGGATCTGGAACGACGGAAGCTGATGGTGACCGCGGGCCGCCTGAGTCTTGGCCAAGTTAAGCGGCTCAATGAGATTGCATCGCTTATGTGTGACGAGTTGGATCGGAAGGATCCGGAAAATTCGTAAGAGCACCACTCTCTTGGTCGGTTGCCAAAACAGCTTGCAGCATTTTGTATCGGCTGTTGCGGATGTGAGGGTTTTCAATAGCCAAGAACAGCCGAACAATTTCAGCGATCTGATCTGCAACAGCGGCGGTTTCTATGAATTCGGGTGCGCTTTCTCGAGCCAGCGCAAGCGTATCGCTGTGCTTGATCCCATGTTTGGAAAACAGATCTGCGAGTTTGCTGACAAGGTCTTGTGGCAAAAACGGTCTCTTGTATCGGCTCTCATAGTGGCTATAGGTCGAAGGCGCGATTTCGAGACTTTCTGCAACCCTGCGAATTGATAGCCCGGAGCGCTTACGCAAGGTTTTAAGTCTGACGCGTATTTCAGTGCCGTCACTCATCTGCACACTATGAGAGGAATTTGCACCATTTGCACGCAAAATGCGGACAATTGTCGCAAAAATTGCGTACATATAACATGATTCAACACCGCTAACGGAGCATACCCGCTTGGGAAATACTCATCGTCCGAGCCGTTCACGCACAGTTCCAAGGTCAGGCAAAAGAAGTCGGCCGCGGACGAGGAGCGGCGCACTTTTGCGTTTAAGCCGTGCTGGCAGAGCAAGCGCTGCGGGTGTGACAATTAATGTTAAGAGCGTTGAAAAACCAAGGCCGAAGACAATGGCATTGGACATGGGTTTCCACGTGTAGCTGGTAGGAGACCCATAGGAAAACCAATCTTCGGCAAACGGATTGACGCTTACCTGGAGGACCATCGGCATAAGGCCCACCATGGTCGTTATGGTGGTGAGCAGAATAGGCTGCAGCCGCTGTCCGCCTGCCTTGATGATGGCGCTCTCCACGTCACTCCCGGCCTTGATGAGTCTCTGATAGGTGTCGATCAGCACAATATTGTTGTTCACCACAATTCCCGCCAGGGCGATGATACCTGTGCCTGTCAGGATCACGGAAAAGGGCTGTTGGGTCACCATCTTTTGGAATGGATAGATAAGCCGACAGGCCTGCAATCAACGCCACGAATAGGATCGACAGCGTTGTTCGCGAACGTGAAAGTGCTGCGCTGACGAGCGGGTTCATGTGCACCATCCAAATGGCGTCAGCTGGTGGGCAGGCTCCGAGCGGACGCCAAACACCCCAGGTACCGGTTAGTTGCCGGGTCGACCAAGAATTGGCAGGACGGATAATAGTCCCGACGGTCGATATGCGACCATTCACCTAGCTCCTATAGGGAGATTAGAAGTGCAGGGCTATCGCACGTCAAGTCCAACGATGGTGCGCGGAGCCTTCAGTGCCCAGATCATTCGACAAAAATCAATCCCGTCTGCAAATCGGTGAAGCGTGCTTCCTCATTCACCGTAAAGTTGAGCGTGATCGTCCCACTGGCATTAGAAAATGAGCCGGTGCCACTATCTATCCGGCACTCAGCAGTGCCGCGCTGGATTGTCGGGTCAGGGCTTTCTTCCAGCGAGGAGGGGCGATAGGTCGAAATCGCAAGCGTGCCTCCCGCGAGTGTCACTTCTCCCTGCAGAGTGAAGGACCCATCCATATCGTTCATGACAAGGGCTTCAAACTTCGCCGCCGTGCCTTCCGCACCAATGGCGCTGTTGAAGCCGGGACCGACTGTGGTCTTCGCTTCGATGCCCATCTGTTCGCCCATCTCATCCTGAGGGCTGACTTTGCCGTCAAACTGAAGGTGATACCGGTACAAACTCATGGGGCTCAACGCAGGCCTTCTTTGGTGACCCAGGCTTCCGTGTCATCCAGCCCTTTTTCGAACTTGTCGAACATCTCATTGATTTGAGTTTCATCAATAATAAGAGGCGGACAGAAGGCAACAATGTCCCCACCCATGGCACGCACGATCAGGCCATGCTTTTGAGCATTGTTCTGGGCGGCAACGCCGACACCCTGAGACGCATCGAAGGCGCGCTTGGTTGCTTTGTCTGCGACAAGCTCCACGGCACCAATCAGACCTTTTGCCCGTGAGTTGCCCACAAGCGGGTGATCTGCAAGCGCGGCCATGCGCTTTTCAAACGTTGGAGCAACATCGCGCACGTGCCCGACAATATTCCGCTTTTCGTAGATTTCCAGTGCCTTACAGCCGACAGCTGCTGCAAGCGGGTGGCCTGTATAGGTAAAGCCGTGGCCGAAGACGCCAATCTTTTTACTTTGCTCCAGCATGGCTTCATACATGTCATCGCCCACGGTAACCGCACCCATAGGCACATAGCCTGAGGTGAGGGCTTTGGCGACGGAGACGGAGTCAGGTTTAAACCCATATGTTTCAGAGCCGAACATATTGCCTGTGCGTCCGAAACCACAGATCACTTCGTCTGCAATGACGTAAATGTCATACTTGTCGAGCACTGCATGGATTTTCGCAAAATAGTCTTCCGGTGGAATAACAACACCACCAGCACCCATGATGGGCTCTGCGATGAAGGCAGCAATCGTGTCTGGTCCTTCTTTCTGGATCATCTCATCCAGATTGTTGGCAAGACGTGTGGTGAACTCATCCTCGGTTTCGCCGGGTTCCGCATAGCGATAATAGTGCGGGCAATCCGTGTGCAAGATGCCGTCGAGAGGCAGGTCAAAGTCTGCATGATTGGCAGGAAGGCCCGTCAGACTGGCAGATGCAACCGTCACGCCATGATAGCCTCTGGTGCGAGAGATAATCTTCTTCTTGTTCGGCTTGCCGCGTGCATTGTTGTAGTACCAAACGAGCTTGATCTGCTGGTCATTGGCTTCTGACCCTGAACCGCAAAAGAGGACTTTCGACGCATCATGGGGCGCAATGGCCTTCAGTCGCTCGGCGAGTTCCGCTGCCTTCTCATGTGTCTTGCCACTAAACACATGAGTGAAGGGGAGTTGGCCCAGTTGTTCTGTTGCAGCATCGATCAGTTCCTGCTCAGAATAGCCAAGCGCTGTGCACCACAAGCCTGCCATACCCTCAATGTAGTCATTGCCATCCGTGTCCCAGACGCGAATACCCTCGCCGCGGTCCAGGATCAGCGGACCCGTTTTCCGGAACGCGTCTAGGTTCGTGTAGGGGTGAATAACGGTTTCGATATCGCGAATAGCAGCATTGCTGAGCGTGGACATGAAGTAGGGGTCCTGTCGGTTGAAAATCGTATGGGTGGTGTAGCAGAAGCGAGGCTTATGCGAAATCCGGTGGTGCGCGAAAACCGCCAACAAGCTCTTCAATCATGCCTGCGACGGCTATCGAGGTCTTATCCTCTAAATAGGGACCGATGATCTGAACCCCAACCGGTAAGCCTTCATTGGTCAGCCCCACAGGGGCGACCGAAGCGGGCAGGTAGGACAGGACGGCTGGCCCGGCCCAAATAAGGATATCCATGTAGTGGCGGTCTTTACCATTCACCGTCAGGTTCCGCTTGCTCCAGCTGGGCGTTTGGTCATGGGGGAAGGCTGGCCGCATGAGCGTGGGCGCGAGAACAACATCCCACTCCTGATAGAAAGAGGCCCATTTGGCGCGAATTTGTTCACGGCGTTCATGCCAGTCCAGCCAGTCGCCATGGCGCATCAGGCCACCACGCGCCTGTAGGATCTCATGGGATTTGTCATCGGGTGCTGCCTGGGCGAGCAGAGTGCGCCATTTCTCCTGAACCTTTGGAGGCATGCCTCGCGTCACGACGGAGTGGAGCAGCATGAGATAGCATTCGGTGATCTCCTCCAGTGTGAAGTCAGGCCGCGCAGCAAAATCTACTTTGGCGCCCGCGTCCTTTAAGGCATTTGCCGCGTTGGTGATGTGGGCGGATGACTGCGCGTCAATCTCGCAATAAGGATCATCAAGCCAGACAGCGACCCGCAGGTCCTTAGGCGACTTTGTGCGGGCAGGCGGTAACGAAAGATTCCAGCCGACGGAAGAGGCCGCATTGGGCCCGGCAACCACATCCAGAAGCACACCAAGGTCTTTTGCAGAGAGACCCAGCGGTCCGACAACCGAAAGGTCACTTTCGGATAAAGCACCAGGCGGTCCTGGCAGGTGACCCCGCTTTGAGACAATGCCGTAGGTCGGTTTGTGCCCATAGACGCCACAAAGGTGCGCGGGTGTTCTGATCGACCCGCCAATATCACTTCCGAGCTCCAACGGCGTGAGACCGGCCGCAAGGGCTGCCGCGGCACCGCCTGAAGAACCGCCGGGTCCGCAGGTCACGTCCCAAGGATTGTTGGTGGTCCCGTAGACATCGTTATAGGTCTGAAGGTCGCCTGACATAAACGGCACGTTGGTTTTCCCAAAAATCACGGCTCCGGCATCAATGATGCGCTGAACAGCGTCAGCATTCTGGGTCGGGCGATGGTCCTTCCACATCGGCGCGCCGCCAACAGCCGGCATACCAACGACTTCAAGGGCGTCTTTAATCGTCATGGGAAGTCCGTGGAGCGGTCCCCAGCTTTCGCCTTTGGCACGGGCCTCATCCGCCAAACGTGCTCTCTCGGCTGCCCCGTCGAAATTCGTGGCGACAATGGCATTAACCTTGGCATTTTGGGTCTCAAAACGGTTTTGGAAATGCTCCGTAAGCTCTACTGAGCTCACTTCTCCCTGATCCATAGCGGCGAGCAGTGTTGATGCTGGCTGGTGATGCCAATTGGTCATCTGAGCCTCCAATTTTTTGTGTTTTTGTTGGCCAAGAGACTAGCTGTCTTTAGGTCATCTGCAAGTGCAATTGGCCCTTTCACGCCAAGCGTTGTTTGGAGCCGCGGAAGCCTCTAAACTCTCTTCAAACGGCAAAAAGTCGACAATTTTAAGGGAGAGAGAGCCATGAAAGGCCTGATGCAAGACTGGCCGCTCACGGTGATGAGCATTATTGACCACGCAAACCGGTTTCACGCAGAGCGAGAAATCGTTACTCGGACCGTCGAGGGACCGATCCACCGGTGCACCTACTCAGATATCCATTTGCGGGCGCGCAAATGTGCTCAGGCTCTCCAGAAGCTTGGAATGAAGCAGGGCGATGTGATCGCCACCATGGCCTGGAACACGCATCGCCACATGGAAGCCTGGTACGGCATCATGGGCATGGGGGCAGTGTGCCACACGCTCAACCCGCGCCTCTTTGCGGAACAGCTCACCTACATCATCAATCACGCAGAAGACCAGTTCATCTTCTTCGACACGACCTTTGTGCCGGTGATTGAAGCGGTCGCGGACACGTTGCCGAATGTGAAGGGCTTCATCATCCTGACCGACAAGGAGAACATGCCGGAAACGACGCTCAATAACGTCTATTGCTACGAGGAAATCGTCGAAGCAGAAGATGGCAATTTTGAGTGGGCGGACGTGGACGAAAATGACGCCTGCGGTCTTTGCTACACAAGCGGCACGACGGGCAACCCAAAAGGCGTTCTCTATTCTCACCGCTCCAATGTTCTCCACGCACTTGCGGCCAACGGCGCGGATGCGATGGGCATGCGCTCAGTAGATACAGTGCTACCTGTTGTCCCAATGTTCCACGCCAATGCCTGGGCGATTGCTTTCTCAGCACCGGCAAGTGGGGCGAAGATCGTCATGCCGGGCGCCAATATGGATGGCGAGAGCATCTATGAATTGTTGAGCACGGAACGTGTCACCGTGACGGCGGCAGTGCCGACCGTTTGGCTCATGTTGTTGGGCCATCTCGAAGCAAACAAAGTGAAGCTTCCAGACCTGACCAAAGTGATTATCGGTGGGTCCGCCGCGCCGCGCTCCATGATCGAGGCGTTTGAACGCGATTACGATGTCACTGTGATGCATGCGTGGGGCATGACGGAAATGAGCCCTATGGGAACACTTGGGTCCTTCAAAGCGGGCATGGAGACATTGCCATTTGAAGAGCAGCTCGACATTAAAGTGAAGCAGGGCCGGGCGATCTACACAGTTGAGATGAAGATCACCGACGATGACGGCAACGATCTGCCAAGCGATGGTGTCGCCTTCGGTCATTTGATGGTTCGCGGTCCCGCCGTTGCAGGGGGGTATCTGAAGGGCGAGGGTGGAAACATCCTGGATAAGGACGGCTGGTTTGATACCGGTGATGTGGCCACTCTTGATCCGCTGGGCTTTATGCAGATCACAGACCGCGCCAAGGATGTCATCAAGTCCGGTGGTGAGTGGATTTCATCCATTGAGTTGGAAAACACAGCAGTCGGCCATCCAGATGTAGTGGAGGCGGCCGTTATCGGCATCGTGCACCCGAAATGGGATGAACGTCCTCTGCTGATTGTCATCCAGAAAGAGGGCAGCGGTCTTACAAAAGAGGGTGTTCTTGAGTACATGGATGGCAAGATTGCCAAATGGTGGATGCCTGACGATGTGGTGTTTGTGGAGGAGATCCCGCATACAGCAACGGGCAAGATCCAGAAATTGACACTGCGAGAGCAGTTCAAAGACTACACACTGCCAACGGCTACAGCGGCGGAGTAATTCGCTGCGACGTTGGTATCATTGAAGCAAGGCAAAGGGGAATTTGAAATGGGCGATCGGTCGGCATTCGTAAGCTGGGGGTTCCGGCTGGCGCTCTTTTCAGTCGTAGTGGCTATCTTGGCAGTCTTGGGACTTCGCCTCGGGATTATGCCACTCCCTATCGCTCTGTTCGCAGGCCTCGGCGGAGGCTTCATTTTAGGGGTCATTGCTATTCTGCTGTCTATTGTGGGGCTTGTGATCACGATCACGTCTGACAAGAGCGGCAGAGGGATTGCGGTCGCTGCGATTTTCCTCAGCCTGGCGATTGTGGCACCAGTCGGTGCGGCAATCATGAATGGCTCCTCCGTCCCGCCAATCCATGACATCTCAACGGATCTGACTGACCCACCGATCTTCGTCGCCGTGCGGGCTCATCGCACACCGGCACACAATTCTTTGGATCGCTCATCTCCTGAGAACTTGAGCGAGCTTCAAAAGGAAGCCTATCCGGATATTCAGCCCATCCTTTTGGACCGGCACCCAGGCGCCACCTTTGAGGACGCGGTGTCTGCCGCTCAGAGCCTTGGCTGGGAAATTGTTTCAGTGGCTGTTGAAGAGGGGCGCATCGAAGCGACGGACACGACCGTCCTGATGGGCTTTAAGGACGACATCGTCATTCGCGTGCGCGACGAAAACGGGGCAGCTCTGGTGGATGTGCGATCGGTCTCAAGGGTTGGCGAAAGCGACCTTGGGGCGAATGCGGCGCGAATTCGCGCTTTCCGGGACGAACTCAAAGGCTAACCGTTCCCTATTCCCTCTTCAGGGTTGTAAAGCAGGGCCTATCTCATTAAATAAGTGATTGTTTAATTAAAGGCTGGTGGCGACACTGGCTTCAAACCTGGGATAGGACCATGGCGCGTGATCAGTTAAGCCAGGCCTTTGGTGCGCTGGCGGATCCGACCCGTCGCGCGATATTGGCGAGGCTGGCAAGAAGTGAGGCGACCGTTGGCGAATTGGCGGAGCCGTTCGACATTTCCATGCCCGCCATTTCGAACCATTTAAAGGTTCTGGAAAACGCAGGCCTTATCGTGCGCGAAGTCGATGCTCAGCGGCGACGCTGCCGACTGACCCCAGGTGGATTGAAAGAAGCAAAAGCCTTCATGGCCCAAATCGCCGTCTTCTGGGAGGACGGCTTTGAGCGCCTTGATGAGTTCCTCGCCAAAAGCGAAGGTCTCGACGACAAAGATGGGGAGGTGTGAAATGGCTCTGCAATCAGATAGCGAGCAGGACCTCACGCTGGAGATCACACGCATCTTCAAAGCACCCAGAGACCGGGTTTTTAAAGCCTGGAGCACCCCAGAGCATCTAAGTGCCTGGTGGGGTCCAAAAGGTTTCTCGCTCCCTGAGCATGATTTCAACGTGGTTGAAGGGGGCGCCTGGCGGGTCGTGATGGGGGCGCCGTCCGGCTCGCAGCACATTGTGAGCGGTGTCTTTGAAGAAATATCGCCGACGGACAGGATGGTCTTCACCTGGGGCTGGACCATCGACGGCACCCGGTCGCACGAGTCCACAGTGACCGTCACTTTCGCTGATGTAAAAGCCGGCACAAAGGTTCACTTGCACCAGGCTATGCTCACCAGTAAAGCGGATCGGGATGGGCACCAGGATGGCTGGAACGGGACCTTCGAAAATCTCCAAGACTTCCTCGACGGCAAACCGCGCGAAATCAGGACAGCCGATACGCCGACGTAAGCGATGGATCGCCGTCACAGGCAAGTTTCTCGTCACCAACCATTTTGATTACGTGGGACAGCACAGACCGAGCGGCTGCCGGGTGGAGGCGCTTGTCTGTCGCCTCATACATGACTGGAACCATGTCAGCGATGGTGGTTCGCCCGGCAGTGATCTGCTCAATGATCTGGCGTTCACGGTCTTCGCGGTGGGCGATGAAGGAACGTACAAAAGGCTTCGGCTCCGTAATTGCCGGGCCATGTGTCGGCCAATAAAGCTCATCATCACGGTCCAGTAGCAGTTCCAGGGAAGCAATATAGGTTGCCATGTCACCATCTGGAGGGCTGACGACACTGGTTGACCAGCCCATGACGTGGTCACCGGTGAAGAGCGCTTTCTCTTCGCGCAACGCAAAGCTCATATGGTTTGAAGTATGGCCAGGTGTAAAGACACATTCCACGCTCCACCCAGGACCTTCCAGAACGTCGCCATGTCGGACTTCTACATCTGGTGTGAAGTCACGATCCGCGCCTTCTTCGATCTGCACAGAGTCCTTTGGTTGGCCGGAGCCGTGCGGACCATAGGCATATGTCTTAGCGCCTGTTGCAGCTTTAAAGGCAGAAGCAGCAGGTGAATGGTCCATATGACAATGAGTGATAAGGATGTGGCTTACCGTCTCGCCCTCGACGGCTTTTAGCAGCGCGTCGATATGCGCCTGATCATTCGGGCCGGGATCAATCACGGCAACTGTGCCTTCGCCGATGATGTAGGTTCCGGTGCCCATATAGGTGAAGCCACCAGGATTGTTGGCCGTCACCCGTCGGACAAGCGGGCTCACCTGGTCCACGCGCCCATAATCAATGTCAATTTCACGCACAAAGGGGATCGCAACGGCCATCTGGTCTGGCTCCCAAGATTGTCAGCAACAAATTTGGGCGCAGAATGACCGCTCGGCAGAGTGTCTTCAAGGGAATATAGGCACCGGCGACGGGGGGGATCGCCGGTGCCATGCTCAAGTGGGGGCTACGAGCATGTCCACATCACGTAGACTTCCGGGTTTTTGCCCGGATACAGGCGGGTGGTCTTAGTAGTTGACCGTCAGGTTAAGGACCATCGTGATCCCATAGGCACCAACAACGAGGTAACCGATACTGGTCGCAAGATCAGTCGCGTCTTCAATGCCAAGGGTCTTCAGTCGCTCGGTAACCATCTCTTTCGCGTATGCGAAGGGTTGTCCGAAGGGCTGGTGTGTGTCTGTTTTCATCTGCTTCAGGTTAGCTGTAATCATGATCTTTCTCCAAGATCAAAGGGTTAGCGGTACTTTTTGCCCGCCGAGAGCGTTCCTGTTGGGGGAATGACTGTTTGTCAGTTCTTATTCTTGAACCCTAGATATGTGCACTGCACAAAAGTTTCAAGACAAATATTTCAAGAAATCGCGACAAGACCCAAAAAAGCACCAGTCTGGTTCAAAATCGGCCCGGTGTGTCTATGGATTCCACAGGCATTTGGGCCCATCTTGGTGGTCGATCAGCCCATTTGAGGAGAAAAAGCATGGAATTTCCAACTACTACCGCCGCAGTGGCTGGCGTTTTGGGCATATTGCAATATGTCTTAATGTTGACTGTCGGGATAGTACGCGGAAAACGAGGACTCAGTTTCGGTGATGGTGGTGATCCTGATTTTCTCAGGAAAATACGTCGTCATGGAAACCTTGCGGAAAATGCCGCTCTTTTCATCGTGTTGCTGGCGTTGCTGGAACTTTCAGGAACCTATCCGACACTGGTCATGATTTTTGGCGGATTGTTTGTTTTCGCTCGGATTTCTCACGCGCTCGCACTGACCGGCTCCTGGTCGGAGTTGCCCCTGCGTCCCATTGGCGCATTGGGGACTATCGTCGCAGGCGTAGGCGCCGCCGGCATGCTTCTCTACACACTCGGCAGCGGGATGTGAGCGCCACCAAGTGAAGAGACGATGGGCGCACAGGGCGCCCATCCCGTACTTCTAGCTGTAGCGGACTTCCTTCACGTCACCGGCATTGCCAGCATCGATCTCAGCCATGCTGGCCTGCAGATCTGCGAGATATTGATCCTGAACAGCCGCATGGAACGGTGAAAGCATAAGGTGAAGTGATTTGGGTTCCGTCGTAACCGACGTCATCCAACCGCGCTCTGCCATTTTTCCCCAGAGGGCAAAGGCATCATAGTCTGGGTGATAAAACGCGACGAGGCCGAGCACCGGTTTCCCGACAATTTTGAAACCCATCCGCTTAACACCGGTCTCGATGTGTTCGCGGACACCACAAACGATGCCTTGTTTCTCTTTGTAGCCTTCTACGCCAAGGTAATTCATGACCGCCCAGGCAGCAGCAATGGCCCCGCCGGGACGTGTGCCAGCCAATGTCGGGGTGATCATCCGGCCACCAGGCCAATCGGCGCAATCGAAGATCATATGAGATTGCAATTCCTCTGATCGGAAGAGGACGGTAGAGGCGCCCTTGGCCGCATAGCCATATTTGTGGAGGTCGGCGGAAATAGACTTCACCGCAGGGACCTCAAAATCGAACGCATGGAGAGGCACGCCATTCATCTTGGCAAAGGGTGCGAAATAACCGCCAACACAGGCATCTACATGGAGCCAGGTGCCATGCGCTTCTGCAACCGCGCCCAGGCGCTCGATTGGGTCAACGAGCCCATAAGGGAAGCAGGGGGCAGATCCCACCAGCATGATGGTATCATCATCAATCACCGCACCCATGGCAGCGGCGTCGGCCAGAAAGTCCGGCCCGCAAGGAACCCGCCGGATCTCCATGTCCATCATCTTGGCAGCTTTGTCGAAAGCAGGGTGAGCGGACCATGGCGCCACAATGTTGGGCCGGCCCTTCAACGTGCCTTCGGCACGCGCATAGTCTCGCGCAGTTTTGACCGCCATGGTGATGGAGTCAGTGCCACCAGAGGTGATGTTGCCTGCGGCCCCTTCGGGTGCGTGAAGCAGACTAAGACCCATGGAGACGACTTCATCTTCCATCTGTTTCAGGCTCGGAAATGCCATCGGACCAAGGCCGTTCTCCGACATGTACATTGTGTAGGCTTCTTTTTGCACACGAGCGACGTCTGGGCCGGCGTTAAAGACATAGACTGCTGTCTTTCCGTCGCGCCATTTCACGTCATTGCCGCCACGCGTCTGCATCTCGTGGCGCAGGCTCTCCCAGTCGCGACCTTGCTCAGGCATCTTGAAGCTCATCGAATTCTCCCCGTGTCGTGAGTTCCCCATAAGGTTTCCAGTCAGGAAAACGACGTTCAGCTTTTAATGTTCTAACCGCCTATGTTGGCGGATGGTTGGGGAGATCATACCTGTTCAACCGGTTTCGCCAAACGAATGCTTGAGGGAACCGAACTGTCGACTGATCGACGACCCTGCATTTAATCCCGCAGAGTGGAATTGTCTCCTCCTCCTCTCGACGGCGAAGGGCAATTGTGATCACTGTCAAATCGACCACCGAAGATACTTGAGGAGAACCCATGGCCGACCTGCTGGCGCTATCTGAGCGGTTTATCGACAATGATATTTACGAAGGTGCGGGCCTGGTAAACCGTCCCACGATGGAACTGTCGGAGCTTGGCAACGGGATCGCCTTGATCGAAGCTTTTTCTCACGTCGTAACCTTTAAGACCGGCGATGGTCTTGTCCTGTTTGACACCAGTCTGGAAGCATTTGGTGGCGGTGTTCTAAATTCCTTACGCAAGTGGACAGACGAGCCCGTCTCGAACATCTGCTACACCCATGGTCATGCGGACCATGTCGGCGGCACCAATCACTTTGTCTGTGAGGCCTGCGAAAAGGGGCATCGCCGTCCACGTATCATCGCACATGAAAATGTCGCACCCCGTTTTCGCCGCTATGAAGCAACCAACGGATATAATTTCACGATCAATGCCCGTCAGTTTGCACCGGCGACGGAACTGCGTATGGGGCAAGCGGGAGAGGGCGGCAAAGCGAGTGCTCGCCGGTTTGGGCCAGACCCCTGGATCGACCCGGACACCACATTCCGCGAAAACCTCAACACAAAAGTTGGTGACACGCAGTTTGAGCTGCATCACGCGATCGGGGAAACCGACGACCATCTATGGGCCTGGGTGCCAGAGCACAAAGCGATCTGTTCCGGTGATTTCGTAACCTGGGTATTTCCGAATGCCGGCAATCCACAGAAAGTGCAGCGCTATCCTCTGGAATGGGCAAAAGCGCTTCGCGAGATGATAGCGAAAGAACCGGAACTGCTGCTGCCAGCCCATGGCCTTCCTATTGGGGGGAAGGCACGCATCGCGACCGTGTTGGATCACATCGCGACGGCTTTGGAGACGTTGGTGAGCCAAACAGTCGATATGATGAATACCGGTGCGCGTCTGGATGAGATCATTCATTCCATCAAGCTCCCGGCTGAATTGATGGGCAAGCCCTACCTGCAACCTGTCTATGACGAACCTGAATTCGTCATCCATAATATCTGGCGTCTGTATGGCGGTTGGTATGATGGCAACCCGGCCAACCTGAAGCCCGCGTCGGACGCGGCATTGGCGGAGGAAATGGCCGCTTTGGCAGGTGGCGCAAAAGCCCTGGCCGCGCGGGCGTCCAAACTGGTTGGGGAGGGGGACCTCAGGCTGGCATGCCACCTAGCGGAAATGGCGGGGCTTGCAGCCCCTGATGACATCGAGGTTCATGGGATGCGTGCCGAAGTCTATGCTGCACGCAGGAAGGCAGAGGCGTCACTCATGTCCAAAGGCATTTACGGATTTGCGGAGCGACAATCCTTGAAGGTCGTTGGCGAACACAATCAAAAGAAGGCGTAAGACCTTCGCATACGCTTTCTTACTCAGGGAGCGTCCAAGAGGAAGGGTCGAATTGCTAACCGCAGTTCGGCCCTTTTTTATTTGCCGGTAAATTGGGGTGCACGTTTCTCGAAGAATGCCTTCACGCCCTCTTTCACATCTTGCGAGGGATTGGTGACCATCACCGAGAGGGCAGCATCACCAAGGGACCGCTCAAGGGTGATGTCGTGGGAGCGCAGCATCATCTGCTTTGCAAGCCGCACAGCAAGTGGTGCCCGTTCTGCAAGCGCACTCGCCAGCGTCAAGGTCTCTTCTTCAAGCGCATTGTCGGACACAACTTCTGTGACCAGTCCGAGCTCCATGGCGGTGCGGGCATCATATGTCTCTGCCAACATGCTCATTTTAAGGGCTCGGTCCATGCCCATGGCCCGTGGGAAAAACCATGCGCCGCCCTCATCCGGCAGCAGTCCAAAGCGACCACTCGTATCCCCAAGTTTTGCCTGGTCAGACGCGATCCGGATGTCGCAGGCGAGCGCCAGTGTCAGGCCACCAGCAACAGCGGGGCCGTTGATCATGGCAATCACCGGTTTGTCGCACCGCTGCAGCGCGAGAATGATACGGTGCATTCCATCGCGCATTTCGCGTCCATGGGAAAGCTGGCTCGCCATAAGTGCTTTGTGTTCATCATCGCCATTGCCGCTCACATCTCCGCCGGAACAGAAGCCACGACCAGCGCCGGTGATGATCAGAGCGCGCTGATTGTCGTCGCGCAGATAGGCCTCAACAGCCTCTGTGACTTCTTCGCAAAGACGGGTCGTATAAGCATTCATCGCCTGAGGCCGGTTCAGCGTGATCCGCATCACTTTGTTCGCGGGGTGGTCTACCAGGATCTGGCTGAAATCGGTCATGTGTGTCTCCCTCTTGTGCGCTCGCGCGTGCCCATGGAATGATAGGCTAACGCAAACATTGAAGAATGCCCAACCGGGGGATGCCATGACCGTTTATGACGAAATTCTCTATGATGTAGCTGACCGTGTCGCGACCATCACACTCAATCGTCCCGACAAACTTAATGCCTGGACTGCGACCATGGAAAACAGCGTGCGCGGTGCCATCAACGATGCTGCTGCAGACGACGACGTCCGTGCGATTGTCATTACCGGTGCTGGTCGTGGTTTTTGCGCCGGTGCGGACATGGGCGGTTTGCAGAAAATTGACGCCAATGGCGATGGCAGAAAACGCATTGTCGAAAAGGGAGAAGAAGCAGATGTCTCCTTCGACGGTGACCTTGGGCCATCGGTACTGGAACATTTCGAAGGCCGGTTCGGCTACATGTTTGAATGTCCCAAGCCGATCATCGCTGCCATCAACGGTCCGTGTGCCGGGATCGGCCTGGTCATGACACTCTTTTGCGATATGCGGATCGCCAGCGACGCGGCAAAATTCACAACAGCCTTCGCCCAACGCGGCCTGGTCGCAGAACATGGCATTGCCTGGTTGTTGCCAAGGCTGATTGGGTCTGCGAATGCGCTCGACATTCTGATGTCGGCGCGAAAGTTTACGGGCGAAGAAGCGGCTCGATTGGGCTTGGTGAACCGATCCGTGCCCGGGAATGCGCTGATGGGTGAGGTGACTGACTACGCTAAAGGCCTTGCGGAAACCACTTCGCCCCGGTCTATGACTGTAATGAAGCGTCAGGTCTACAAATCCCTGTTCCAGGACTTCAACAGTTCCACATCCATGGCAGACACAGAAATGCAGTCCAGTTTTGCAAGTGAAGACTTCAAAGAGGGTGTTGCGCATTTCGTCGAAAAACGTGCACCCAACTTCTCAGGAAAATAGGACACGACCTAGGCATGCAAAATGTCCAGCTCGTTGGTGTGGTCGGAGTGAGTGGATTCGAACCACCGACCCCCTCGTCCCGAACGAGGTGCGCTACCAGGCTGCGCCACACTCTGCCCTAAGAATGGACAATCAAGAGAAGACCATTTTATCCAGCTTTTACCTCAGCAAGAGGTGGAATCCCGACGCCTTTGCGTGCAGCTAGTTTTGCATGCCGGGAGCCGGCGGGCTTTTGTTTTGAGACGCGGCCACCCGCAACTCCGTGGAGCATTTCGGCTAGCACTGTGGGTTGGGAGAGGAACGGCGAATGCGAACTGTCGAGGGTCAAAACCTCTTTGAAAGGTGCGTGTGCCTGCATCTGCTTTTGCAGTTCCGGCGAAATGACGCGGTCTTTAAGGCATTCAATATAGGTCATCGGCCGACTGCCGGCGCCCTCACTCGTGATCTTGTCAAACTCCACAATAGGGAGGCCTGATTGGCTGCATAGCCTTTCGACCGCCCTGTCAGCGAGGCCCTGTGGACAGTCATGATAAAAGGTTTCGGCGGCAAGCTCGGGCTTTATATGGGCTCGAAACCGCAACCAATCCGTACGAACCGCCGGCCAGAGCCGGGTATGTTTATCGCCCAATGCCAAGGAACGCATCCGTGTCCACTTGTTCAGACGAGGAAGGTACGCAGTCAAATAGACGAGTTGATCAAAAAGGTTCGGCTGCATCTCCGCAGCACGAGAGATTGCCATGCCACCCATTGAATGCCCAACCAGAGTGACCGGTTCGCCAATCTGCCGAGCAGACGCGCAAATGGCTTCTCCATATCGGCGAAGAGAAATCTGATAGCTGGGAAGGGATCTGTTCCAATGTCCCGGAAGCGTCAGCGTGTGCACAGCATGTCCACGCGCCGCGAGTTGAGGAACAAGTAACTCCCAACACCGCTCGTCATGCCACGCACCGTGAATCAGCAAAAACGCTGCCATTAGGCCCTCGAATACTAAGCAATACGCTTCCCGTGACTGGAGCACCAAGTAATTGACGCCCAGACTTAAGGACTACAAGATGAGGCAAGGGTCTTAACGGGGGGATAAAGAATGGCGAAATTCTTTGGTTTTTTGGCTGTTCTGCTGGGTATTTTGGCAGCTTACCTGTCATTTTGGCCGGTGCAGATTGACCCGGTCGCCTGGACCCCGCCAGAGGATGTCGGCAAAACAGGCCCCTTTGCTGCCAACGAAGCGCTGACAGCTTTAATCCGCATCGCTGAAGGGAAGGGTGCCGGGCCAGAAGACACGACGGTAGGGCCCGCGGGCTGGCTTTACACTGGCTATGCAGATGGCCGCATCGTAAGGATCAACCCGGTCGATGGGGCTGAAGCCGACGTCACAGAAATTGCGAATACCGGCGGGCGGCCGCTCGGACTGCAATTCGACGCGACGGGCAATCTGATCATCGCGGATGCGCTAAAAGGACTGCTCTCTCTGTCTCCTGAGGGCGAGCTCAGCCTGTTAACCGACAGTCTCGATGGCAAAAAGATGATCTTTGTCGATGACCTAGACATCGCAAGCGACGGCAAGGTCTGGTTCTCCGATGCGTCTACTCGCTTTGACCTGCACGACAATCTGCTCGATGTCGTGGAAAGCAGAAAGACAGGCCGCTTGCTCACCTTTGACCCTGCAACAGGGGTCACAAATGTCGAGCTCGATACTTTGGGATTTGCCAATGGCGTTGCCTTAGCCGCTGACGAGAGCTTTGTATTGGTCAACGAGACGTTCCGCTATCGTGTGACACGTCTTTGGCTTACTGGCCCTAAAGCAGGGCAGGCGGAACCCTTTATTGAGAACCTGCCCGCACATCCAGACAACCTGTCCAGAGCCCCAGACGGCGGCTTTTGGATCGCGCTGGTGGCGCCAAGATCAGCAGAGTTGGATGAACTGATGCCATCTCCTTTCTGGCGGAAAGTCCTGATGCGTTTGCCTGAAGCCTGGCGGGGCTCTTTGATTGAGCCGTACGGCTGGGTCGTAAAGGCAAATGAGGCGGGTGAGGTGATTGCCAACCTCCAAGACCCGAACGGGAAATACGGTACGATCACCAGCATCAATGAGCGCTCCGGGCACCTTTATATGGGCAGTCTTACAGAGGAGGCAGTGGGTCGCCTTCCGGCGCCTTAAGGTCTTGAGGCTTATTCCGACGGAGGCCCCTTTAGTTCAACAACATTCCCTTCCGGATCCGTGATGTAGATGGAGGGGCCATTGCCTTCTGCACCGTATCGGATTCCGCTTTCTTCGACCACAAGGCCACGGGACCGGAGATAGGTTGCCATTGCAGTCTCATCCCATGGGTCAACGCGCAGACAGAAATGGTCGACATTTCGCCCGTCTGCGGCCGCAAGGGCAGACTCGACACCAATGACGTCGATCATCGATTGCCCAGCGCGCAGCTGCGTCAGTTGAAATTGGGGAACTTCACGCTCAACGGTCGCGCCCAGTACGTCGACATAAAAGCCAGTCAGCGTTGCGGGATCTGGGGTCCGCAGAACGATATGGTCCAGGCCCTTGAGGGAAAAGGGACGGGTAACGGCATTGGATTGATGTGTCATAGGGATGTCCTGCGATCTTGATCAAAAAGACGTTTAAAACCGTCAGAAATGAGCGATTTAGCTCAATATATATTGCACGCCGCGTCGCTTCGAGCTATGTGCATGTGCTGACAGTAAACGCTGTCTGTTGGGGCGTGGCCAAGTGGTAAGGCACCGGTTTTTGGTATCGGCATGCGCAGGTTCGAATCCTGCCGCCCCAGCCATCCAGCAAACCCAGCCATCCAGCAAAAAGATAATGTTTCGCTGATCAATCGATCGTGACGCCGTGTAGCCGTGCCCAGCGATCGAGAATGAACACACGAAAAACAGCATTTAGAGCCGCCCACGTCCAGGGCCCGCTTGTATCGAGAAGTGCCGCCGCCCCTGATGGGTTTACGAGCGATGCAAGCCTGAAATCGGAAGAAGCAAAAGCATTCGCGAATTCTGACCGCAACTCGCCCTGCATCCACACATGCATAGGCGTAACAAAGCCCATTTTATCGCGACGTTGCAGTATTTCGTCTGCGACCTGGCCCTTCAATGCCCCTCGCATAAGTGTTTTTGTGCGACCTCCGCGGACTTTCAGACTGGTAGGAAGCTCAAGCAGGAACTCAATCAATCGGTAGTCGAGAAACGGAACTCGACTCTCGATACTCCACGCCATGGAGTTGCGATCTTCGTATCTGAGAAGCGCTGGAACGCTAAAGCTGAGAAGGTCATCAATCTGGCGTTCGCTTGACCGATATGTTGCCAGAGTGCTTCCTGGTCGGCTTGAGGCCCATTCGCCTGCGATGCCCGGTTGAACCAAATCGCGAAGAGGTTCGGCATCACCACGCCTCAAGAACTTCGGAAGGTATCTGACCCCCTGTGATAACTGCAGCAGACCCTTATCGCCGCCCCGCATCCAGCCGGTAAGATCGCCCAAAAGATCAAACCATCGTCTTTCCTGGAAGCTTTCCAGAAAAGAGTATGCGACGTACTTGCGATAGCCACATAAGGCTTCATCCGCGCCCTGGCCATCAAGCAGCACCGGAATCTGTTCGTCCCGGGCTTTTTTCATGAGCAGGTATTGAGCGTAGATGCTTGCTGACGGGAACGGCTCTTCCTGGGTAAGCACCAGATGATCAAGATCAGCCATAAACTCAGAAGCTTCGGGAAACACTGTATGAGGTGTGGTGTTGCAAGCCTGATTGACGAGATCTGACCATCTGCGCTCATCAAAATCTGAGAGCGAGGAGGCGGACGTAAATGTTGAAATTCCGCCCCCGGAAGGCTGGCTGTGGGTGGCTTCATAGACTATAGCAGAACTGTCCAATCCGCCGGACAAACAGGCGCCGACAGGAACATCGGAGCGGAGCCTTAGAGCAACAGCTGAGCTAAATAGAGACCGAAACTGAGCCTCGGCCTCATTCAAGGAAAGATTGCTGCTGGCTAACCTGCTGCTTGAAGGTTCCCAGAACTTTTGTGGCGAGACGACCGTTGGTCTCTGAGGGTCAATGACGCAAAAACACCCCGCTGGAAATGTTGAAATGTCGCGAAAAAAAGTATCGTTGGTGTGATTGACAATGCCCCACCGCAGAAAATCGGCCGCTATTTCCTTATCGAGTCTGGGTCGATAGTCTTCCAGGCACAGGAGAGCCTTCAATTCCGACGAAAAATAGAGTGTTTGTCCGATGGAGAGGTAGTTTAGGGGTTTTATTCCGAATCTATCTCTACTCAGGACGAGGCGTTTACGACGCTCATCCCAAATCGCCATTGCCCACATACCGTTGAAACGGGCAAAACAGTCAGTTCCCCAATATCTATAAGCCTCCAGAACAACCTCGGTATCTGACTGGGTACGGAAGCTTACACCTGCTCGTTCCAGCTCAGCTCTCAGCTCAAGGTAGTTATAGATCTCCCCATTGTAGGTCAGAACAGTATCGTTGCACCGGCTGGCCATAGGTTGATGCCCACCATCGCTTGTATCAATAATCGACAAGCGTCGATGTCCAAGAGCCAGAGTTCCTGCCGGGTTGCTGGGTATTTCAGAGCGTTTGTAGTGGCTGCAATCCGCGTCAGCCCCTCGAATAGTGTATCCCTCGCCGTCAGGTCCCCTGTGGGCTAGCGATATTGTTAGGGGTTGGATGTCCGATAAGTCTTTGATTTCTTTGGAAAAAATACCGGCAATGCCGCACATAAGAACCCCATATATTAGTGCATGCCCCGATAGATCACCGCATTCAGATGGTTCGGAACTCTGGCCTCATGTTCGAGGTTGGGTGCAAGATATTCGTTCATTCTCTCAACATGCAACTGGTAGGAGGTGCGTGGTGCCTGCGACCTAGATTTCGGTATGACTTCGGTATGCAGGCGCACAATGCACAGATGGTCGCATAGGTGCTAGATTTCCGAGACAGTGCTTGCGGCGCAAGGGGGAACGTGTAAAACCATGATCTTGTCATGAGCGACACAAAGAAATGACTTTACCCCAGAGAATTTGAAAAAAAGTCGTGCGTGATGGCATTGCGACTGGGTATATGGTGCTTGCCCTGAAGCGCATGAATCTGCGGATTCTTACAAGCGGGGGGAAAAGTCTGGGGACCGATTAGCGCAATGAATGTCTGGATAGTGAACCATTTCGCGCTGACCCCTGATCAACCGGGTGGAACACGGCATTTTGAGCTGGCCAAAGAGCTCGGAAGCCGCGGGATTGACGTGACAATAATCGGTGCCAGCCGACAGCACATATCCAACAGAGACCACATCCCCAACGGCGCTAAGTGGGCTCGCGAGCAGATTGACGATGTCCGGTTTCACTGGATAAAGACACCTTCGTCCAGCTCCGGCTATTTCTCGCGTGTCTGGAACAACGTGGTGTTTGCCGCCTCAGTTGTTCGACGTCGAGGTTTGAGCGATCTGCAATCGCCAGAAATTGTTGTCGGAACATCTCCTGATCTAATTTCTGCTCTTTCAGCCTACGTTGTGGCGCGCTTTCTCAAGGTCCCGTTTGTCCTTGAAATCAGGGATGTGTGGCCGCTCTCGATTGTACAAATTGGTCTGCTTTCGGAGCGTCACCCGGTCGTCTTTTTATTGTCGCTCGTTGAACGTTTTCTCTATCGCAATGCAAGTTGGATTGTGACGCTTCTACCCGGGGCGCATAAGCACATCATTGGGCTCGGTGGAAACGCGGACCATATCACGTGGATTCCAAATGGCATTACGATTGGGGAGCAAGAACCCGCGCGTGCTTCTGATATTGGGCCCAATGGTGATTTTGTCCTTATGTACGCTGGTTCTCACGGCAATGCGAACAATCTGGACTCCCTCATAGAAGCCGCCGCTTTGCTAAAGCAGGAAGGGAAGCATGAAGGGCTCAAAATCCGAATGGTTGGAGATGGACCTCAGAAAGAGGCCTTGATGCGTTCAGCGCGCAAACTCGGATTGGATTTTATGGTGTTTGAGCCTGCAGTCCCCAAAAGTGAAATTGGTGGGGTGTTGGCAGAGGCTGATGCCTTCTGCTTGGTCTTCTATTCTCGCTCCATCTATGACCTTGGTATGAGCGCCAACAAGCTATTCGACTATTTTGCAGCAGGCCGGCCTATCCTTATGGCGTTTGATGCAAATTACAATCCAGTTAGGGAGGCCGATGCAGGCATCACCGTGCCTGCAGAAGATGCTGCCTCACTTGCCCAGGCGATCTGCGACCTACGAGAAACAAACGCGGAGCGGCGCAGAGAGATGGGGCAAAATGCGCAGGCATATGTGAATGAAAACCACAGTATGAAGATTCTTGGCGGCAAGTACGCTGAACTTGTGATGCGGGTGGTTTCGCGATCCAAAGGGGAATCCTGACAATGGCCTTTAAAGTTGTGTCCGTCGTCGGCGCGCGTCCGCAGTTTGTCAAAGCGGCAGTTGTAAGCCGTATTCTAGGCGAGGATGACGCGTTTTCAGAAGTGATGATCCACACCGGTCAGCACTATGATGATGACATGTCGGACATCTTCTTCCGTGAGCTGAATATCCCGGCGCCAAGCTACAATCTTTCGATTGGGTCTAGCTCCCACGGCGCGCAAACCGGGAGGATGTTGCAGGCGATTGAGGAAGTACTATTGGAAGAGAAGCCAGATTGGGTTCTCGTATATGGTGACACAAACTCAACACTTGCTGGAGCGCTGGCTGCTTCGAAAATTCACATACCTGTAGCGCATGTTGAAGCTGGGTTGCGTTCGTTCAATAAGCGCATGCCCGAAGAACAGAATAGGATAGTTGCGGATCACTTATCGACGTTGCTCCTGACGCCGACAAAATCAGCAACTGAGAATTTGCTCAGCGAAGGTGTCGCGCAACAGCGGGTTGAGCAAATAGGTGATGTGATGTTTGACGCCACTTTGTTTGCTCAAGGACGTGCCAGGTCCGGATCAAGTGCGATCGAACGACACGGTCTTGAACCCGGTGGGTATGTGCTTTCAACAATTCATCGCGCGGAAAACACGGATAGTTTGCCTCGTCTCGAGGCAATTCTTCATGGTCTGGCGTCTGTGGCGCAGCAGCTTCCCGTCGTATTGCCTCTGCACCCTAGGACACGAAAACTCATTCAAGAACGACCTGAGTTGGAGAAGGCTTCCCAGTGTTTGAGGCTTCTTGAGCCAGTCGGATATTTTGACATGGTGGATCTGGAAGCCGGAGCAGCGGTAATTGCAACCGACTCTGGGGGAGTCCAGAAGGAAGCGTATTTCAATGCGAAGCCCTGTGTGACGCTTCGCGACGAGACCGAATGGGTGGAGCTTGTTGAACTTGGATGGAATAGGCTGCAACCACCCGCGAGCGCCGAACTTGTCGAAGCTGCAATTCTGGGTGCCATTGGCACTGAAGGCACGAAGACTGGCACACCCTATGGGCAGGGGCAGAGTGGCGGCCTGGTCGCCGCTGCGATTAAGAAACACGCAGGTTAGACGACAATAACAGTCTAAACGCTGACCAGTTCTAGCCGAAAACCCCGAGTTTCTGCCAAATATTGAGCAGAGTTCAGTCGATGAAATTGATCTTGAAACACTGGTGGTGTTATTAGTAGCTCTGGGGTAACAGAGGCAATACAGATAGCTTGGGGCAACTAAGCGACGCAAATGGGGATTGAAGAGTAATGGCTGTAAGTGAGAGCTATTCTGTGGAAAATTCAAGAGGCAGTCTAGCACGTGACTTGCTGCAAAAGATCAAGGATAGCTCAGCGAAAGTGGGGGTTATCGGCCTTGGATATGTTGGACTTCCCTTGGTCGAGCTTTTCTGTCGGCAGGAGTTCGGTGTCGTTGGGTTCGATATCGATGATACCAAGGTAGACCGGCTGAATGCAGGCGAGAGCTATATTGGTCATATCCCGTCAGAATCTGTCGCTGCGCTCGTGAGCGATCACCAGTTTGAAGCCACCAACGATTTTGATCGCCTTAAAGAAGTCGACATTATTGTCTGTTGCGTTCCAACACCCCTAACGCGCCATCGCGAGCCGGATTTGTCGGCGATTATAGCGACTGCACAGGCCATTCTTCCAAGGTTGCAGCCTGGCCAGCTTGTGATCCTTGAATCGAGCACGTTTCCCGGAACAACCGATGAGATTGTTAGGCCGATTTTGGAGCAGAATAATCTGAAGGCAGGCAAAGATTTCTTCCTGGCATACTCGCCAGAACGAGAAGACCCTGGAAACAAGACCCATACGGCGAAGACAACCCCAAAAGTTGTTGGCGCAGATGGTGATGACGCCTTGGCGGTTGCAAGTGCAATTTACGACAGGATCATTGATGCCACGGTCATGGTGTCTGACAGCCGAACAGCAGAAGCAGTAAAGCTGACCGAGAATATTTTCCGGTCAGTAAACATCGCCCTCGTCAATGAATTGAAGATCATCTACGACCGTATGGGCATTGATGTTTGGGAAGTTATTGACGCTGCAGCCAGTAAGCCCTTTGGTTTCATGCCTTTCTATCCAGGCCCGGGGTTAGGTGGACATTGTATTCCTATCGACCCGTTTTACCTGACCTGGAAGGCTCGGGAATTCGATGTTCCGACCCGATTTATCGAGCTGGCCGGTGAAATCAATACGCAAATGCCCAACTATGTATTGAGAAAACTGGCTGATGCGTTAAACGATAATTTTTCGCGGTCCGTCAAAGGGTCGCGAATTCTCATCCTGGGCATCGCCTATAAAAAGGATGTGGACGACATGCGTGAAAGCCCCTCACTGGTGCTCATTGAGCGGCTTGAGGAAGCCGGGGCTGTTGTTGATTTTCATGACCCCTTCATTCCTTCTGTGCCTCACACAAGAGAGCATGACGCGCTATCTGGCCGAGCGTCGGTGGACCTAACTCCAGAAACGCTCCAGTCATACGATGCGGTTCTCTTGTCCACCGATCACACGCCGGTGGACTACAAGATGATCTCCATGAATGCTCCTTTGATTATTGACACTCGGAATAAAGCGTATCGAGGGTCAGATGCCAAAGCAGTTATTATTAAGGCTTGATTGAGTAATATCTAAATGACAATGGAAAAAGCGAGAGTAGTGGTTTGCGGTTGTGGCCACTGGGGCAAGAACCTTGTGCGCAACTTCGCAGCGCTGGATGTTTTGGCGGGCGTAAGCGATCCTAACGCAGAGACAGCAAAAAAATTCGCAGACGAGTTTTCAGTTCCGGCCTTGTCATGGAATGAAGTGCTCGAGTCAAAAGACGTTACTGCTGTCGCCATAGCAGCACCTGCTGAGCTTCATACCACTCTTGGCGTCGCAGCTATGCAGGCTGGGAAGCACGCCTATATCGAAAAACCGCTGGCGCTGACGCGGGAAGATGGCGAAAAGCTCATCCAGGCGTCCAAGGAAACAGGGCGGCAGCTGATGGTTGGGCATCTGTTGCAATATCATCCTGCCTTCCTTGAGCTTAAAAAGCTTGTTGGAACTGGTGAGCTGGGACGTTTGCAGTACGTTTATTCCAATCGTCTGAGTCTGGGAAAAATCAGACGGGAAGAAAACGTTCTGTGGAGTTTTGCTCCGCATGATATTTCGATGATCCTGGGTCTGGTTGATGAGGAGCCTAGTGAGGTTCGCAGTACGTTTTCACCAATCCTGCACGATGAAATCTCCGACACTGTTCAAGTTCAGTTGGGTTTCCCCAGTGGTGTTCGCGGACATGTTTTTGCGTCCTGGTTGCACCCCTTCAAGGAGCAAAAACTTGTTGTGATCGGCGACCAGGGAATGGCGGTCTTGGATGACAGGGCGCCTTGGGCGGAGAAACTGACTCTGTATAGACATCGGATAGATTGGCGTGATGGTATGCCAACGCCCAATGCTGCAGATGCAGAACCCATTCCATTGCCGGAGTCAGAGCCGCTCAAGCTAGAGTGCCAGCACTTTATCGATTGTATTGAGAATGGGACCCAACCGAGAACAGACGGAAAAGAAGCCCTAAGGGTTCTCAATGTATTGCTTGCAGCAGATCCTGATGCAGACAGATCTGCCAGCCAGAACCGGTTCCCCGGTGTGCAAATTCACGAGAGCGCCTATGTCGATGAGCCTGTCTCAATCGGCGCGGGCACAAAGATTTGGCATTTCAGCCATCTGCTCGGCAATGTTGCGGTTGGAAAATCTTGTTCGTTAGGTCAAAACGTTGTCGTGGGGCCGAACGTGAAGGTCGGAGACAATTGTAAAATACAGAACAATGTCAGCCTCTATGAAGGTGTCGAACTGGAAGACGGTGTGTTCTGTGGGCCATCCTGTGTGTTCACAAATGTGAACAATCCCCGTTCTGAAATCGCGCGCAAAGATGAGTTTCGCAAAACGCTAGTGAAGCGCGGCGCAAGCATTGGTGCGAATGCAACGATTGTCTGCGGCAATTCGCTGGGCGAGTTTTCGTTTGTTGCAGCCGGTGCAACCATTACGAAAGATGTCCCCGCTTACGCGTTAATGGCTGGTGTTCCGGCAAAACGTATCGGGTGGATGAGTAAAGCGGGCAGCCGTCTCGGCGAGGACTTGGTCTGTCCTCTCGATGGAACCAAATATCGTGAAGTGGGGCCTAATCAGCTTCAGGAAATAGTGGAGTAGCCTCAACCATGAGCAACCAACCAATACAGTTCATCGACCTTGCAGCCCAGCAGGCCAGAATACGAAAGAAGGTCGATGCAGGTATCGCGGGCGTCCTTGATCACGGGCAATACATTATGGGGCCCGAGGTAAAAGAGTTTGAACAACAGCTCGCAGACTTTACCGGTGCTGCTCATGCATTCGGATGTGCCAACGGTACGGACGCCTTGGCAGTTGTTCTGATGGCTTGGGACGTGGGGCCAGGAGATGCGGTATTTGTTCCCTCCTTCACCTATGTGGCGAGTGCGGAAGTTGTTGCGATGTTGGGTGCCACACCGTTTTTTGTCGATGTGGACGAAGCGACCTTCAATATTGATGTAGATAGTTTTGCGAAGGCCATCGGCGACGCGACCGATCAGGGTCTGTCTCCATCAGTTGTTGTGCCTGTGGATCTGTTTGGCCAGCCAGCCAATGTGCCAGAAATTCAGCGTGTAGCAGAAAAACACGGCATCAAGATACTTGTCGATGCAGCTCAGAGTTTTGGCGCAACGCTTCACAACAAGCGGGTGGGAACTTGGGGGCACGCAAGCACCACAAGCTTTTTTCCAGCAAAACCTTTGGGATGCTACGGCGACGGCGGTGCTATTTTTACCGATGATGATGACTTGGCTGTCGTCATTAACTCAATTCGCCTGCACGGGAAGGGCAGCCAGAAATACGACAATGTGCGTATTGGCATGAATTCTCGTTTGGACACTATCCAGGCCGCAATTTTGAAAGAGAAGCTTGCCATTTTCCCAGAGGAAGTGGAGGCACGCAATCGTGTCGCAGCTCGCTACACTGAAGGATTGAAGGGTGTTGCGCGAACCCCAAAATTGATGGATGGAGCTACATCCGTTTGGGCTCAGTACACCTTGATTGTTGACGATAGAGAGAGCATTCAAGCTAGGTGCAAAGAAGCCGGTGTTCCAACGGTCGTGTACTACCCCATGGCTCTGTCACAGCAAACTGGATACAAGCACTTTCCAGCAGTATCCGGAGGGACGCCGGTGTCAGACGCTTTATCCGGCAAGGTGCTGAGCCTTCCTATGCATCCCTATCTTGGCGAAGCTGATCAGGACAGGGTCATCGACGCCGTGACAGGCGCCCTGAAGGGCTGAGCTCGGCGCCTCCTATAGGCGCGCCATGAAATAATCGTGTTGGGCAATACAGCGCTGAATGGTCGCCTCGTTCGCTCGTGTCCATTCAACAGTCTTCGTGATCCCCTCGCGAAGGCTGACTTGGGCCTGGAACCCAATTTTGTCTTTTGACTTTTCAGTTGACCCAAAACGTTTCCCAGACCGGTCCCAGTCTCGTGCGGGCTTAAGGTCGGCGGGGGTCGGATTCCCAGTGAGCTCGTTTATGACTTCGGCAAGCTCGAGGATGGTCGTTTCCACGCCCGATGCAAGGTTATAGATTTCGCCTGCTTCTCCATTCGCCGCACATGCCATCAGGCCTTTCGCCATGTCTTCAACAAAGATGAAGTCCCGGCTTGCATTCCCGCCATTGTCGAGCGGAAGAGCTTCGTGGTTGAGCGATTTCCAGATGAATGTGGGCGTGACATTTCTCCAGACAGTGTGATGCGTTCCGCGCCATCGGCCAGCACCCAGAATTTCCCGTGGTCCATAAACATTCTGAAAACGCGCTTTGACGATCGGTAGATCGTGGGTGCGCCAGAAATAATTCCCGTACAGCTCGCCGATCAACTTCGAAATGGAATACGGGCTGTCATGGTAAAGTGATACCGGCGCATCCTCGGTGGTTGCAACCGGGTCATCAAAGGTCTTCTCCGCGACGGCGCATCCCGCTGCCGCGTAGACCACTTTCTTGAGACCTTTGATATCTTTAAGTCGGTCAAAGAGCTTTAGCGATGTCAGCGTGTTGTTTTCATGATCAGCCATTGGATCATGAATTGATGACTGGTTTCCATGATAGCAAGACAGATGCCATGCATAGTCCAGATTATCCGGGAGTGCTTTGAGTATCGCATCATCCGTTATGCTGCCAAAAACGAACCGAACCGCAGGATGATCTGGAACATTGCTAATGTCTGACGAGAGCAGGTTGTCCACTATGGTGAGGCTTTGGGGCTCTGCTTTGAGAAGCTGCGCAGCCAGATTGCTGCCGACAAATCCAGCGCCGCCCACGATGAGAAGGTTTTTGTTTTTGAACGTAGGTAGATCAGTCATAAAGCCTCACTGCACTGGCTTGCGATTATTTGGTGGAAGGTGTGGAAAGGTGGCTATAAACAGCATCGATTCCATGCTCATCATACCATGTAAGCATGCGATGCATCATTGTCTTGAAATCAATCTGAGCGCTCCAATCAAAGGTGCGTTCGGTTAGCGATGGGTCCAATACAACGACGGGGACATCATCAGCTTCCGGGGCGACAATTGGCACAGGCTCGGAAAGACTGACACCCAGGTGGTCAACGACACAGTCGAAAATCTCCTTGATGGAGTGTCCTGTACCTGTTGAGACGTTGAAGACCCCTACCGGTGCGTCGTCCTCTAGAGCTTTCTCCGCAAGAACAAGGAAGTCCTCTGCATCGATGAAGTCGCGAACTGTATCGCTGCAGAAGCAGGATTTTCCCTCTTTTAGACGCTGGTAGAATGTGGGGATAGGCCCGATTGAAAGACGGGGCCCTGTAACATTCGCCAACCGTAGAGATATGGAGTCAATCGTGGATTGAAGGATGTACTGTTCGCCAGCGGTCTTGCTCACGCCGTATGAGGTGAATGGTGCGACTGGCGCTGTCACCGGGATCGGAGTCTCTGAGGCACGCCCATAACAAAGGGCCGTCTGAAAATTGAGCAGTCGTTTGACGCCTGCTTTTTCCGCAGCCTTTACCAGTCGAATAGTGCCAACGACGTTCGTTTCGCTGTCCTCAAGCCAATCATCAGGATCTTTGTAGGATGCTGCCGAATGGATGACATGGGTCGGAGAAAAATCAGCAAAGACCTTATCCAATAAGCGCTGATCGGCAATGCTTCCTTCGTGCTGAACCAAATTGGGCAGGCCGTCAGGAAGTGCACCGCGATGCCCCGTCGCAAAATTGTCGATGACGCAGATATCGTGGCCTTTGGGGAGGAGCCGTTCTATCAGGCTCACTCCCAGACTTCCGGCACCGCCGGTGATCAGAATCCTCATTGTTTTTCCTAAGACTTGCTGTCGTGCTTCAAGTGAGTGTACCCGCCATGAACACCAAACTCTTCATAATAGTCGACCGCTGCTTTCACGAGCTCATTGAGAGGCGTGAACTCAACTTCACCAAAATCCTGAAATGTCTTTGAGGGGTCGAGAAGGATGCTGGCAGCATCATCTGGTCCCAAAGGCCGGACGTCGGGCTCCGGATAATCGTTGAGCTGCATTCCAGCAACGACAGCGTCATACAGTTCCTTAATGGCGATGTCCTTGCCTGACGAGAAGTGATAGGGGCCAGAACCCTTTCCCTCGACTGCTTTCACTACGACGTTTGCCAGGTCCTTAACAAAAACAAAGTCACGCTTGGCCTCTGTGACAAAACATTGTTTGCCGGCTTTTAGCCGCTCATAGAAGATAGGCAGAGGGCCGGAGCAGTTCCGCGGGCCGATGACATTGGCAAGACGGAAAGTGACGTAGTCCAGACCCGAGATTTCCAGATAGTCTTCCGTAGTTGTTTTGGAGATCGCATAACTTGAATTGGCCGGGTTCTTAGGATGATCTAGAGGGATCGGCTGAGTGATCGGGTGTAGGCCATAGCACAGCGCGGTTTGAAAATAGACAAACCGGCCAACGTCATTTTCTTTCGCAGCCTTGATGAGGTTTGCACCACCGACAGAGTTTGTCAGTGTGTCGGAATACCAATCTTCAGGGTCCTTGTAGGACGCCGCTGTGTGCACCAGAACGGATGGCTTGTGAGTGCTGACAATATCATTTACCAGATCGCGGTCACTGATTGAGCCTTCAACAAAAGTAAGGTTGGGATGGCTATCTGGTAAGTGGAGGCGTCGGCCTGTTTCCATGTTGTCAATTGCGACAACGCTTTCGCCAGATGCAAGGAGTAGTTCGGCGACGTGAGATCCTACTTGGCCACATCCACCTGTGATAAAAACTGTCATTGGTCGTCTTTCTCGTTCAGTAAACCTGCCGACATTTCAAAAGTGAAATGTCGCCTGTGTATTAGCATTTTACAATGGGTTCATCTTCTTCCAGTGCGCAGCACGGTCGTGAAACTTTTGGTGCCAAATCTCTAGACTGAGCAAGCCCCAAGTTTTGCGGGAAAATTTGAGTTCGGCACCGACGCCTTCGGCAATCCGTTCGGTGTTCATGAACGGTCTATGCTGAGCGCTGTTCCTGGCAAACGTATCCGATACGAAGTCTTTGAGTTCGCCTCCGAACCATTCTTTGAGCGGGACAGGGAAGCCCATCTTATCGCGGCGGCTGGTAATCGAAGTCGGAAGCTTGTCTCCAAAAGATTGCTTTATAAGATGCTTCATATTTCCACCCTCAAACTTGACGTCTGCAGGGACCGTGGCGGCAAATTCAACCAGCGGGTGATCAAGGAACGGAACCCGAGACTCCAGCCCATGAGCCATCGCCATGCGATCTTCCACGTTCAGCAGGGCAGGGAGTAAGCACTTGAAGTCGAAATGCGTCATCTTGTCGAAATAGGCTTCTTTCCCGACATTCGACTTGTTGAAAATCTGCCTGAAAGAGTCGAAAACCTGGCCCTTGTTCAGCTGATTCCAATCAACCTCATCCGTCATGTCATTCGAGCGGTCAATAAGGCGGAAGTAACGTGCGTCTAGGTCCTCAAACAAGCCTTCTTGCCAGAACATCTTGATCATCGGCTTGTATTCACGGAGCAGGCCTAGGTTCGGGATGATCGACTCGATAGTTACGACATAGTGACCATCGTGATAGCTGCCATCGAGCGCTGCCTTGATGCACTGTTCGAAGTAGGCAACGAGGTAGCGGGCATAGCCACCGAATATTTCGTCTCCGCCCTGCCCGCCAAGAACGACCTTGACTTTTGCAGCAGCCAACTTCGACACCATATATTGCGGAAAGGACCCGGGGCCTGCGGTTGGAAAGTCCAGATGGTAGATGACATCTTCAATCGACTTCTCGAAGTCTTGTGCCGTGATGCTGGCCTGATGCAGGCTAGACCCAGAAAATTCTGCAGCGTCTACCGCATATTTGCTTTCGTCATATCCAGGAAACTGGGTGAACTTGCCATGAAAACAGTCTCTGTTCTGTTGGTCATGGTCAGCAGCCAGGATGGCCATCAGGCTCGAGTCGATCCCGCCAGACATGTAGCTTCCAACCGGCACATCGCTTCGTAGATGAAACTTCATGGAGTCCATCAGAAGTTCGCGAAACCTGTTCTCGAAATACTTGGGTGAGTGGTCATAGTCGATGTTGTACTCGACGTCCCAGTACTTTTTCACCTGCACCTGCGAACCTGTTTCGACCGTGAGCATGTGCCCGGGCATAAGCTGCTTGATCCCTTTGAAGAGGGTCTGCTCACCAATGCAGTATTGGAATGTAAGGTACTCGGCAAAGGACTCCGTGTCGGTCTGGATGTCAGGAAGAAATGGAAGAAGTGCCTTCGCCTCGGAAGCGAAAAAGAGCATCCCCTTGTCGATCATGTAGTAGAGAGGTTTGATGCCAAAGCGATCCCGCAACAAGGTGAGACGGTGGGACCGCTGGTCATAAATGGCGGTGGCAAACATTCCCCGAAGCTGCTGTGCGAAATCAGCACCGTAACGGTCATAAGCGGCCAAGACCGCTTCAGTGTCACTCGTGCTCTTAAAGCTCCAGCGGTCTTTGAGGCGATCATGCAACTCTAGGTAGTTATAGACTTCGCCATTATGAGCGATCACGGTGCCATTCTCGCCGACCATGGGTTGGTGGCCTGCAGTTGACAGGTCCAATATGCTTAACCGTCTGTGAGCAAATCCCACGCTGCCGTCCGGCGAAACCCACTGTCCTTCGTCATCGGGGCCCCGGTGCTCGAGAAGTTGGCCCATCACAGTAAGTGCTTCTGACAGGCGGGGAATATCGTCCCCATTTAGGCTCACAATTCCCGCAATTCCACACATGTCGCTTTTTCTGTCGTCCCCTGGCGCCGATGCCCATTTAGCCAGCCTTCACGGCCATTTTTGTAAACCATGACCTCTCAGGCCCAACCAAGCTGGTGAGGCTGCATAAGGCACCTGCAGCGCCATATTGTGATCGAGGCCGAAAGTATCTGAACCGATTTCAGCTGTCATAGCAGCAATCTGTGATCTCGTCAGCAACCAAAAAGCAGTTTCCGTGCGCCCATCCAAAGTGATAGTAAGGGGCTCGCTGGAGGCGGCGTATCCATCTTTTCTGACACCTTCAGACGGAATTGGCGGGCTACATTGATAGTGCCGCCTTAACCCTATGCTAAAGCCGAGTTGTTGGAGGCTGGATTTTGTTGAACATGGCAACTGAGAATGCTGCTCTTGTTTTTGATGATCTGTATCGATCCGTCGCCCATAGGCGTCTCTGGTTAGCACTGGGGTGGCGCGACATCAGAGCACGTTATCGCAGAACCGTTCTCGGCCCGTTATGGACCAGCATGAGTGCAGCTGTTCTCATATTCGCCCTCGGCGCAGTGTATTCGATACTTTGGGGTGTCGATATCACCGATTTTCTCCCGTATTTCTCAGCTGGCTATCTGTCCTGGCAGTTCATTTTGCTGGTTACAAATGAAGGCTGTCAGGCACTTACAACCAACCAGGACGTCATCAAGTCGCTTCGGTTGCCATATGGCGTCCACATACTCAGGTTATTGTGGCGCAACGTCTTGGTTTTCGCGCATGGTCTAGTAGTACATTTGATTGTTCTGCTGGCACTGACAGACGGGCTGCAGTGGATCAATTTTCTGTTTTTTGCAGGACTCTTCTTAGCCCTCGTCAACGGGTTTTGGATTGCGCTGCTGTTGTCGATCGTTTGTGCGCGCTTCCGCGACGTGATGCAGGTGGTCGCCAGCATCATGCAGGTTATGTTTTTCATCACACCGATATTCTGGCCTGCTGAAAGGGTTGCGTCCGAACCAATCGCGGAGTTCATTTTGGTGAAGATTAACCCACTTTTTCATCTGATTGACGTAATGCGCCAGCCGCTGATTGGGCAGGTTGCTGGTAGCGAATCGTACATCTATTTGAGCGTCTCTGCAGTTCTAGGGATTGCTGCGGTGACACTCTTCACCGGTCGTTTCTACCGCCGGTTGGCATACTGGGTTTAGGGTTAAAGAGAATGAAGAAACCGGCAATATCATTGCGAGGGCTAACGGTAGAGTTCCCTATCTATGACCCAGATCGGAGTCTACGCAGGATTATCCTGAAGAACACTGTCGGTGGAGATATTCGGAACGAAGCAGGTGAGAGCGGCCGAGCGGTCGTCATGGCCTTAAACGATATAAATATCGACATACAACCCGGAGAGCGAGTGGGTCTGATCGGGCCAAATGGCGCTGGAAAGTCAACTCTACTCCAAGTCATCGCCGGTGGTTACTTTCCTACCCGCGGTGCGGTCGAGATCAAAGGCCAGACGTCATCTCTGTTAACCCTGGGGGTGGGAGTTGATCCTGAGGAAACAGGGTACGAGAACATTTTTGCAGGCTGCCTTTATCGGGGGATGAGCAGGCCGCAGATCCGTGCCGCGATACCCGATATCGTCGAGTTCTGTGAGCTTGGGCAGTACTTGTACATGCCGGTAAGGACGTACTCGTCCGGTATGCTCGTTCGACTGTCATTTGCGATTGCGACCGCTGGGACAGCTGATGTCCTTGTCATTGATGAGATCATTGGCGTCGGCGATGCCAAGTTTTCAGAAAAGGCAAACAAGCGAATGACAAACCTGATGGCATCCGCGAACACATTGCTGCTTGCATCGCATTCGAACGAGATGATCAAGTCTTTCTGCGACCGCGCGATTTACATGGAGGCGGGGAATGTCGTCTTTTTTGGGGATGTTGATGAGGCGATCGAGCGTTATACGATTGCGCTGAATGGCTAAGGCCATCCTTTGCTAGTTCAGCAATTTTTCTAGCAGCCGTTCGTCCGCTCCGTAAGCTGGGCTCGTCAAAATGCGCAGGGCGTATGTGGTGTCATATGGGGCGCTGATTGCAGCATATGACAAGAGTTTCATCTCAATCACATCACTCGGGGCGTTAGGTATGCCCAATTCACCGATGTCCAGAATGACACGAGATGTCCTCTTTGAGCGGAGGTTGTCTTCAACCTGCGACCAGAAGGACGTCGCGTGAGTGTCCTTTGGGACGATGAAATCCATCTGTGTGATCGAGGGGTCATCAATCTGTTTGCAACAGAGTACGATATTATCATCGACCAGGTCGGCCGTCACATGGAAGAACGGCTCGCGGGACATGCCTGTTTGAGCAGCCCTCACGATGCCCATAAGAAGAATGTCATTGGTAACATCGTTGAATGAGACGTGCGCGCGACCGCCTTGAAAGAACCAGGACCACAACAAAGCTCTGAGTTCAACCGTTCTGAGCGCGAGTTGCCAAAAGCGGCGCTTTACGGGTGCCTTGTAGTACGATGAGAACCATGCCTGTAACATGAATAGGCTTTCTGTTTCCGATGGGAAAAGGCTTTGTTCAGCCGGGATTGCGCCAGTTGTTATAGAGAAGGGGCGCTTGGTATTGCAAACATTGGTCGAAATAGGCTTGATTTCGACAATTGACGGGCTCCCGCAAGCTGTAGGCGTTGGGTGGATAGTCTGCACCTGGCTAGAGTGACAGCTGACGAATCGATGACGGTTAACAGGGGGATCTGCAATGCCTGTTTGTGGACTGGTCGCGACATGGGGGGACGACTTCCAAGGCTCCAATCCAGCCTCGGTGGGCTGAGACTCTGAGAAGTAGGTTAACCTGCCGCATGAGGACTAAAACTTGAACAAAGCTGGCCTGCAAACAGGGGCAATGTCGGGAACAGTCAAAAGTCCAGTTGGTTTTGGGGGTGATAAACGCCCTAGGTTTACCAAAAGACCCTTGCCAAGGATCAACGATATAAGCTTAAAAAGACCTGAGGGGCAAAAACCCAAATTCTTCGTTGCCTAAATGAAGAGTTCACCTGAGCTGTGTGGGGGTGCGCGTAACATTTGGTTCTGAGGACCGGAAGATGCGCGCCGGTAAACACAAGAGAAACACGAATTGAGTAATCGATGAAAGCGGTAATATTAGCGGGCGGACGTGGAACCCGGATCTCCGAAGAAAGTCATCTTCGCCCCAAGCCTATGATTACTATTGGGGACAAACCGATCCTTTGGCACATCATGAAAATCTATGCCGCACATGGCATCACCGATTTCATCGTGTGCTTGGGCTATCGCGGACACATGATAAAGGAGTATTTTCTCAACTACTCCCTTCATGCGACGACTGCAGTCACCTTCGATCTTGCAAACAGAACGCAGACTTTTGAGGACAACTCCGCAGAGCCGTGGCGAGTGACGTTGGTCGAAACCGGCGCCGATACTCAAACGGGCGGGCGCGTTAAACGAGTGGCCAACTGGTTGGATGACGACGAGCCATTTTGCCTCACATATGGCGATGGACTTGCCGACATAGATATTAGTTCACAATTGAAATTCCATAAGGCCCACGGAGGGCTCGCAACTGTTGCAGCTGTTGCCCCTGCAGCCAGATTTGGCGTCATCGAAACGCGGGATGATGGCAGGGTTGATCACTTCGCAGAAAAACCGAACACGGATGGTGGGCTAATTAACGGCGGCTTCTTTGTGTTGTCCAAATCGGTCATAGACCGAATTTCAGCAGACGACACTATTTGGGAGAGGGAACCGCTCGAGAGCCTCGCACAGTCCGGCGAACTTTTTGCCTATCCTCATACTGGGTTTTGGCAACCAATGGACACCCTTCGTGAACGAGAGCAGCTCGAGCTACTATGGGCCTCGGGCGATGCACCCTGGAAGGTTTGGTAGCAACCTGTTTTTTGCTATGCAGGGTGTTGTGATTTGATTGATGGAAACGTCGGCGCGACCAGCCCGCTAGAGGCGGCATTGTGCTGCCGGGATGGGTAGCTTCGCGGCTCTCTCCAAATCGTAGGGGATTACCAGTATGCTCGAGAAGAGTTTGATTGCGCGCCGTCCATCGATCGCGGTCGACGATATTGCGGCAATTCTCTTGGTTTTTTTGTCCTTCACGCTACAAGCCACGGTTATTCTTGAGCTGCTGATCGGCAACAGCAAATATTTTGATTTTCTTCTGTACGCGGCGATTACCGTTATTGTGCCGCCAGCCGTCGCGGCGGCCTTTTTATTGACCGAAGAACTAACACCACGACGCGCTTACCGCACAGCGCTCACAGGCAGCGCCAGCCTGGCTGTTGTTGCAGCATCGTTAGCGCTCATAATCTTTAGTGTCATAATTTGGGTCTCGGGCTCCAACCCATCCACGTGGCTCCCAATTCTATATTTTGTCACCGCCTTCATAGGTTTGTCCCACTTCGTCTTCTTGGTCATTTTGAGTCTGGGCTTGATCGATCGTTGGAACCTGTCGTCGGTACTTTCGTTTTTGAAACTCGAATTCAACTCCCTCACCATAACTGAATTCGGTGCACTGTCGGTCGCGCTGGTGGCACTGCTCTTCGCCTTTCAATTAGACGGAAGGGTGCCGCTACTGGGAACTATTTGGGGACTGTTCGGCGGTCTCCAGCCATCCCCAGGAGTGGGCACTTTCATTTTCGCAGTCCTGGTCGGCGTTCTTGTTGTTCTAGGGGCGGTTTTTCTGATTCACTACGCCTCACTGCTTCCCTCCGCAAAGCGCCAAAGGATGGAAACGAAAACCCTTTTTGCCTCACTGGTAGCGGTTTTTGTTGTCTACTTCGATGTCCGCTTCAACAGTGACGTCTTGCATTTCTTGACCAATGCCGGACCGGCCAACCAACTGCTAAATTCGGGTGGTATCCCGATGGTCGATACGTTCTCCCAATACGGTCTCGGCCCAATGTTAATGACATGGGTCGCGTTTGTTTTCGGTGGGCCAAACCTTCATGCGGCCAACGCCATGGCTCAGTTGCATTCGCTGGTCCTCTATTGTTGTTTGCTGGTCTGTCTATACCGAATGACAGAGCACAAACTCGCTGCCGTCTGGATTGGCTTCTTTGCGATATCGGTACTTCTGTCTGGATGGTGGTATGGCAACTACAGCCTTAACAGTGTGCCTTCATCGATGGGTCTGAGATATCTTCCCTGCGCTCTCGTTGTTTTATCGATATCGTTACTCGGGGAGCATCGGCGCAGCTCTTTGCTCCTAACGGTTTCCGTTACGCTTTGTGCTTTGTGGAGTTCCGAGATTTTGCTGGGCGGCTGCGCAATTGTCTCCCTCTTCATTTGCCTTGAGTTCTCCAAAAATAGAAAGTGGACACAGCTATTCTCTTCCACTTTTTGCTCTCTATTGCTTCCTCTGTTTTTGGCAGCATCAATCGTTTCGACATTTACAGTTCTGACCGTCAACCAACTCCCGAACTTGCAGCCCAATCTCGACTTCTTGATGATCTACAATATGGCTTCTGAGTTTTGGTCGATTGCGGCAACCGGTCAGTTTCTCGGCTGGGTGGCGATTGCAGCCGCAATTGGTCTTTGTCTATCCATTGCTTGGTATTTGTCATTGCAGGGTGCTTTTTCAGGGTCACAGCCCCGGTCCGACAATGATCCTGTTCAGGACGAAACCGGACTCACGTCTACAGTGATGATACGTCGCTATGCGCCGGTCGCTGGGCTGACAATTGTGATGAGCAGTTACTATGTCGGGCGCTCAGTGGATTTCACACTGATAATCGCATTCTTGCCATTTGCAGTGCTGGTCATCCCCGCTTTCCTGTCATTGCTTGCGCAACCGAACCAGGACAACTCCGCGCGACGGTTTCTCACCGCGGCATTGGGCGTGGTCATTGCCACATCAATAGCCTTTTCGATCCCGGCGGTGTTCCGAGCGGACGGGCCATACAAACCGCTGATTATCTCATTGATCTCAGGTGATTTCCCTGCGGCAATGAACCGGTTCAATCTTCAACCAATGATTGACCAAGAGGCCAACCCCAACTTCTTTGATACGACGGGGCTTGCTGCGGACGCGGTGCGCGCCATAAAGACATTTTCTCGCGATGGTGCCCGCCCATCACTGCTACTTGGAGAGCACCCAACAACACCGTGGTCTGTTCACACAGACATGGTTCTTTTGTTGGCAAATGTTGGAAATCGATGGCCTATTTCATATGTGCTGAGTGATGAATTGTCTCCAACAAGAACACAGCAAATCCTTAGCGCAAAAGTAGATCTGAAACCTCAAGAGCTGGTCGTGGTGCGTGCAGACGAAACCTTCCTCGGGTCGCTTGAAGCTGCAATTTTAAAGAGGATCCAAGAGGAATATGTCCTCTGCAGGCAGTCTTTTGAGAGCGATCTCGTGAACGTCTTTACCATTTCGACCGCGGGACAATGTCCTGAGGCATCGCCGAAATTGGATTAAGTTTCTCCTAACTCTCACCCTTTGAAGTCAATAGTCAGGGAGCCGCCGACGAGCGAAATCAGCGATATCGTCGGATGCAACATATAGACTGAGCTTACGCGCAACTTGGACTAGTTCCCCAGAACCCGTCGATAGTGCCGCAGTTCATCTTGAAGATCGAGTAAGGGGGCAGCAGCACTCACCAGCGGACAGGGATTGCTTGGATTTTCCGTTGCCAGAAGAAATGCCCCCAATTCCAATCGCAATGTGCTGTCGAGGGAGAGATAATCTCTTGGAACCTGAAGCTTCTGCGTACCTTGTTCCACAAACGGTTGGGCTGACGCGAAATCGAGCTGGAGCAGCGGACCATCAGTCTCTATCTGAAGGAGCCGCTGTCGTCCTTCAGCCGTCTTAGTGCATTCAACTAAGATTTTCCTGTTGGTTTCATCCGTAAGCGTCATGTCGTTGCCAGTCTCAGACTCATTTGCCGACACAATCCTTAGCGACGCTGTGGGCAGCAGGGTGCGAATGAGTGAGTAGGCATGTGGCAGAATGTCTTCCAGGAGGCCTATCTCGGGATGTGATCGTTTCGCTGCACCGTGCCGCGACTCGTTTAAAGGGTCGGCCCACAATATGCGGATGTTCCCAATCTTACTGTCGTCCTCTAGCGATGTTTGTCCAAGGTAATGCAGGACGGTCAAGTATGAGAATTCTGTGCCGACTCCAATCAGGCGCTCTTTGGACTCCGCCAACTTCAGGAGCTCGCGTGCAGCATCTGTCGTGTCGCTCATTGGTTTTTCGACGAGCGTATGTGCGCCGATATTGAGTGTTGCGATGCTGTCTCTCACATGATCTCGAGGACGGCTCGCGATGATGGCAATGTTGGGTTGGCCTATTGCGTCAATGCCGCCGGGGAGGCAGTCAGAAATAGCGACATCCTTGAGAGCGGGATTTTGGGCGCGCCACTGTTCCAGGTCATCGCTATGCTGCCTGGACACGATTGCGATGCCTTCACCACTTCCTCGGGCGGCCGCCGCCACACCGGCCCAGACGCGTCCCCATCTTCCTCCACCAACAATCAAGAGCGGTGCAGGCGAGGCTGCTGCCCGCCAAAAAGCCTTCAAATGATCAAGGTCATATTTCACGTGATTGATACTGCAGGCTATTTCCTGGCGCTGAGATAGTATTGAGCGCCAAATGGAAGTGCACCTAGCCAGGTGTCCAGTTTCGACAACAACCCACCTTTTGGTGGAACAGAAATGATTGTACGGGTCCTGACATCTTGGAAATGGGAATCTCGAAACATTTTCCGGAGGTGGGCTGGTTTGAGTAGAACAGCGTCCTTATCGATATCGCAGCTTTTGACGACATACTGAGTTGCTGGATTGTAAGGGTTGTGTTCGAAAATGAGGGCCATACCACCATCCACAAGGACGCGATGTATTTCGTCTATGAACTCAGTCCATTGGGGGGGAGGCACGTGGTGCATCACACAAACTGCGAAAACGACTGAAAATTGTCCATCTGGGTAGGGCAAAGTTCTTCCGTCATAGTGTGCGTATTGCACCCACGGATGTAGCTCTTTGGCGACAGAGAGGCTCTTTGCAGAGATTTCCGCGCCATGCAGTTGTCGAAAACATCCCTCAAGACCAGCGTGATAAGCACCGATTCCGCACCCCAGATCGAGAACATTCTGAGTTGCAGGTGAGCCAAGCTCTTCCTCCACCAGTCGTAGAATATGACGTCGCTTCACATCAATATAGAAACTGTGTTCGCTTCCACCAAAAGAAATGGCGTCGTTGATTGTCTGGCTATAGTCCTGAGTGACCCGATCAAAGTCGTCAGCTACTTGCTCTTGTGTTGGATGAGGTCGCTGTCTTTTCATGTGTTTTCTATTTGAGTTTAGCGGAACTACTCACTCTGGAGGGTTTTTCGCAGGAGGAGAAGTGACTGTTGTAAACACAATTCGTTTTAACACGATGTAGTTAACAGCGGGAATGATAATGCAAATGGCGATCGCGACACCAAAGGCTGAGAAACCTAGCCACAGGTGGAATATCCACATCATGGCATAGGATATGCTCAAACCCACCAGCGACACCGCCAGAAAAGTACCAATTTGCCGTGGAGAATCTTCGCTCGACCTGAACGTAAACCTGCTCTGCAGGACATAGGAGAAGACGATGGCGAGCAGGTATGAGAGCGCTGAAACCAGATCGGGCCGAATGCTTGTATAAGTTAAGAACACCGCCACGAAGATGGCATATAGAATGGTTGCCGCAATCCCAGACAGAGCGAACCGGAACAGGCGCAATCCTTCCGAGTGCACATAATCGACGGCAGATCTGACTATTGCTACCAAGTGAGAAAATAGACGGATGAGGATAACCCTTATGTTTTCCGTTCTTGAGGCCCAAGAACCGGGCTGGCTTAAGTGCACCCACTCAAATGTCGGGCGATAGCTCAATAGCCTTTTGTTTCAGAAAAGGGTAGGCGAAACCAGGCGGCCTGTGAACGAGCTAGTAGGGCCTTAGTCCCGGGAAATTTCGAGTGGGCAATGTGGTGTCTCACAGATTGTCCCAGGGAACCTCAGAAATCGTGGTTGACGGGTGTGGGTGTTTTGCTCAATGCCGGGGGGGGCGATTTGTCCAGTAGGCGATTAATGGCTTTAAGTTCCTGGCGCATAGAATTAAGATTGCGGCTTGAGGCGCAGGGTTTAGCTGCGTGTTTTAGAAGCGCCTAGTGCCTGAATTCTGAAGGACCATCAATTGAATAAGATTTCGAGCTGCGAAGTATGCGGCGAATCAACGCTTGAACAAGTCATCGATCTTGGATTGCATCCCCTTTGTGACGACCTAATTGAAATCGGCGATGAGAGATCGTCTGAAGAATATCCAATTGAGCTGTCGTTCTGTCGCGTTTGCCTTACGGTCCATCAGAATTGGCAGATCCCAAAGAAAACGCTCTTCCCCAAGACCTATCACTACCGAGCGCGCCATACAGCCGACGTGCTGAGCGGTATGCGGCAACTTGTAGAGCGTTGTCAGACCGAATTGGGTCCGCTGGATCAGAAGACGGTCCTTGATATTGGCTGCAACGATGGAAGTCTGCTGTCGATTTTTGCTGAGCATGGCGCCGCGACCATCGGCATTGAGCCGACTGGCGCCGCTGCTGACGCCGCCGATAGGGGGCATAAGGTTTACAGTGATTTTCTAACTCCCGATCTTGCAAAAAGGCTTGTGGAGGAAAACGGTCAGCCACAGATTGTGACGTTTACCAATGTTTTCGCTCATATTGAAAATCTGTCTGAGGTTCTGGATTCGCTCCGGATATTGCTTGCAGAGGACACTTTGCTGGTGATCGAAAATCACTATCTGGGCGCTGTGTTGGACAAGTACCAGTTCGATACTTTCTACCACGAGCATCCCCGTACCTATAGCAAGGCGTCATTTGACCATATCGCGAAGTCCCTCGGTCTGCAGATTGTCGCAACTGAATTTCCATCTCGCTATGGCGGGAACATCCGCGTTTTGATGAGCAAATCTGGAACACAGGCCGAAACCGGGAACATGCCGGTCGAAACCGGCTTTGAGGAACGCTTGAAAGATATGAACCAGCGTATTCCCCGCTGGCGCGAAGCAAAAAAGGCCGAGCTTGACCGTTTGGTTGAGCGTCACGGCCCTCTCCCTGCAAAGGCTTTTCCGGGGCGCGCGGCCATTCTGGTGCGGTTGCTGGAGCTGGACCACACGATGGTGAGTGCGGTTTACGAAAAACCGGGATCAATGAAGCTTGGACACTACGTGCCAGGGACGCGAATTCCGATTGTCTCTGACGAAGAATTTGGAGCTCGTGCTAACAAGGATGCGCCATTGATTAACTTTGCATGGCATATCTCCACGGAGATTCACAAATACATGAGATCTAGCGGGTTTGAAGGGGAGATTATTGATCTCTTCTCACAAAGCGAGTTCGAGGCGGTTTGAGGACGAAATGCAGGACGCGCCTTCGAGTACGGTAGAGGCTGATAGTGGTGAACGACCGCTGATTTCAATTGTTGTTCCTGTCTACAATGAGCAAGACAACATCCCGCGCACCTATAAGAAGCTGAAGGAAGAAACCGATAATCTCGGTGACTATAAGTTCGAGTTTATTTTCATAGATAATCGCTCGACTGATAACAGCTTTATGACGCTGGTGGACTTAGCAGAAGAAGACAAAGATCTCCGTGTCGTGCGTTTTGCGCGCAATTTTGGTTTTCAAAAATCCGTACTGACCGGCTACAGATTGGCGCGCGGCGAGGCAGCAATCCAGATCGACGCGGACCTGCAGGACCCCCCTGCCATGTTTGGGCCATTTCTCAAGAAATGGCAGGAAGGACACGATGTCGTCGTCGGTGTTCGACGGCTGAGGAAAGAAAGCCGGTTTCTTCACTCCATGCGCCGCATGTATTATTGGCTGATGGCTCGTTTAGAGGGAGAGCACCTCGTTCAGAATGCAGGGGATTTTCGGCTTATTGATAAATCGCTGATTGCCCGGCTACGGCGTATCCATGAGCCGCATATGTATCTTAGAGGCATGATTTCCTCCCTTAGCAGAAACCAGGTGGGAATAGAGTACGATCGCGAGAAAAGAGAGTTTGGCGAAAGCAAATACGGTCTGTTGCCACTGCTTGCCCTTGCGATGGATGGGATTTTAACACACTCCAGTTTTCCGCTGCGCATCTCTTTCTATCTTGGCATATCTATTGCTTTTTTGGCCGCGCTACTGTCTGCATTCTACCTGGTGCTGTTTCTGGTATGGCCAACGCAAAGCCCGCCGGGTTTTACAACCACTCAATTGCTGATCCTCTTTGGGATCGGCATCAACAGTTCGTTTCTGGGCGTGGTGGGGATCTATGTCGGCCGGATTTATGATCAGGTCCGGATCCGTCCACTGACAATTATTTCTGATTTGGTCAACTTTGAAGAGTCTATTGAAGTGGTCGAACGGTCTCTCGTGGACGAAAAGTGATCGACAACTGATGAAGACCCAACAATTTCGGCTAAGTGACGGCTCTCAATGACAAACATCAATGTTCCAAGAACAGATTATTGGCAGGGGCGCCGTGTGGCGGTGACCGGTCATATGGGGTTTAAAGGCTCCTGGCTATGCATGCTCCTGGCCAGGCTGGGTGCCCGCAGTTTCGGCTATGGCCAAGATGACCGGACGCCGCTGCTCTATCCTCATCTCAAAATAGCGAACCATGAGGGGCGACAAGGAAACGTAACCGATACGTCAGGTGTTCGCAGCTGGCTGATGGATACGGAACCTGAATTCCTTATCCACCTTGCGGCGCAGCCAATTGTCCTGGACTCCTACGATGATCCAATGACGACGTTTCAGGACAACATTATGGGCACCGCTGCTGTTCTCGAAGCAGCCCGCAGCGCGCCCACGCTGAAGGTTGTTCTGGTGATAACCAGTGACAAAGTTTACCGCAATGCGGATGAAGGAGCGGCATTTATAGAGGATGACACCCTTGGTGGCGATGATCCCTATAGTGCCTCCAAAGCGGCTGCCGAGATTGTTACTCACGCAATGGCCAAGTCCTTTTTCGGCGATGACGACGCAGCAAAGGTTGCAACAGCTCGAGCCGGTAATGTCATTGGCGGCGGGGATTGGGCGGCTCATCGTCTCTTGCCCGATGCTGCTCGGTCTGCAGCGGCGGGCGTGCCTCTTGTTGTCCGAAATCCCGGATCTGTTCGCCCTTGGCAGCATGTGCTTGATCCACTGTCGGGGTATCTGCTCTTTTGTGAAAAATTGGAGCGGGAGGGAAATGTCTCGGCACTGAATTTCGGACCCGACTCCGGCGAAGCGCGGTCTGTTGGCGAAGTCGTTAACTTGTTTTCGAAAGCGTGGGGTAACGATACAACGCAGACGGTTGGGGCGGGCAGTCAGGAGAAAAAAGAGGCTCTTCTGCTGTCGGTCGACTCTACCAGAGCCAAGGAGTTCCTCGACTGGTCGCCAAGATGGAAAGTGGATGAGGCGGTTACTCGCACGGCGAGTTGGTACCGGCAATATTCCGACAAAAAAGATCCGACAGACTTGGTTAACAATGACCTAGACGCTTTCTTCGAGGAAAGCTGAACTGGGCCACTAGACGCGGAGGAATCTGTTGATCGACCAACTCTTCTAGGATGAGGCATCGAACAGGGGGCACAGTCGGGTGCTGCCGGCGGCTTGCGGGCTGGGTCGGGCTTTGAACGTGCGGAGAGTCGCCACGAAGATCAGGGAGAATTGGCTATGCCCCAATTCCCGCTCATGTTAGTTATCTCGTTCACGAAATGATCTCCATATCAAATTTGGCATTGCGGCTTGAGTACAAAGAAACTTTTCCTCGGCGCTGACCGTCACTCGCTTCAAGCGATATGTGGTTTCGCACTGATATGTGCTCTTCTAGGGGCATTCCCGCACATCCTCTTCGGCTATCATCTGGATGTTGATACGTTCTACCAAGGGGCCTGGGACGAAGGCTTTTATCTGCTGACCCTCTTTGGCGATATCCCAAGCTGGAACGACTATCCAATCAAGCGGGCTTTTGCCGCACTAATTTCCTTGTTTGAGCCCTCGGCGCGTACGTTAGCGATGGTTTCAGACTTTCTGTTGCCTGCAATTGTTGTCCTGTCTGCAGGCCTGCTCGCGCTCAGCGTACTTCGGTCTCCAGCGGCTGTTCTGGCGCTCGCTTTCTTTTTTGTATTCGGCTCTGACATACTCGAATTCAATTCGTCGGTCGCGTTCCTTCCTGGTGTGTCTTTGAACGCGTGGCTAAGAGATATGTCGCTGTTTCAGCGGCAGTTTTTCGTCGACGCGTTTGCAACCTTCTTGAGTGTGTTCAGAACACCAGAGCCACAGCTGAGCATCTCGGCTTTGTATCTTCATTTGGCAGTCCTGATAGCGTTCGTCTCACGACCATTACTCAGACCCAAATTGCTGGTTCCCCTATTGGTCACGGCAGCCTTGAGCTCGATAATCTATTCTTTCTTTTCCCTAGCTGCGCTTGCATTTACCTGCGCTGCGCTGATCGCCTTGCTGATCAGTGGGGATCGTAAGAACTTGGTCTTGTTGGCGGCGGCAGCGTTCGTTGGACTGGTGGGAACAGCGATTGTCATATCAACCGAGTACACGAATGAAGCCGGCTCAATGTTGTTTGAGTCCAGACTCCCGATGATGTCCCCAGCTGCGATCTACGGTTTGATTGGGTGCGCTTGGGTACTCCTGCACTTCCGTTTCGAGGTGTTTCGCAATCCTTTGTTGCTTTTCTCAGTTGCCCTGCTTTTGTTTCCGCTCTCCGCGCTGAATCAGCAGGTGGTATCGGGAGTGATGGTGCAGACGCTGAACTGGGAGAGGTATGTCAATATACCTGTTGTTATTCTTGGGATTGTCAGTGCTGTTCGCCTGACGCAGCCCGCTGGGATGGCTCTCACAATACTAAAGAACCCGTTCATATTGGGTATTGTGAACGCAGGCCGTGGATCGCCGCGCATCGTCCTGGGTGTTCAGTTGGCCTTGATTTTCTACTTTGTAGGTCAGGCGCAGTGGCGCACATACCAGCAGTTTCTCTCCTACAACGTTATGACCTACGCCTATGCTAGCGCGGCGGACCAGGCCTCGCAGGGCAGCGACGGCGAGCAGCATGTCGTAATTGACAATATGCATTTCGATTCAGCCATTCGGGTTCGAAGCAGCACCATTGGAAACCGGTTGCCCGGATATACCTGGGTTGTGTCGAGTGCGTTGGAAGATGAGGGAGTAGATGCCTCACCTGCTGAGCTGGCCCTGCAGGGCTTTGATGCAGCGGCACGGTTGGGACTGTCGGCGGATGGATACCGGGAAAAACTGAGGATGGAGATGGACGGTGCTTATTGCTGGCCGCATCTGATGTACCTGGCACCGTTCTTGGAGTGCGCTCCCTATGTTTCCGATTTTCGTTTGTACGATCCCTCAAAATTGTCGGCAGTCGTGGAAAAGAGTGTAACGGACTACGCCGCATTTCTGGCTGATCCCTCGCGATCTGCCGATGTGCCGGGGATTATCGTGACTTCCGCTCCACTCGAATCTGAGAATGGCAATGCAATATGGGAATCAGAGCTTCTATCCGTCACGGAAGTTGAAACCGGGTTGCATTGGCTGATGGCTCCGACTTCTGCAAAGGTTTACACCTACCGGCAGAGCGCACGGGGTCGCTCATCAAACCCATGATCAACCTTCAATATGTGCCTGGGGTGTTGTTTCACCCTTCCTTCCACCCCACGGAATTGCCGAGTTTCACGAAGAGCAAGGGCATGGGATCAGAATATTAAGCGGATGCTGCTTTTGCTGAATAAGCAGAGATTTTAGCGAACTTGGTCGGTTCAGGTAGTATCTCAGGACTAGAAAGGTGTTCTGGAATCTATACAACTACTACCATGATAGAACTACAGTTGCGGGCAGCATTTTTCCTAGATATAGACAGTGTCAGCGGTTGGCGAAAAAGGTACACACCAGCGTGTAGCGGATGATTTCCAGAGATGTTGGCCTAGGGTGGCTTGTGAAGCCAAATTTCGCGGATGCACTTCTAGAAGACCAGACACACCAGATATTCTATGATGCGCGTCGGTCTGCGATGAGGTTAGCGGCCGCCATGCTCTCAAGGCCAACCCAAGCAAAAAGATGAAAGTTGTCAGGATGCGTATGAAATTGGAGGTCGCGAAGCTTTGGAATATGCGACAGGGCACTGGCAGCGGTACTACGGAAACAAAATAGATGCAAAAAAAGATGCTTGTCGCGTACTCCGCGTCGTCGACATTCACGTCGACAATCGTTGAATATTTGGTCGGCCTAAAGAAGTACGTTCATTTCGATATTGACTATTTGCACGTGACGCACGATGCGATTCCTGATTTTGATCTAAACGACTATGACGTTGTATTTCATAACTTTTGTGCAAGATTGTGCTTCGAAGGATACGTCAGCGAAGCGTATAGAGAAGAGCTCAAAAATTTTCGTGGTCTTAAGATTGTATCGGTGCAGGATGATTATGACCGCACCTCGGTTTTACATCGTCAAATTAGAGAACTTGGATTTCACGTCGTCGTCACGTGTATCCAGCCTGAATTCTGGCACCTTGCCTATCCAGAGGCGGAAATTCCTGGCGTAACGCTAGTCCAGGCATTAACCGGCTATGTGCCTGAAGACCTTTCCGACGCGCATGTCACACCAAAACCACTAGCCGAACGCACTGTGACAGTTAGCTATCGTGGCGGTCACCTTCCGGCAAAATATGGCAGGCTCGGGTGGGAGAAGTGCGAGATTGGTCGCTACGTACGGGAAGAATGCGAGCGGCGAGGTGTTAGTCACGATATTTCGACGGAAGTAGAGGACCGCGTCTATGGGGACGACTGGTATGCGCTTCTTGCAAACAGTCGAGCGGTTCTTGGCGCGGAGTCTGGCAGCAATGCATTTGATTTTGATGGCTCGATTGAACGCAGGGAAGCTGAGCTGTCCAAAGAGTTACAGCGAGAGGCAACCTATTCTGACCTAAAAGAAGAGCTCGACAGGGTTGAAGAGCATTTTAACGTTGGTCAGATTTCGCCTCGGGTTTTTGAGTGCGCTCTACTCAAATCTCCCATGGTGCTTTTTCGAGGGAGCTATTCCGACGCACTTGAACCAGATGTTGATTACATCTGCTTGGAAAAAGACTTTTCTAATCTTGATGACGTCTTTGCTCAGCTCCAGGATTTAGATCACTTAGAGAGAGTGGCAAATAACGCCTACAGAAATCTCATTGAATCAGGGCAGTACAATCTTTCGGTGCTCGGAAAAATTGTGACCGATGCGGCAAATGCTGGGCTCAGTAAGTACATTTCTACCGACCGAAATGATCTGATGCGCTGTGTTACAGCCCCTTGGGCTGTAAGAGTCGAGCGCGCACGAGAAAACTCGCTGCGTTCCCAGGCGATGACGGCGGTCCTGTCCGAACGGGCTACTGAGAAACCATTGAGTGTTTCAGACTTTGAAGAAAAATTGATCGGTGTACTCGCCGCCCGAGCAGAGGACGAGAGACATAAGCTGAAAGCGCATATTCGGCAGGTGTTCAAGGACCTTAGGCGTGTCTTCGTGTTGGCCATCGGGCGCGCCGTTGGACGTCTGTTCGGAAGAGGGATCGTTGTGGCAATCGGGCGCAACCCGATCGTCCGGCGTGTGGTTCGCAGAATGTGAACTGCTGGCCGGAGAACTGCCAGGCACAGCAAGTGCAGAAGTGGTATGGGCGAATTCTTTCATGCTGATTGTCGACCAACTCACTTGGAGAGAGTATTTTGACGGACAAGAGCAATAGAATTTGCCTCCTTGTATATTCGGCCGTGCCAGATGACCCGAGGGTCCGCCGTCAAGGAGAAGCGTTTCTCGCCGCGGGTTGGAAAGTAAGAGCAGTCGGGCTGCCTGGGGGCAGGTCAAAGCGGCTGCCTTGGATGCTCGACTACTCCAACAAAAAGGCGCCCGCTGATCTGTCTGCACATGAGAACCGCGCGGTAGTTGAAAGTCGTTGTGGGGCCGCTCGTGGCGACCGAACCACGGAGGTGAGCGCTCAAAGGTCATTCTTACAACGAGCATATGCTGTCGCCGCTGCATTGCCGCAGGCCGTGCGCCGCTCGTTCGGTGCCCTGTCGATAAAGATCGTCGGCTGGGCATATTGGAAAGTGCTCCCGCAGTCTGAAAATATTTACAGCCTCGCTGCCAAAGAACCTGCGGATGTTTGGTTGGCCAACGATTGGTATGTGATTCCGGTCGCGGCCCGGCTTGCTCGGGAGCATGGAGGGATCGTCGGGTACGATACCCACGAATTCGCACTCAATGAGTATTCACATAATCTGGCTTGGAAGTTTCTAAAGAGACCTTTTGTATCGCGGATAGAAAAGTCCCTCATTCAGACGGCGCCCGTTTGCTCGACGGTCTCCCAGGGAATAGCTGATGCGCTGCAAGGAGTGTACGATCTGAACGAATGTCCGCTGGTTGTTCGCAATGTCCCGAACTATCAACAGGTCCAGCCGGCTGAACGATCCGGCCGCCTGAGAGTCCTCTATCACGGGATCGTGGCCCCGGGGAGAGGGTTGGAGGCTTGTATCGACAGTGTGCTGAACTGGCGCGAGGAGTTCACCCTAACGATACGTGGTCCCGCAAAGGACCCTTATCACAAAGCCCTGGTTGCGCGTATTGAGGGTTTGGGACTCAGCGATAGAGTACGCATGGTGCCGCCGGTCCCCATGACAGACTTAGTCAATGAAGCTGCTGCATTTGACATCGGACTATTTGCCTTACCTGATCACTCAATGCACAATCATTTTGCGCTGCCTAACAAGATATTCGAGTACATCATGGCGGGCTTGGCAGTTTGTGTAAGCGACCTTCCGGAAATGGAAAATATTGTCGACACGTATGGTGTTGGGACGACCTTTCATGGCATGGAACCAGAAACCATTGCGGCTGCAATCAATAAATTTGATGAGGAAAAAGTGAACTTCTTTCGTGAGAAATCGCTGACCGCTGCGCAAGAACTCTGTTGGGAGAAAGAGGCGAAAATAATGGTAAACGCCTATAGCAATGCTGTCAGCAAGGCCCGTGCCTAGCCTTGGTCTAGCAACTCCTATAAACAGTTAATGTCCCGCTGCCGTTGGCGGGATGCCGTAAGTGACAAGGAAATTCGGTGAATGTGCGGACTGTTTTTTTCTCTCGGCCTGGCGGTCGACAAGTCGCGCATTGATATGATCGCTCACCGCGGGCCCGATGGTGAGGGATGGCAGAATTGGTCTACTGAACAAGGCCCATTGTTTCTAGGGCATCGTCGCCTGTCAGTTATCGATGTTAGCGAAGCAGCCGCGCAGCCCTTCGCCTACCGGGATGGTCGTTACCATCTGATCTTCAACGGTGAGATCTACAACTATGTGGAGCTGCGAGAGGAGCTGGGTGCTAAGGGCCATACATTTAGGACACAATCTGACAGCGAAGTCCTCGTAGCAGCTTATGCGGAGTGGGGTGAAGAATGTCTTGACCATCTCCTCGGCATGTTTGCGTTTATTGTGTGGGACGAGCGAGAGAAAACAATTTTTGCAGCGAGGGATCGGTTCGGAATCAAACCCCTTTATTATGTCGCGAACAATTCCGGTGTCGCGATGGCATCAGAAATAAAGCAATTGCTCGATCTTCCCGGTGCTGAACGTCGTATGAACCGTGACAGAGTGATCGATTTTCTGTCAGAGGGGTTATTGAACCACACCGAAGGAACGCTGTTTGTCGGGGTTCAACAGATCCGCCGTGGCGAGGCGGTCTTGTTAGATCTAAAGAAATGGCAAGCCGGCGACCCCTTGCCTATTCGACGTTGGTATCAATTGCCGCCTGTCGGATCACTTACATTGACGACAGAAGACGCTGCTGATCGGTTTTTCCAGCTTATGGCGGATTCGGTTAGGTTGCATTTGCGCTCAGACGTGCCTGTAGGGTCGTGCCTTTCGGGCGGCCTGGATAGCTCCGCAATTGTCTGTCTGATGAATATCGCTCTTCACGACGAAGGCGCTGAAGACAAGTTGAATACGATCAGTGCCTGTTTCGACGAGGCCTATGTTGATGAGCGTCCTTACATTGAAGCGGTGAATGAGCAAACAGCGGCGACGTCGCATTTAGTGTTCCCTGATGCACAGAGTGTTTTTGATGATGCAGAGAAAATCACGTGGCACCAGGACGAGCCTTATGGGAGTTCAAGCATTTATGCTCAATGGAGCGTTTTTCAGGAAGCAAAACGTCAAGGAATCAAGGTGATGCTTGATGGGCAAGGCGCTGATGAACAGATGGCCGGGTACCACGGCGCTTTCGGACAACGCACGGCTGATCTTTTGCGGCAACACCGGTACGGAGAGCTTCTAAGGATGTTCCGGGAACGCAAAAAAATGCATGGATTGTCCATGCGGGAACAGGTGATAGCGACTTTCCTGCCTGTTGTGCCACGTCCAGTACGTGCACTTGCCTTGTCGATGCGAAGGCAGGTTGCCCAACATGGATGGTTGGACTCACCGGTCTTCAAGTCGTTGGGACGGCAGACGAGTGCGTTCGCTGCAGGTTTGGAAAGCAACCAACTTGCTGACGTAAATACGGTCGGGAACCTCAGTATGGCGTTGACCGATAGTATGAACTTGCAAATGCTGCTCCATTGGGAAGATCGCAACAGTATGGCGCACAGCATCGAGTCTCGAGTGCCGTTTCTTGATCATCGCCTTGTCGAGTTGAATATAGCGTTGGGCTCGGAACACAAGATTGTTGGTGCAGAGACGAAGAGTATTCTGCGGCGCGCTATGAAGGACACAATGCCTGCGAAAATCACGAACAGGCAGGATAAGTTGGGGTTTGCGACACCGGAAGAGGTGTGGTTCAAATCTGTTTTGCGTAAGCAAGTTGAGGAGGGGGTGGAAGACACACTTCGTCTCTACCCCGATGTGCTCAACGCAGATGGGACAAGGAGGTTAGTGAAGGGCATGTTGAATGGTGATGCTGGCTTCAATTTCATTCCTTGGAGGATCGTGAGTTTGGGCATTTGGGGAAGAAGGTTTGGCGTGTCTCTATGATGTCGGTTAGCAGCGCACCATGTTGAGCTTAGGAAAATCCGGTGACGTGAAAAGTGTCGGAGGGGCTTCTTACTGGGGAATGATCCTTTTGGCAGCCCTTTTTCCATGGGTTGCTTTTATCGCGCCGCGGGCCGCGGGGTTAGTCGTGCCCCTGATTGCCCTGATCGTCGTCGGAGAAACAATTTTGCGTCGTCGACATCTCTCGGATCTAAAATCGTCTTGCTGGCAATACATTGCCGCAATCTTGCTTCTGTGCCTTCTAAGCATTTTCTGGTCGCCGGACCTCTCCATTGGATTGGAGCGGTTCTTCAAACTGGCGCTCTTCCTTCCGTTGGGTACTGCCTTGGTATTGTTGATCGCTCAGGGGACTGTCGCCGTTGACAGCCGTTTTTATGTGGCTGTGTCGACCGGCGTTTTCATCTCTGTCTGTCTGTTGGGTTTTCATATTTTTGCCGATGGTGGTGTCTATGCGTTGTTGAACTCAACTGAGGCGGAAAAGGCGGTGCTGAACGCCGCAAACCGGCCGGCGGTGGTGTTGGTCCTTTGCTTCAGTGCAGGAGTGGTGGCGCTCCAGAAGATCGGGCGGCTTCAACTAGCGGTTCCCCTCGGGCTCATCCTGCTGGGGGTTCTCTTTTTCTCAACCAGCCAAACCGCCCTTTTTGGAGCTGGGGTGTGGCTCCTGACGTATAGTGCTTTTGCGCTGGCCCCCATGGTCTCCCATAGGTTTCTGGTCTGGGGAGGCGCCTTATTTGTCCTCACGCAGCCCGCGCTGGTTATCGGCTTTCAGCAGTTCGATGTAGAGAGGGACGTTAACTACGGAGCGGGTTCAGTTGGGGCACGGCTGGATATATGGTACGCGGTGAGCCATAAAATTCTTGAATCACCCATCTACGGTCATGGTCTCGAAGCGGCACGTTCCATCACAGATTGGTCTGTTGAGTTCGTCTATTATCACGGCAACTCTATGCTGCATCCGCACAATGGAATTCTGCAGATCTGGCTTGAATTTGGTGTGATCGGAGCATTGGTCGCAGCGTTCTGTTGGGTTTGGGGATCGCGCAGCGTTTTGCGTCTCACAGGTGAGGCGACGCCAGCAGTCGCTGCGCTCTTGGCGACATCTCTATTTGTTCTTACCGTTTCCCACGGGCTTTGGCAGAGTTGGTGGCTGTGGTCGCTCATCGGTGTGGCAGCTTTGACGACCCTGGTGGTGCAAGGAAAAAGACCTGTGTCTGAGATGGAAGGTGCCCCAACATAGGTCCTGTCGGAGGTCAAGTCGGCCCAAAATAAGCTTTAAGGCGTGTTGTGCTTTCGTGATAAAAACTCCCTGTGAACAACCAGGAAGGCAGGCCCAGCCTCAAGCCTGGTGTCCACCTAAGAAGGCGAGGGGAGAGGAGAGGGTAGATTCCTATCTGGAAACGTTTGTTTGACATCATTGTAGCTGCAAGTGCCCTTGTCTTGCTGATGGGGGTATACGGTGTCGTTGCGATAGCGATCCTCGTGGACGTGGGAAGACCGATCTTCTTCAAACAGACGCGAACGGGTTTCGCGGGTGTGCCGTTCGAAATTATCAAGTTTCGCACGATGAGAAATGCGATAGCCGCAGACGGCAGTCTTTTGCCTGATGGCGAAAGGTTAACACCTTTAGGGCGTTTCCTCAGATCGACAAGCCTGGACGAGCTACCAGAGCTTTGGAATGTTCTGAAAGGCAATATGAGCTTGGTCGGCCCACGCCCGCTTTTGCCAGAATACCTGCCGCATTATTCTGTCGATGAAAAACGCCGACTCGAAGTGCGGCCAGGATTGACCGGATTGGCTCAAGTTCGTGGCCGCAATTCGACGACCTGGGAGCGGCGCTTTGAACTTGATGTGGAGTATGTTGAGAACATGAGTTTTCTTAGCGATCTGAAAATACTTTTTCTCACAGTGTGGCGAGTTGCCTCCCGTGAAGGGATTAGCGCTGAGGGGCATGCGACCATGCCGCGGTTCGATGATTATGTACGATCAGGTCGCAGGACGGACGGAAATCCATGAGCGCTGGTATGTATGTTTTAGGTGGCGGCGGGCATGCAAAAGTTGCGGTCGCAACGCTACAGTCTATGGGAGAGATTGTTAGCGCAATTTTCGATGATGATGCTGCAAAGATCGGCCAGCAGCTGCTCGACATTAACATCGAATGCGCCACGCCGTCGTCAGGCTGGTGGCGGGAAAAAGGGCGCCGTGCCTTCATTGCCATAGGAAACAATGCAATCCGGGCAGAGCTGAGCGCATTAGATGCTAAATGGGTGGTGGCAAAGCATACCGATAGCGCGGTGCATGCGAGCGTTGAGGTGGGGGACGGAACACTCATCTGTGCGGGTGTTGTTATTCAACCCGATACCACACTGGGGCAGCACACCATAGCCAATACCTCATGCAGTATAGACCACGATTGCAAGGTGGGAGATTTCGCACATGTAGGACCAGGTGCTGTGCTAGCAGGGGGCGTTCACGTTGGGGCTAGCGCCTTCATTGGAGCAGGGGCGACAATCATGCCTGGGGTCTGCGTCGGTTCGGGCGCGGTGGTTGGCGCTGGCGCTGTGGTCACAAGAAATGTTGGTGAGGGACAGACCGTCGTCGGGGTGCCAGCCAAGGAGTTAAGGCATGAGTGAGCAGCCAAAAATTCTTCTCTCCCCACCACATATGTCTGGGCGAGAGCGGGAACTGGTTTCAGAAGTTTTTGACAGCAATTTCTTGGCACCTGCTGGACCGATGATTGACAGGTTTGAGCAGGAGTTCTGTTCATTTACGGGCCACACAGCTGCGGTTGCGTTATCAAGCGGTACTGGCGCGATGGATATCGCCCTTCGATTGTTAGGTGTCGGGGCGGATGATGAAGTTTGGGTGTCTGATCTGACGTTTATCGGTGGCGTCTCCCCTATCATTTACCGAGGGGCGAAGCCGGTCTTCCTTGATGTATCGAGGGATACATGGACTCTCGATGTGGCGCTTCTGACCGCAGAGTTGGAAAAAGCAAATCAGAATGGACGATTGCCGAAGGCAGTTATTCCGGTCGATCTATATGGGCAGTCCTGCGATCTCGATCCTATTGTGAGTATCTGTGCAAAATACGACGTGCCTGTGGTTGTCGATTCTGCCGAGGCCATGGGCGCCACCTATAAAGACCGTCATGCGGGCATAGGCGCGGCATTGGCCGTGTATTCGTTTAACGGCAACAAAATAATGACCACCGCTGGCGGTGGCATGTTGGCCGGTCCAGATGAAGAATTGATAAGCCGGGCGCGCTATTTGGCGCAGCAGGCGCGGCAACCTGTGGCCCACTACGAACACACCGAAACAGGTTACAATTATCGGATGCCGAGTCTTTGTGCAGCAGTCGGGGTGGGACAGTTGGAAGTACTGAGGGATCGAGTGGCTCGACGCCGAGAGATTTTCGAGGTCTACGCAGGCAGACTCAGCGGACGTGACGGCATTGAAATGATGCCCGAGGCCTCATATGGACAAGCAAACAGATGGTTATCGGTTCTGACCATGTCCTCGAACGATGTTTCAGTCTCTCCAGAGGAAGTGTGTCAAATCTCAGCGCAGCAAGGTGTGGAGTGTCGCCCGGTTTGGAAGCCAATGAGCCAACAACCGGTCTTCAAAAACGCGCGGTCCGTCTCAAAGGGCGTGAGTGACAACTTGTATCGCACTGGCCTGTGCCTTCCTTCTGGGTCTGCCATGTCAGATGCAGATCTTGAGCGTGCTGTATCGGTGATAGAAAGTGCGATGGGGTGAGCTAACTTTATCGCTCAGACGGTCTCCTGAACCTGCAGCTCATAGAGTGTTGCATAGAGCCCCCCTTGGGTCATGAGCGTGTCATGAGGGCCAATCTCTCGAACCTCCCCTTGAGCCAGCACGACAATCCGGTCTGCTTCTCGAATGGTCTGCAACCTATGGGCAATGATGATTGACGTACGTCCCTCTGTCAGTTTCCGCAAGGCATCCTGAATGACGAGCTCGGTTTCCGTGTCCACGCTCGCCGTTGCTTCGTCCAGAATGAGGATGTCCGGATCAACCGCGAGCACCCGCGCGAAGGCCAGGAGCTGTCTTTGGCCGTGGCTCAAATTCCGGCCGCGTTCCACCAGCGGTGTGTCATATCCCATCGGCAATTGGCGGATAAAGGCATCTGCATTTACTGTTTTTGCCGCTTCAATAGCGGCCTCTCGTGAGATCGTCGGATCGCCCAGCGCGATATTGTCGTAGATGCTGCCGGAAAAGATATGAAAGTCCTGCAGCACGACGCCCACTTTGCGACGAACCTCTTGCGGCGCCACATCCATAATGTCGACACCATCAATGATGATCTCGCCCGGTGCGACGTCGTAGAAGCGACAGAGCAGGCGAATGAGCGTCGTTTTGCCGGACCCGGTCGGGCCCACAATTGCGATCTTCTCCCCCGGCGCTATGTCGAAGCTCACATCTTTGAGTATCGGAATTCCCGACCGATATTCAAAATTCAGATTGTCGAATGTGACCGCGCCACTGAGTTGCGCTGGAAGCGCTTTGGGCGTTGCGGGCTCAGTCAGCGCTTCTTTCCAATCAAGCGCTTGAAATATCCGTTCGCAGCTTGCCATGGCGCGGAAGAGGACATTCCACTGTTCGCCCATGGCCACAATTGGCCGGAAGAGCATCTCCGTAAAGCTTGCGAACAGAATGATGCTACCAAGCGAGACCTCTGCACCCACCACTTGTGCGCCGCCAAACCAGATGATTGTCGCCATTGCCAGGAAGATCAGGCTGTCCATCGCGGGGCCGTATAGGCTTTCAATGACAACCGCACGGTTCTCCTGATGACGGTTCTCTGAATTGATGTCTGAATAGCGCTTAAAGTTGAGCTCTTCGCGCTGATAGAGCTGAACAACTTCCATGCCCGACAGGTTTTCCTGGAGGTTTTCATTGAGGCGGGACAGACTTGAGCGGATGTCGCGATAGATCTTGCGGCTCGCCATTCGGAAAATGTAGGTCGCGACCGCTGCTATCGGCATCAGCACTAACAGCATGCCGGTCAACTCCGGATTGATGGATACCATGATGGTCATAGCGACAAAGAAAGGCACGAACTCTCCCATCAGCACACCAAAGCCGGACAGGAGCTCGAACAGGGTCTCAATGTCATTGGTGACACGGGTCATGACCCGACCCACCGCGACCCGGTCGTAGAACGTCGCGGGCAACCTCTCTAGATGCGCGAAAACATCTTTTCTCAGGTCCTTAAGACCTGAGAGGACTGATCCGGCCAGCAGGATGCGGAACAGATGCGCGAACAGACCAGCCATCAAGACCCAGCCACCATAGATCACACAGGCAGCAAGAAGTGCATCAAGCGAGGCAACATCTGAAAACCAGGAAACAAGAGCGGTCTGCCCCATGTCCGGGGCTTCCATACCTTCGCCGGGGAGCAGCATCCCATCAATCACAACACGGGTGACAATGACAGGGGCAAGAACGGTCGCCGTCGCAGCCATAAGCACGCAGGCCACTGCAAGCAATGCGCGCGCGCGGTAAGGTTTCAGCCAGCTAAAGAGTCGGCGCAAAAGCTGAAAATCGAAGCGCTTCCCCTCAATGTCATTGTCAAAGACTGCATAGTCTCGTTCTTTTTCTGGAGGGCCACTCATGAGCCGCCTCCCGATACGTTTTGCGCGTCGAGGTCCGACTTAAGCGCGTCCCTTCTACTCTGTAGGTGAGCAAGGTCTGCATAAGAACCACCCGCAGCCATTAGGCTCGCATGTGTCCCAGCCTCAACAATCCGCCCCTGGTCCAACATGAAAATCCTGTCTGCATGCTGTGCGGTCGAGACACGGTGAGAGACGAGCAAAGTCGTGCGGCCCGCACGCAGTTTTCTCAGCTGCCTAAGAATTTTGTCTTCGGTCTCTGTATCCACGGCGGAAAAACAATCATCCAGGAGCAGCACGGGTGCGCCGCGTATGAGACCGCGGGCAAGGCTCGTGCGTTGCTTCTGACCGCCTGAGAGTGTGACACCTCGTTCGCCAACCGCCGTATCGAGCTGCGCGGGAAAAGTGCCGATGGTCTCGCCCAGATCGGCAGCTTCTGCTGCGTCCCACACCTCTTCAACAGTTCTCTCTGGATTGTCATACGTGATATTTTGCCCCAGTCGATCCGCAAACAGGAATGGGTCCTGTGGCACGAAAGAAATTTCCTGGCGCACCTGCGCAAGGGGCAACATCCTTACATCCTGTCCGTCGAGATAGACCGTACCGGGAGGCGGGTCGAGCAGCCGAACCAACAGTCGGAGCAAAGTGGACTTTCCAGAGCCAACACGCCCCAGTATGGCAACGGTTTGGCCTTTCTCCACATCGAAACTCACATCGTTGAGAGCGGGCCAGGCATCCTCTGCAACTTCCTGGTCAGGGTGCAGATATGAGAGATGTTTGATGGTAAGCGCTCCGCCAACTCCGTCCAAAGGCGCAGCATCTTCTGCATCTCGGATCTCTGGCCTGTGATCTAGGATCGCGTGAATGCGCGCAGATGCAGAGGCAGCCCTTTGAAATAGCGTGACCATGACACCAGCTTCCTTTACCGGCGATAGCATCATGGCGAGGTAAAATATGAAGGCCGTGAATGTTCCAATGCTGATCTCGCCAGCCAGGACGAGAGATCCGCCGAAACCGACAATGATAATCGTCGCAGCTCCCGTCATCACAAACATGGTGGAGGTGAGCGCTGAGTTGAAGAACATGAGGCGCTGAAACTCGCCTGCGTAATCACTGCTTTTCTTCTCAAGCCGGTCAATCTCGCGGGCTTCCTGAGCATGGGTCTGGATCGTGCGGATGCCGTTCAGGTTTTCCTGCACTTGGGCGGAGAGTTCTGAGAAGCCTTCCTGAACCGCGGTCGACTGAACAAAAATCTTCCGCGCGATCAACCAGCCAAAAAAGGCAATGAAGGGCAAAAGAGGTAGAAGCATCAACGCAAGTGTGGACGACAAAGTCAGCATCACACCAAAAGCGATGATGCCAGAGGCACCCAGCACCAGCAGTAGGCGCGATCCCAGACCAATCATCATTCGGATGAGCTGAAGGTCGTTGATAGCGCGCGCCATCAGGTCGCCGGTCGAATATTCAGCGAAAAAGCGCGGTCCTTGAAGTTGAAGATGCCAATAGAGTTTTTGGCGGAGGTCAAAGGCCACCTCAACGCCAACTTGTCGAACAAAACGGCGGCCAAAGGAGAAAGAAATATACCGCGCGCTCATGAGTGCCAGAATGCCAAGGGCAGGCCAGACGAGTGTAGGTGTATCGGTATTGAGTGAATCGACGGCGCCCGCGAGCAAGAGGGGCATGCCGGCTTCCAGAAAACGCCCATTGATGATCAGCGCCATCCCACCCCAGAACGTCCGGGCGTGCGCTTGGATCAGGGGAAACAGGCGCCAAAGAGGACCTTGGCGCTGGACTCCGGGGCTGTCTGCGCCGGTCGACATGGCATGGACCTTTGGGTCAGCGGCCTCAAGCTCTCCCCCCAAACGACACCTGGGACCAGAGGCGCAAACGGCGCGACCTGGAGTTTTCCGGGCCGCGCCTGAGTCGTTTGAAAAGTGTAGACCCGTGCCGTGAACGGCGGAAGGGGTCAGACGTTTTTGAGGGAGGTTTTTCTGACCGTTGGGACATCAGTTTCAAGCGTCACCCGCATCGCATAGTCCGGAGGGTCCATGGCAAGCACGTGCACCATATCGGTTGCGGGAAAATCAGGCTGTGTTGGATCTAGAAATTTGCCCGCAGCTTCTGACGCCTGGGTCCGGTCAAATGCCTCGTCATGGCTGATGCCCCCCTCCTGCCCAAGAAGCGTCAGGAGCAGGTCACCGCAGGCGACATCCTCGTCTCCCGTGGGGTGTGTTGCTACCAGAAGGAGCTTCGTGGCGCCGCCTTCGGCAAGGTCAGCGATTTCCTGGGCCGTCGCCTGGGCGTTGCTGAGGCCTGTTACCAGCACATGAGACGCGCATTCCAGCGCCTTGATCGCCATCTGAGTCCCATTGGTGGTGCGGTGCACGAGCGTGCGGCCCGTGAGGTTGAGCCCCGCGATCTGAGCGGGTGAATTCCCGAAATCAAAACCCTCAATGGGGCGTGCGTCAACTTCACCCGCCAGAAGACTTTCTGGATGAGCTGCGGCAAGTGCGTGTGCGGTGTCGACGTCCTCAGCCAGCAGGATGCGCTCCGCGCCATTGTCGAAGGCGGTCTTGGCAAAAGTGAAAGCGCGGATGACGTCGATCACGACCGCTATGTCGTGCGTGCCATCAATGTCGCCATGGCCTTTATGGCGGGAAACGCTCAGATCAGAGGAGGCCATGCGGGTTCAGAAGAATGCCTGAATGCCAGTCTGGGCACGGCCTAGGATCAGCGCATGAATATCGTGTGTACCTTCATATGTGTTCACCGTTTCCAGGTTCATTGTATGGCGGATCACATGATATTCGTCGGAAATGCCGTTGCCCCCATGCATGTCGCGGGCAACGCGAGCGATGTCGAGTGCTTTGCCGCAATTGTTCCGCTTCATCAGAGAAATGGACTCAGGTGCTGCCGTATTGGCGTCAAAGTTCCGACCGAGCTGCAGGCAGGAGTGAAGACCAAGGGTGATCTCTGTCTGCATGTCCGCCAGTTTCTTCTGGATGAGCTGATTGGCGGCAAGTGGCCGACCAAATTGGTTGCGCTCCAGCGTGTAGGTGCGCGCCGCGTGCCAGCAGAATTCGGCGGCGCCCAGAACACCCCAGGCAATGCCATAGCGGGCGCGATTGAGACAACCGAACGGGCCGGCAAGGCCTCGAACATTGGGAAGCAGGTTCTCTTCCGGCACGAAGCACTCGTCCAGCATGATGCCGCCAGTGATGGAGGCGCGGAGAGACATTTTTCCTTCGATCTTTGGCGTTTCGAAGCCCTTAAAGCCACGCTCCACAATGAACCCGCGAATGACATCGTCTTCTGTTTTCGCCCAAACGACGGCGAGGTCGGCGATAGGCGAATTGGTGATCCAGAGCTTGGAGCCGGAAAGAGAATAGCCGCCATCGACCTTTTTCGCTCGGGTCTTCATGGAACCCGGATCTGAGCCATGGTCTGGTTCGGTGAGACCAAAGCAACCGACCCATTCACCCGTCGCGAGTTTGGGTAGATATTTCATCCGTTGCTCTTCGCTGCCATAGGCATAAATCGGATGCATGACGAGGCTTGACTGCACACTCATGGCGGAGCGATACCCGCTATCGACCCGCTCAACTTCCCGAGCTACAAGGCCGTAGCAGACATAGTTGAGACCCGCACAACCGTATTTTTCCGGAATCGTTGACCCAAGCAGGCCCTGCTCGCCCATCTGATTCATGATTGAACGGTCGAATTTTTCGTGCCGGTTGGCCTCTATGATGCCGGGCATTAGCTTGTCTTCAGCAAAGGCAGCGGCGCTGTCGCGCACCAGCCGTTCTTCTTCACTCAGCTGATCGTCAAAGCCCAGAGCGTCCTCCCAGTTAAAAGGGGGAAGCTTGGGGTTGGCGACGGGCTGCGTGTCACCGGAGGCAGCGGCCTGAGACATAAGGAGGCTCCAATCAATAAAGAAACTTTGGGGTGATATAGCACTTTGGGCGCTCAAGGCCAAAGCGAGGACATGGTGTCAGTTAAAGGGCATTTTCCTCGGCATAGCCTTGAAGCTCAACCGCTAGAAAGTCGACGAGGAGCCGGATGCGTCTGCTGGTTCTCAGGTCCTCGTGATAGGCAAGCCACATTTCCATGGTGAATTCGAATTGGTCATGAAAAACCGGCTGCAGATCAGCGTCCCGTCGCGCAATGCCGGCCTGACACCCCCCAATTCCCGCCCCGGCCCGCAAAAGGGCAAGTTGAGCGAGTTCGGAGTCACTGCGGAGCGTAAACGTGTTCGGTGGAACTGAAAGCTGCCCGATCCGGATGAGATCCAATATCCGAGAATTATCGTCATATCCGATGATAGACATGCCGGTGATTTCTGATAGGGAGCCAGGCAAGGGGTGGTCGGCAAGATAGGACCTATGGGCATACAGATTGACCCGCGCATCTCCGACATGTTTTGCCACCAATGCAGTCTGAGTTGGCCGCGCCATTCGAAGAGCTACGTCCGCATCGCGCCTCAGCAGATCCTGCTGGCGATCATCCAGGTTCAGTTCAATGTCTATGTGGGGATATTGCATGTGGAAGCGGGCGAGCATTTCCGGCAGCACTTCCGCACCCATAATTTCACTTGAGGTAATCCGCACCGTTCCGCGTTCCTCCGCAGCTTCACCGCTTGATGTGCGCAGAAGGGCAGCGGCTGCGGCTTCCATCACCTCCACATGGGGGAGAAGCTCAAGGGCTGCGTCCGTTGGGGCGAGCCCCATGCGCGACCGAGTGAAGAGCGCTGTCTCAAGCACCGCCTCAAGGCCGTCAATATGGCGCCCGAGTGTTGGCTGGGTGAGCTTCAGCGACGTGGCGGCGGCTGAAAGACTGCCCTTGCGCATGACCGCGAGAAAGGAGCGATAGAGTGCCCAGTCTGGTTCAATTTCAACCATACAAAAAAGTATAGATAACCCACATTAATAGGCAATTTATATTCATATATATTGGACATATATCGGGGTGGTAACTGAAACGGAGCTCGCCTTATGACCCAAGCAATCCAGTCCTCGTCAAAGACTCTTCTCATCATCGGTGCCACCGGTGGCATAGGTGGTGAGGTCGCACAAGCCTTTGCCCGCGGCGGCTGGACTGTACGGGCGCTTGCTCGAAAGCCAAAAGAGGCCGCAAAAAAGTTCAAACATCTGGGCGTGGCTGAATGGCAGAAGGGCGATGCTTTGAAATCCAAAGATGTGCTGAAAGCCGTCAGAGGCGTGGACGCGATCTTCCACGGTGCCAATCCACCCGGATATCAGAAATGGCGTGAGCGTGCAGTACCGATGCTTGCCAACGCCATTGCTGCAGCGAAAGCTGAAAACGTCCGGCTGCTCTTCCCTGGCAATGTCTATAATTTTGGTCCAGATGCCTGGCCCTTGTTGTCTGAAGCGTCTCCACAAAATCCTCTGACCAACAAGGGCGCTATCCGGGTAGAGATGGAGCAGATGATGGCGGATGCGGGCGTCAAGTCGCTCACTGTTAGGGCCGGAGACTTCTTCGGTTCACACGCACCTGGCTCCTGGTTGCCGAATGCGATCGTGAAGCCCGGGAAAGAAATTAAATCCGTTACCTATCCGGGTGTGCATAGCAAAGGGCACGCCTGGGCCTATCTGCCGGACCTAGCCGAAACATTTCGACAGCTGATGGAACAGGAAAACCGTTTGGCAGAGAACGACATTTTCCATTTCCGCGGGCACTTCTTTGAGAGAGGTGTCGATATGGCAAAAGCCATTGCCCGGGTGGCAGGTGATGAGACCATGAAGGTTAAAAAAATGCCTTGGGGCATGATCCGCCTCGCTTCACCTGTCGTGCGCATGCTGCGCGAACTGCGTGAGATGCGATATCTCTGGCAAGAAACAGTCGAGCTCGATAACGCAAAGCTCGTCGCCTTCTTAGGCGAAGAGCCGCACACGTCACTTGACCTGGCGCTGTCCCAATCTCTTGAAGACATGGGGTGCCTTAACGGGACATCTTCTGACATTACAGGCAGGAAAGTGGCGGTTTAGACGCAGTTCTTAACCGGCTTCATTTTGGAGTACCTGTACGTCTTCCAGGTCGCTGTCGGCGTCCTTGGAAGAGAGCAGGGGATTGTCGATGCATACAAGGCCGGGCTTGCCGCTGCCTTTGTTCCGCTGCTTGGCCCTGTACATGCTCTGGTCTGCTTGGGTGACCAGCTCCTCGACAGTGCAAAACTGTGTCGGTCCTGTCGTCGCAATGCCCACACTGGCGCCGCAGGGCGAACTGGCTTCTTCATACATGAGTTCCGCAAACCGTTCGGCGATGTCGAGTGCGGAGGAGGCGGGGGCATCCGGCATGAGAATGCAAAACTCATCGCCACCGAGACGGCAGACAATATCGCTCGCCCGCGAAGCGCCTTGAAGGTGACGCGCGACCTTGACCAGCAGATCGTCGCCCACCTGATGTCCAAGCGTGTCGTTGAGGAGTTTGAAATCGTTGATATCGATGTAGAGCAGGGACAGCTCGCGATTGGCACGCTGTGCGCTAGTCATCTTCCGCTTGGCGTGTTTGCCAAAAGCGCGCTTATTGTTCACGCCGGTGAGTTCGTCGGTAAGGGTAAGCTCTTTCATTTGGTGAGTGCGGCGCGCTACCTCTTCTTCTAGGCCGCGCGCATAGGCTGCCGTTTCGTCTTTCGCTGCCGTAACTTCACCGCTGAGCGCGTTGATGTACGTGTCAAAAACAAGCTGCGAGTCGAAGAAGAGAATTTTTTGGACCGCCTCTTTCCGCGCATGAAGTTCGATCGGCGTATCAGAGATTTCGTCCATGATGGCACACAGAACCACATTCAGGCGCCTCAACGCCGAGAGGAAGAACTTTGGCGTCACGCCGATGCGCCAATGGACTTTGCCAACACGCAGGCGGGAATTCACATAGTCATTGTCATAAATACCGCCAAACAGTTCGACGATGTAGTTCCGCATGGCGCCTTTAAGTCGTGAGAGTGTTTCAGAATCACCAATAATCAGGGCGATTTCCGGGTCGTCGATTTGCCTGGCGTAGAACTCGTCAATCGCCCAATCCAAACGTTCAACGACTGCAGTCTTGCAGGACCGTAATATGGCGACATCTTCACCCTTGAGATCAAACAGCTGTTTGCGTTTTGCGATCTCTCGATCGGAAAATTTCATCTGCTCAGCAAGTGTTTGTTCAACAATCCTCATGCCACTAGTCCCCAAACTCATGGTCCAACTGGTTTGACGGGAAGCCTAGTCCGATAGTCTTAAAAGAAATAAAAGTGGTGTTTCACAAAAAGGCAATCGCGTCATTTTGCGTAAGCACGCTGCGGCCGGGGGCATTCATGGTTAATTTTTGGTTGCGACGCTGGAAGACGCAAAAAAAGAGCCCCGCAAAGTGTTCCCCGCGAGGCCCTGTAACTCAAAAAAGTGGGAGCCGTTAGCTCGCCTTCGCGTTGAACTGTTCGCGGGCTTCGTCGAACTCTGCCTTCATACGAGCAACGAGATCTGCCACAGGCGGCGCATCGTCAATAAGGCCAATGCCCTGACCGCAGCCCCAAATGTCTTTCCAGGCTTTCTGCTTCATGTTGCCGCCAGATCCAAAGTTCATTTTGGATTTGTCCGCAGTGGGCAGATTGTTCGGGTCGAGGCCTGAATCCGCGATGGAGGGAGCAAGGTAATTGCCGTGCACGCCGGTGAAGAGGTTCGAGTAGATAATGTCATCAGCGGCGTATTTCTGCAGGGCCTCTTTGTAGGCCTGATCCGCATTTGCTTCTTCCGTCGAGATGAAGCGCGATCCGATATAGGCAAGATCTGCGCCGAGCGCCAAAGCTGAAGCGACAGAAAAGCCGTCAGAGATTGCCCCGGACAAGAGGATTGTGCCGTCGAACCATTCCTTCACTTCACGGACGAGCGCGAAGGGGGAGAGCGTACCGGCATGACCACCGGCACCGGCGCATACCAGGATCAAGCCATCAACGCCTTGTTCAGCTGCTTTCTTGGCATGTTTCACATTGATGACATCGTGGAACACTTTGCCACCGTACGAGTGCGCAGCTTCAACAATCTCCGCAGGCGGACGAAGAGACGTGATGATGATCGGCACTTCGTGCTTCGTGCAAACCTCCATGTCATGCATCAAACGGTTATTGGAGGAATGGCAAATCTGATTGACAGCGAAAGGCGCGACCTTCTTGTCAGGGTTCGCCGCCTGATATTCTGCCAGCTCAGTCTTGATGCGAATGATCCACTCTTCCAGCACAGGTTCTGGACGCGCGTTCAGCGCTGGGAAGGACCCAACAATTCCAGCCTTACATTGAGCGATGACGAGTTCTGGTCCCGACACGATGAAGAGTGGCGAGCCCACCACCGGGATTTCCAGTGAATTCTGTAGGACGGGAGGTAGCGACATGGATCAGTCTCCGAGCGATCTGGTTCAACTTTGTTGAGCCGGAATATAGAGCGGTTCCGGCCCAGTGACAGGTTCGTTTATGATCAGGAAGGCGTTCTTTTTTGAACAGATTGTGTCTGATCCTCTATTTAGGAGACCCGACCAAGCAGGTGATCCCGGTCCTGTTTGCCACGCTGGGCGATAAAGTCGAAAACCGTTGAAACGGGTTCTGTTTGGCGAAGGTCTGGATGGGCAAGCAGCCAGACATCTGTTGAGCTGAACAGCTTCTCAGGCGCAATGCGCACAAGGTCGGGATGCTGGTCGCCAATAAGGCAGGTGAGCACCGTAATGCCCACACCATTCCGCACAGCGCGTAGCTGATCGGCGATCGACGAGCAGCGCAGCCAGGTAGGTGCGTCGCGGGTCACATGGTTCGACCATTTGTGAAGCTCGGTTTCTGCAGCTGCGCCCGCAAACCCGATGACGGTATGCGACGCCCATTCCTCCCTAGAAGAGGGTACCCCATGCGCCTCCACATAGTCCTTGGACGCGTAGAAAGCGACACCGACGCGGGCGATCTTCTTTCCCACAAGGTTTTCCTGCCCCGGACCATAGAGCCGAATGACGATATCTGCCTCTCTGCGACGCACGCTGGCAGGCCAGGCATCGGTCATATATTCAATTTCGATTTCCGGGAATGTTGCATGGAAGTCCTTCATATGCGGCATCAGCCAATATCCAGCCAGGGTTGCAGCGGTGGAAACCCGAACAACGCCTTTGGGGCTCTCCCCTTCTGCTGCTGCAATGCGTTCAGCGCGCAGAGCTGCTGATGCCATGAGATCTGCTTCATGCTTCAAATGTTCACCGGCGGGTGTGAGAGCGTAGCCGTCTGCGTCACGGACAAAGAGTTTCTGGCCGAGATGCCGTTCCAACTCGGCAATATGACGGCCCACCGTGGCGTGGCTGAGCTTGAGCCGACGGCCCGCAGCCGAGTGCGACCCCGCGTCGGCAACGGCCAGGAAGGTGCGGAAGAGGTTCCAATCAGCGCCCGTGTTCATATGCGATCTCTTCTTGTGCAATTATGAACGGTAATGTGGAACGCCCCGGCGGAAAATTCAAGGTGCAGCTATCCAGAAGGCCCGAGAATGGGAAGGAAAATGAGGAGGGATGCATCAGCGGCCTCTATTTGCTAAATCTGAGGCATCGATTTTTATGGGGCGGCCTGAAGCAGACATAAGAACTGACGGAATGCCGACGAACAGGGGAGACAATCGTGCTCAAAACAAGATTTACGGAATTGTTCGGTGTCGAACACCCAATCGCCCAGGGTGGGATGCAGTGGGTTGGTCGCGCAGAACTTGTGGCGGGTGTCGCCAATGGTGGCGGCCTCGGCTTTATTACAGCGCTCACGCAGCCGACGCCTGAAGACCTCGCACAAGAGATCAAGAAATGTCAGGGCCTGACTGACAAGCCCTTTGGCGTGAACCTCACGATCCTTCCAGCGTTGAAGCCGCCACCTTACGAAGAATATCGCCAGGCCATCATCGACAGCGGTGTGAAGATTGTGGAAACCGCGGGCAACAACCCGGCAGATCACATCGTTGAATTCAAAAAAGCCGGCGTAAAGGTCATCCACAAATGCACCGCTGTCCGTCACGCTTTGAAAGCTGAGAAGATGGGGGCAGATGCCATTTCCATCGATGGTTTTGAATGTGCGGGGCACCCAGGGGAAGACGACATTCCCGGCTTGATTCTCATTCCAGCGGCAGCGGACAAGGTCAAAATCCCCATGATCGCTTCCGGCGGATTTGGCGACGCACGCGGCCTCGTGGCAGCACTGGCGCTCGGTGCCGAGGGCATCAACATGGGCACGCGCTTCATGGCCACGGCTGAATCACCGATCCATCAGAAGGTGAAAGAGCAGATTGTCGAGAATGACGAGCGCGCAACTGACCTTATCTTCCGCACTCTTCGCAACACAGCGCGTGTTGCGCGTAATGACGTGAGCCAGGAAGTGGTTGCGATTGAGCGCAAGGGCAATGCCAAGATTGAAGACATTGCTCATTTGGTTGCAGGAGCCCGCGGGAAGGTCGTCTATGAAGAGGGCGATCCGAATTACGGCATCTGGTCCGCCGGCATGGTTCAGGGGCTGATCCATGATGTGCCGACATGCGGAGAACTCATCTCCCGTATCGTGACAGAGGCGGAAGCCATTATCGCCAGCCGCCTTGGCGGTATGTCCGGCAAAGCAAGCGCTCAAGCCGCTGAGTAATCTGAGCAAGTGGTTGAGGAAGGGCTCGGCAGAAATGCCGGGCCCTTTTATGCACCGGCGAGCGACTTGGCATTCTCGCGCAGAGCCGACGGGCGCATGCCGTACCAATTGAAGATGGCACGCGAAAAGGAGCTGGGTTCTGAATATCCAAGTCGGTGGGCAATTTCAGTGACGGGCATGTCTGTCTGTTGAAGAAGACGCTCTACTTCTTCCATAGAGGCTTCTTCACAAAGACGTCGAAAGGTGGTGCCTGCCTCGGCGAGGCGGCGTTGTAAGGTACGCACGCCCAGACCCAGGTCATCTGCAACCTCAGCGCAGGTCACGCGATGGGACCCTCGCGCGGTGATCGCGGTGCGGACGGTGAACCCTAGCTGATCGAGTCTCTGTTGTGCTTTGAGAAGCGTGTCTCCATGCGCTTGCAGCGCAGCCAGTAGAGCGGCGTCCGCATGGGGGACTTCGCGTTTGAGGTTTTTATTGGACAAGACATAGCCAGGCTCGCTACTGCCCATTTCAACCGGACAGCGGAAGAAGGTCTCATATGCTGATTGAAGCGAGCGATCAGGCGCCGTGACGCGAACAAATTCTGGACGAATTTCGGGAAGACCAGCGTGATGCATAAGAGACAGGGTGACAGACAGAATTGAGTCTATTTGAAGTGGGTGTGACAGGATCGCTGCAGGTTCTGCTCGGTAAACCGTATCTAGTCCGTCTTTGACCGTGCGGGCGGAATAAAAACCGTTATTGCTGACCAATCCCTGATAGGTACGGGCGTTGCTGATCATGTCGGTGACTGTTGGACTGTGCAACATCACAAGTGAGACGATGTTGGTTGCTTGCAGCGGAAGTGCCGCCCCAACCTTCAGGCCGAGCAACCGATCATCGTTGAGATCTGCCACCAGATGCCAAAGACGCCGCGCAAGGTTTAGCTGCAATTGCCGGTTTGGCAGACCGGATGCCGTGGGGAGTTCGCCCAGTTCTGCAACAAGGGCCGTCCGATCAAGTCCATGGGCAACAAGCTGATCAATCGCCGCGCTCATCCACCCCACAGATATTGTCTGAGGGTTTACCATGGACCCACTGAATAGGTAGGAACAGAAAACGTCAAGGGTAATGACGCTTTATGTCATTATCTTGACGTGCTTTGTCACTGACGGCGCGATCTGAACGTGCACACTGGCATGGATCAAGAGGGAGGGTCTTATGGCGCAAACACAGGTTTCAGATTTTCAATCGATCCGGGTAGACGCAAATCCAGATGGGTTTGGCGCCGGTATCACAGACCTTGATATCTCAAAGCCCCTGCCGCCGGAGACACTGCAGGAGGTGAAAGATGCCTGGGCGGCCCACGGCGTGATCTATTTTCCTGATCAGCCCCTCACCTTGGATGAGCTGGAAGCCTTTACGCTGCAGTTTGGCGAGTTTGGCGAAGACCCGTTCATCAAATCCATGGAAGGCCGCCCGCACGTGCTCGAATTGCGGCGCGAGCCAGATGAAAAAGCGACCAATTTCGGCGCGGGTTGGCATTCCGACTGGAGCTTTCAGGAGACACCTCCTGCAGGCACAATCTTGCACTCTGAAGTCACTCCACCTGTTGGCGGCGACACGCTCTACGCGGATGGCAGGCGCGCCTATGACGATTTGTCCGACGAGATGAAAGCGCGGCTCGAGGGTCTGATGGCCATCCACAGTGCAATCCTCCCGTACGGGTCGAAAGGGCTCTTCGCTCAGGAGACCGAAAAGCGCACGATGAAAATCATTTCATCGACCAAGGCGGAAACGAAGCAGCTTCACCCCCTTGTGCGCACGCACCCGGTGACAGGCCGCAAGGCCCTCTTTGTCAGCCCCACCTATACAATCGGTATTGATGGGATGGACGAAGCTGAGGCACAGAAACTGCTGGGCGAGCTTTTTGTCCATATGGTTCAAGACAAATATGTCTACCGCCACAAGTGGCAACAGAACATGCTCACCCTCTGGGATAACCGATGCTGTCTGCATCTTGCCGATGGCGGCTATGACGGACATTTGCGGGTCATGCATCGCACCACCATCGCCGGAGATGTACCTGTTTAAGCTAGGTTCCCAGAACCAATACAATAAGGCCAACGATAATCAACAACACGCCTGCCGCTTCCTTTGCATTCGCCTGTTCCCGAAACCAGAACCAGGACACCGCAAAAGTGAAGACAAGTTCAATCTGGCCGAGTGCGCGGACATAAGCGGCGTTCTGGAGTGTCATCGCGGTAAACCAGCCAATGGATCCCAGCGCGCCTGAGATACCGATGGCAAGCGAGGCGGGCCAGTTCTTCAACGTCGCGACGAGCGAAGCGCGGTCTTTCCACAACAACCAGCCCGTCATGAGCAAGGTTTGGATTGTGAGAACGACCGTAAGGGTGATCGCAGCCGGGACCAGGAACCCGTCCATACCAAGAGAGAGGGAGCCCGCCCGGTAACAGACCGCTGCCACGCCATAGGCAGCGCCGGACCCGATCCCCATCAGCGCCGCTCGCTCGGTGAGCGACGTGATAAGCGCCGACGGAGAGGCTTCTGTTCGTGCCATTGAGATGGCAATCACACCAACAAGGCTCACAGCAATGCCGATGCCTGCACCAAGCGTGATGGTTTCGCCGAAGACGAAAATACCAAACAGCGCGGTCTGGACTGTTTCCGTTTTGGAATAGGTGGTGCCCACGACAAAGTTGCGGTGCGCGAACAGGGCGACGAGCAGGACGGTTCCGATAATCTGCGCAACGCCGCCGACCGTCGCATAGAGAAAAAAGTCAGGCGCTGGCGTGGGGAGGCTGACCTTCGAGGTTGCAAGCAAGATCCACAAATAGACGATGGCCACGGGCAGACCGAAGAGAAAGCGGACATAAGTGGCGCTGGTGGCGGTGAGATCCTGCGCCAATTGTCGCTGAAGGGCTGAGCGCAAATTCTGCAGGAAGGCAGCTGCGATGGTGATGGGGATCCATAAAGGCATTACTTATCTGGTCCGCCGGGCCGTTCTGGCGCACCAAGCTCGCGAAGGACACTTTCAATGAAGTCACTCTTCGACCGGGCATAACTATCCACATCATTGGGAAAACGCGCAGCCAACTCTTCTTTCAAGGCTTGATAGGCTTCCAGCAGTTTTGTGTCGGATCTGAGCGCATCACGAAAAACCACATGCCGTTCGATCTCAATATGGCCTGTCTCAAACATATGCACATTCACATCCACATCGCCTTTTCGGCGAAAAAAGTGCCGCCCGTCGATCCCATAGGCACCGAAATAAATGAACCCCAATGGTTCCAGTAAGGGAGCGAGCGCGGGCCCTTCTTCGTGGTGGCGGAGTTCCGGCATCATGTCGATCAATGGCTTGGCGGCAAGCCCCGGCACGCTCGTGCTGCCAATATGATGAATGGTAACGAGCTTATCGCCACAGGCAGTCTTCATTTGCAATGCCAGTTTCTCAAACTGGTCCGCCCATGCGTTGTCATGCGCGGCAAGCGCCACAGGATCAGCCGCATGTTTATTAAGCGATGCCTGCGCCGCATCGCTTAAGGTTTTATCTGCCATGACGTCTCGCTTACGGTCGGTCTAATCGACAAGCGCCCCATAAACCAGCTGCTGCATCTGTGGTCGCAGCGGATATGCTCGCGATGGCATAAGCTGGGTCATTAAGATGCCGATCAGGTCTTCCTGCGGGTCAATCCAGAAATAGGTAGACGCCGCGCCGCCCCAGGAGTGATTGCCCTCTGATGTCACGGCCTGCGCCTCGGCAGCATCAATGATGACAGAGAATCCGAGGCCGAAGCCGGTGCCCTCAGAGCCCGTCTCAGAGAACGCGGATTGATCCATTTCCGGCATGGTCTTGCCACCCGGCAGGTGGTTGAGGGTCATATAGTCGACTGTCTTCGGCGAGAGTATACGGACCCCGTCCAGCTCTCCGCCGTTCAGGAACATCTGACAGAAACGCCAATAGTCGGTCATTGTCGACGTGAGCCCGCCACCGCCGGAGAAGAAGGGTTTCGGTGTGGCATAGGTACTTTTGTCGCTGCCAGGATCAAAGAGGCGAACCTCGCGGGTCTTTGGGTCTTTCTCGTAGTTTGCCGCGAAACGCGAAAGCTTGTCCGCAGGCACCATAAAGCCCGTATCGACCATGCCGAGCGGGCCGAAGATATGTTCCTGCAGAAATTTGTCGAGCGGCTGACCAGAGAGGACTTCTACCAATCGACCACAAACATCTGTTGCGACGGAATAGCTCCACTGTGTGCCAGGAGAGAAGAGCAGGGGAATGTCCGCAAGCGCATCACAGAATTCTTCCAGGTTCATGCCATTGGCGGTGGCCGCACCCTCAATACCGTTCTTCCTGTAGATCTTGTCGACAGGATGCACATGCATGAAACCATAGGTGAGACCGGATGTGTGCGTCAGAAGATCCCGGATCGTCATCGCCCGTTCGCAGGGTTTGGTGCGGTAATCGTCAAACGTGCCGCCGTCCCAGACCTGCAATTTCTTGAAGGAAGGAATGTAGCGATGCACCTCATGGGAAAGCTGAAAGAGTCCGCGCTCATAGAGCATCATTAAGGCAACAGAGGTGATGGGCTTCGACATGGAATAGATACGGAAGATCGTGTCTTTTTCCATCGCAAGTGAGTTCTCGCGGTCCCGCTCGCCGACTGTTTCGAAATGTGCAATCTTGCCGCCTCGCGCCACAAGCGTTGAGACGCCAGCCAGCTTGCCCGTCTCCACATAAGAACCGAAATAGCTGGGAATGTTCGAAAGCTTGGAACTGTCGAGCCCGACATCTTCAGGTGTTGTAAAAGGTGTTTCCGCGTTCATGAGAGTTCCCCGCTGTGAATTCTGGTTGGGGTGATCTTAAACGTTTGCGGCAATAGGGGAAGCGCTCTCCTTCAACTCCGAAAACAATCGACCACATCGGCCATCCAGGCTTTCATATTGGGGCCGAGGCTTGCATCTGTTTTGCCGTGGCGCACCAGGACAAGGTCGCAATCAGGCACGACAATGGTGAATTGTCCTTCAAACCCGTTGGCGGAGAAGCTCCCCGGCCCACCCCGTTCCAGCCACCAGTGCGCGCCATAGGGTCCGTCATCTGTCAGCATTTGCGGTGTTTGAGCCGTGGGTGTGCGGGCATAGTCCACCCAACCTTCCGGCAGAATGCGTTTTCCGTCCCAGACGCCATCTCGCAGATAAAGCGTCCCGAACTTTGCGAAATCCCGTGCAGTTGCGAAACAGAAGGATGAGCCGATAAAGGTGCCTGCATCGTCAAACTTTGGTTCAGCACTCTTCATGCCGATCTGATCAAGAAGTTCATCCCGCATGAATTTCTCGAACTCAGGGCCCGTTGCACCAAGTGTTCGCGCCGCACACCGCGCGACAATGTTGGTCGTGCCACTGGAATAGGACCAGTAAGAATCAACGGGGTGTTCAAGATCAAAGGAGGCAGCAAATGCGCCCGTATCTTCTTTGCCCGCGCCCCAAAGCATTTCGATCACATCGGACGGTGCCTGGTCTGTATATTCTTCTCGAAAGGCCAAGCCACTGGACATGCGCAGCAACTGATCCAGCGTGATTGAGTGCCGCGGGTCTGAAGGGTCTTCCCATTCGGGCACATCGGCCTTTGCGTGAATATCGATCTTGCCGTCCCGCACCAGAATCCCGACCAACGCTTGCGTGATGCTTTTTGCTTTTGACCAGGAAGGAAAGGTTGAGGTGGCGGTGAAGTCTTGTGCGTAGTGCTCAGCAACAATCTTGCCATGTTGGACGACCAGCAGCGCATGCGTCTCACCCATGTCAGGGCCGTTTTGGGCGCCAAATCCATCATCGACAAGAGCGTCGAGTCTTGCCCGATCGACCCCAGCCTTTGGTTCTGCACTTGCCCAGTCATTGGTGGGCCAGGCAACCCCGTCAGGGTGTGCGGGCAAGGGAAGAAGGGACGCGTTGCTCATGGAAAACCACCTGCTGAAATAGTAAGGGCCGCAGAATGGGTGACTGACGGGCGATTGACAAGTCACAGTTACGATTGCGGCGCGGGCATCTTTCCTGTTTGATGCGTGCCAACAAAACAAAAACCGTATGACGGGAGACAGAGGGTGGCATTACCAAGAATCGGCATTGACGGGTCATGGTTCATCGATGCGGAGGGGCGCAAAGTTATTTTGCGTGGGGTCAATCTCGGCGGTGACTGCAAAATGCCGTACCCCGACGGCGGTACCAATCATCCAACAGATTTCTCAGATCATCGTACCGTGTCTTTTGTTGGCCGGCCGTTCCCCATGGACGAAGCCGATGAGCATTTCTCACGCCTTGCAGCTTGGGGCTTCAACTGCCTTCGACTGCTGACAACCTGGGAAGCTGTGGAGCATGCAGGCCCCCGCGACTATGACACGGACTATCTCGACTACTACGCAGAACTCTGTCGCCGGGCAGGCGAGTATGGTCTCTATGTCTTTGTCGACTTTCATCAGGATGTCTGGAGCCGGATGACCGGTGGCGATGGCGCGCCTGCCTGGATCTTTGAAAAGGTGGGTCTCGACTTCACAAAATTCCATGAGGCAGGCGCTGCCCATGTCATGCAATACAAATATGATTATGCGCGCGGTGGTCGTCAGGAAGACAATTACCCCACCATGACCTGGGCGCAAAACTATCGTCTGCCTGCCAACGGCATCATGTGGACATTGTTTTTTGCAGGCCGTGACTTCGCCCCCGACATGATCATTGATGGTCAGAACGTACAGGACTATTTGCAGGCGCATTATGCGGGCTGTCTGGTGGAGATCGCGAAACGGGTAAAGGATCTGCCCAATGTAATCGGCTTTGACACGCTGAATGAGCCGGGCACTGGCTTTGTAGGGCAGCGTCTCTCCTACCAGCATGTGGGGAAGACGGAGGAGAACCCACGCATTGCAACGCCAGGACCTGCTTGGTCAGCCCTCGACGGTCTGGCTGTTGCGCGCGGTGTCACCCGCTCCGTCCCCCAGCTTGAGTTTTCACTGGAGCACATGGCGTCTGTTGTCACAGAAGACAGGCAGGTCAATCCGGGCAATGTCAATTGTTGGCTTCCCGGTGCAGAAGACCCGTTTGAAAAGGCAGGGGCTTATCGCCGTACCAATGAAGGTGTTGAACCTCTCAGAGAGGACTTCTTCCAATCTGTCGATGGACGTAAAGTCGATCTGGAAGATGACTATATGGCGCCGTTTTTCGACAAGGTCGCAAAGGAAGTCCGCGCCGTGCGTGATGACTGGCTGATCTTTGCAGAACTCGATCCCTTCACGGGTTTGCTAGGAGGTGCCTTCCCAGTAGACACACCGGATCGCACGGTGAACGCATCGCACTGGTATGACATTGCGCTCCTCTCAACCAAAGAGTTTATGTTTCCGACCGCCGTCAACCCATTTTCCGGCAAGACATTGAACGGTCGAGAGGAGATTGAAGCGCATTATCGCCGCCAGCTCTCCAACATTCAAAACGCGGGACGTACCCTGAACAGTGGCACTGGCGCACCTACGCTGATTGGCGAATGCGGCACGCCCTATGATCTGGCGGGGGCCGCGGCGTATCAAGCCTGGGCAGAGGGAGATCGCTCAGAGGAACCGTGGAAGCCTCACATCATGGCGCTGGAGTTCCTCTACAATGCGTTAGATGCAATGCATCTCAGTTCAACTCAATGGAACTATACGGCATCAAACTCCAACGATTTGGCCGTTGGCGACGGCTGGAACCAGGAAGACCTGTCGATCTTCAGCCGGGATCAGCAAGATGATCCGACGGATATCAATTCCGGTGGCCGCGCGCTGAAAGGGTTTGTAAGGCCCTATCTTCAGGCATGTAAGGGCACCCCTTTGGAAACCAAATTCACGCTTGATACGGGAGAATTTGTCTCGCGCTACCAGCCTGAAGGAAGCGGGGAGGCGACAGTATTTGTGCCGGTCCTGCAATACCCGGACGGCTACAGCCTTTCTGTGGATGGCGGTACAGCGGACTATGACGCCATCGCTCAGAAAGTCACTGTGACACCGGAAGGGCCAGGCGAAGTGAGCATCACCATCACACCGGTTGAGGAGGGTTAGTTAGCGTTTTCAATAAAAGTTGCAGACTTTTATGGTTCGAAAACGCGGCAAAGCAAGGCCTCCAGCGTCAGATTTCAGCTGCTATGGCGCGTGCCGTATCCCGCAGAATGGGGATGAACTGTTTGGCGGCATCTGCAGGGGTGATCGCGGAGCGGATAAAGCGCATGGTAATGGCTGCTTGCGCTTCGCCATCTTTTAAAACCGGCACCGCGAGGCCAAAGGCGCGATCATCCTGAACCGGGCCGGACACGGCATATCCATCGCTGCGCACGGTTTCTATCAGTCGCGTGATGTATTTTTCGTCCAATGCAGCGCGGTCTGTCTCTCGTCCCGTCCCTTGTAACGTCGCCAGCAAGAGTGTGCGTGTCTCCTCAGAAGAGAAAGCGAAATAGGCGCGCCCCATAGCGGAGATGAGTAGAGGAATGCGGCGACCAATGTAAATACGGTCGAGCGCGAAGGGCGAATGGGAGAGCGTGCTATAGCGCGCCTGCATGGCATCCCCATCAAGCGTGGCAATGGCAAGCGGCCATTTGTGGTCACGTGTCACAGCTCTAAGATGAGCGCGCGAGGCTTCCACAATCTGGTCGGAGCTTTGAAACCCTCCGGCGAGCAGGGTTACTCGGTCTGTCAGGCAGTAGCCTGCACTCCTGGATATCCGCCGGGCGTAGCCAGCTGAGATCAGCGTGTCGAGCAAACGCACGAGGGTGGATTTTGGGAGGTCCGTATCGTCATGAAGCTCCGCAAGCGTTGTATAGGCGCGCCGATTAAGGGCCTCGACGACGGTGAGGCCACGCGTCAGTGATTCAATATTTCTTTCTGCCATGTGCGACCAGTTTAAGAATTCCACTATGTGGAATTAGTAAATCATTTTAGAGCAGCATCCGTCAACGCGCGGCAGACTGAGATTTGAAATTGATCAGTGCCAATGAGCTAGATCCTGGGGAGGACACCGGCAATGAATGCACCAGCGGCAATTAGAGATGCAGAAGCCTTAGGGCTGACATTTGATCCGTTGAGCCCCAACATTGGGGCCACCGTTTACGGGGTCGATTTGACGAAGCCTGTCAGCGATGAATTGTCTGCAGCACTGCGCGCGGCACTCGTTGATTATAAGGTGCTTTTCTTCCGTGATCAGGAGATCACGACGGACCAGCATCTGGACTTCGCCAGAAAGTTTGGCGATTTGGAAGTCCATCCTTTCGGGCCGCAGAATGCAGAGAACCCGGAAGTCCTGAAGATCTTCCACAACAAAGACAATAAGGGACGGGAGAACACCTGGCACTCTGACGTGACCTGGCGCTTGGAACCGTCTCTTGGGTCTATTCTGCGGGCCCGCGAAGTCCCGGAAAGAGGAGGAGACACGCTCTTTGCCAATATGGAAATGGCCTACGACGACCTTTCCGATGACCTGAAGGAAAAGCTTGATGGCGCCATCGCGGTGCACGACTTTGCAAATTTCCGCGCAGGGCTTCGAAAGAAAGGCCTCTCTGACGAGGAAATCGAGGTCTACAATAAAAAATACCCGAACCCACATCATCCGGTGATCCGTACACATCCCGAAAGCGGACGTAAATCCATCTATGTGAACATCGCCTTCACCCAGTACATTGAAGGCTGGGACCGCGCTGAGTCAGACGCCATGTTGCAGTTCCTCTATGCCCGCGCGGCCATCCCGGAATATCAGTGCCGATTCAAATGGGAAAACAACTCCATTGCCTTTTGGGACAATCGCTCCGCACAGCACTATGCCGTCTCCGACTATTGGCCGGCTGAACGGCGCATGGAGCGGGTGACGATTATTGGCGACAAGCCTGTCTAAGCGTTTCCAGGTGAAGTGTTTAACGGTTCACCGTCCGGAAACGCGTTGAATGTGCAGGCCTCTCACGTCAATCCGTGGATGGCGAGGGCAAACGCATAGACAAGAGCGGTTTCCTTGAGCCGCTCAAAGCGCCCGGCAGCGCCTCCATGGCCTGCATCCATATTGGTCTTGAACAGAATGGCATTGCCGCTGGTTGAATGCGCGCGCAGTTTGGCAACCCACTTTGCCGGTTCCCAATAGGTCACCCGTGGGTCGGTC